>NZ_JBIAGU010000004.1:0-326163 GCF_042869935.1 Kitasatospora sp. NPDC006697
TCGGCCCCGACACCCCCATCATCACCCTCGACGCACGCCGACGAGACAGCGCCAAAAGCGCCCTCATCACCCTCGTCGAACACGCCCTCCTGGCGCGGCTGCGCTGACCCGGAGCAGACGCCCCTGGGCCCCGCGCAAGTCGGCGGGGCCCTGAGCTTTCTGTCGCTCCGCCAGTCCTCGGATGCCCGGTTCCCGGCCGCTCAGTCCTCGGCCGCTCAGTCCTCGGGCTGCAGGCCGGCCCTGAGCAGGCCGAAGGTGTAGGCGTCCTGCAGGGCCACCCAGGAGGCGGCGACCACGTTGTCGGCCACGCCGACCGTGGACCAGGCGGCCGAGCCGTCGGTGCTCTCGATCAGCACCCGGGTCTTCGAGCCGGTGCCGTGCTGGCCCTCCAGGATGCGGACCTTGTAGTCCGACAGCTCCAGCTTGGCCAGCTGCGGGTAGATCCGCTCCAGCGCGCCGCGCAGCGCGCGGTCCAGGGCGTCCACCGGGCCGTTGCCCTCCCCGGTGGCGATCATCCGCTCGCCCTTGGCCCAGAGCTTCACCGTGGCCTCGTTGGAGGCCGCCGAGCCCAGGCCCTGCTCGCTGATGGTCCGCCAGGACTCCAGCGAGAAGAACCGGGCCGGCCGGCCGTGCACCTCGTCGCGCAGCAGCAGCTCGAAGGAGGCGTCGGCGGCCTCGTAGGTGTAGCCGGCCAGCTCGCGCTCCTTGACCCGGGCCACCACCCGGCCCGCCAGGTCGCGGTCGCTGGACAGGTCGTAGCCCAGCTCCTTGCCCTTGAGCTCGATCGAGGCCCGGCCGGCCATGTCGGAGACCAGCATCCGCATGGTGTTGCCGACCTGCTCCGGGTCGATGTGCTGGTAGAGGTCCGGGTCCACCTTGATCGCCGAGGCGTGCAGGCCGGCCTTGTGCGCGAAGGCCGAGACGCCGACGTACGGCTGGTGGGTGGACGGGGTGAGGTTGACCACCTCGGCGATGGCGTGCGAGATCCGGGTCATCTCGGCCAGCCGGCCGGCCGGCAGCACCCGCCGGTCGTACTTGATCTCCAACGCGCCGACCACCGGGAAGAGGTTGGCGTTGCCGACCCGCTCGCCGTAGCCGTTGGCGGTGCACTGCACGTGGGTCGCCCCGGCGTCCACCGCGGCCAGCGTGTTGGCCACCGCGCAGCCGGTGTCGTCCTGGGCGTGGATGCCCAGCCGGGCGCCGGTCGCGGCCAGCACCTCGGCGGTGATCTCCCGTACCCCGGCGGGCAGCATGCCGCCGTTGGTGTCGCAGAGCACCACCACGTCGGCGCCCGCCTCGTGCGCGGTGCGGACCACCGAGAGGGCGTACTCGGGGTTGCCCCGGTACCCGTCGAAGAAGTGCTCGCAGTCGATGAAGACCCGTCGGCCCCGGGCCTTGAGGTGGCTCACGCTGTCCCGGACCATCTCCAGGTTCTCCTCCAGCGTGGTGCGCAGCGCCAGCTCCACGTGCCGGTCGTGCGCCTTGGCCACCAGGGTGACCACCGGCGCGCCGGAGTCCAGCAGCGCCGCCAGCTGCGGGTCCTCGGCCGCGCTGCCGCCGGCCCGCCGGGTCGCCCCGAAGGCCACCAGCTGGGCGTTCTTCAGCTCCAGCTCGGTCGCCGCCCGGGCGAAGAACTCGGTGTCCCGGGGGTTGGCGCCGGGCCAGCCCCCCTCGATGAACCCGACCCCGAACTCGTCCAGGTGCCGGGCGATGGTCAGCTTGTCGGCCACCGTGAGGTTGATGCCCTCACGCTGCGCCCCGTCGCGCAGGGTGGTGTCGAACACGTGGAATCCGTCGTCGAGGCGAGGAGTACTGCCGTCGGTCATGGCCCTGGTTTCTCCGTTCGGGAGAGTTGCTGCTGCCGGTATCGAATACCCGGCTCCACTGTCCACCCTCCCGCGCGCCATCCGGAACCCGTCTCCGCCCGGTCGGCGGCTGCGGTGCTCCGGATCCTGCCCGGTCGGCGTGGGGTGGGCCTGACCGGGCAAAACAAAAGACCCCTCGCGGGTGCGAGAGGTCTGCGCGCGGGTCGTGTGACACGGTGGTCGTCCCGCGGGGTTCACTGCGGAACGGTCACTGCGGACCGGCGCGCCTGCTGCTAATGATCAGCGAAAGCGAGGACACGCTTGCAGTCTGGCACAGCGGGCAGCCGGAGCGAACGGATGTCTCGGGATGCGGGACGTGCGTGTTCGGAAGAGGTCGCCGGTGTCCAGGGTGCAGGAGGTGACCTCGAGGACCATCAGGACGCCCTCGGGCAGGCCGCCGCCCACGCCGGGCGCCCCGCCGTGGCGGGGCGCCCGGGGAAGGGCCTCAGGCGATGGGGTGGAGCCAGCCGTGGGTGTCGGCGACCTTGCCGGCCTGGATGCCGAGCAGGGTCTCGCGCAGGCGCATGGTGACCGGGCCGGGCTCGCCGGTGCCGACGGTCCAGTCGGCGCGGGCGGACTTCACCGAGCCGACCGGCGTGATGGCGGCGGCGGTGCCGCAGGCGAAGACCTCGGTGAGGGTGCCGTCGGCGTTGCCCTGCTTCCACTCGTCGGTGGAGATCTTGCGCTCCTCGACGGCGTAGCCGAGGTCGGCGGCGACGGCGAGCAGCGAGTCGCGGGTGATGCCGGGCAGCAGGGCGCCGGAGAGGGCCGGGGTGACGATCCGGGCGCTGTCGCCCTCGCCGAAGACGAAGTACAGGTTCATGCCCCCCATCTCCTCGATCCACTTGTGCTCGGCGGCGTCCAGCCAGACCACCTGGTCGCAGCCCTGGGCCGCGGCCTGGGCCTGGGCAACCAGCGAAGCGGCGTAGTTGCCCGCGCACTTGGCGGCGCCGGTGCCGCCGGGCGCGGCCCGCACGTACTCCTCGGAGAGCCAGACCGAGACCGGCTTCACGCCGCCCGGGAAGTAGGCGCCGGCCGGCGAGGCGATCAGGATGAAGAGGTACTCGTTGGCGGGGCGGACGCCCAGGCCGACCTCGGTGGCGAACATGAACGGGCGCAGGTAGAGGGTCTGCTCCGGCTCGTTCGGCACCCAGTCGCGGTCCTGCTGGACCAGCAGCTCGACCGCCTCCACGAAGGCCTCGGCGGGCAGTTCGGGCATCGCCAGCCGGCGGGCCGAGGCCTGGAAGCGGGCCGCGTTGGCCTCCGGGCGGAAGGTGGCGATCGAGCCGTCGGGCTGGCGGTAGGCCTTCAGGCCCTCGAAGATCGCCTGGCCGTAGTGCAGGGTCATGTTCGCCGGGTCGAGCTCGAGCGGCGCGTACGGGGTGAGCTGGGCGTCGTGCCAGCCACGGCCCTCGGTCCAGCGGATGGTGACCATGTGGTCGGTGAAGATCCGACCGAAACCGGGGTTCGTCAGCCGGGCCTCGCGCTCGACCGCGGGCAGCGGGTGCGCGGAGGGCTTGAGCTCGAACGTGATGGGCGCCTGGGTGGGCGTGGTCATGGCTTCTGTCCTTCACCGTGGGGTTGGTCGGGGCCGACCCGCCGCGGTGCTCAAGCACATGACGGCACGGCCCACTGTTGATAGTCGCATCTCAGGGGCCGTGCCGAACAGCTGTGGGGTTGTTGGTGCGCCTCCAGCCGGCCCGTCAGCCGGATACTCGGGCGGCGATCGCGTCGCCGACCTGCGAGGTGGAGCGGGCGGTGCTGCCCCGCTCGGCCAGGTCCGCGCCGACCGCGGCCTCGACGGCGGCGGCCTCGGCGGTGAATCCGAGGTGCTCGAGCAGCATGGCGACCGAGAGCACGGTGGCCGTCGGGTCGGCCTTGCCCTGGCCGGCGATGTCCGGGGCCGAGCCGTGCACCGGCTCGAACATCGACGGGAAGTCGCCGGTCGGGTTGATGTTGCCGCTGGCGGCCAGGCCGATCCCGCCGGTGACGGCGGCGGCCAGGTCGGTCAGGATGTCGCCGAACAGGTTGTCGGTGACGATCACGTCGAAGCGCTCGGGCTGGGTGACGAAGAAGATCGTCGCCGCGTCCACGTGCAGGTAGTCGGTGGTCACCTCGGGGTACTCGGCGGCGACCTGCTGGAAGATCCGGGTCCACAGGTGGCCGGCGTGCACCAGCACGTTGTTCTTGTGCACCAGGGTGAGCTTCTTGCGCGGGCGGGCGGCGGCCCGGCGGAAGGCGTCCCGGACCACGCGCTCGATGCCGAACGCGGTGTTGAGGCTGACCTCGGTGGCCACTTCGTGCGGGGTGCCGGTGCGCAGCGTGCCGCCGTTGCCGACGTACGGGCCCTCGGTGCCCTCGCGGACCACCACGAAGTCGATCTCCGGGTTGCCCGCCAGCGGCGAGGCGACCCCGGGGAAGAGCTTGCCCGGGCGCAGGTTGAGGAAGTGCTCGAAGGCGAACCGCAGCTTCAGCAGCAGGCCCCGCTCCAGCACCCCGGAGGGCACCGAGGGGTCGCCGATCGCGCCGAGCAGGATCGCGTCGTGCTCCTTGAGCTCCGCCAGCACCTCGTCCGGCAGGGTCTCGCCGGTCGCGTGGTAGCGCCGGGCACCGAGGTCGTACTCGGTGGTCTCCAGCTTCACGTCGGCGGGGAGGACGGCGGTCAGCACCTTGAGGCCCTCGGCCACCACTTCCTGGCCGATGCCGTCACCGGGGATCACTGCGAGACGAAGGCTGCGAGACATGGAGGTGACGGTACTCCGGGTCTCGGGGGTTGACATCTACCGTCCAGGATGCGGACGGCAGGAGAGGTCGACATCGAGCGGGAACGGGTGGTCGACCTTCAACCGATCATGGAAGATCCCCGTGAGGGCATAGGTGCGGTGCACCGGATCCAACTCGTAGGTGTGGACGACGGGATGATCGTCGTCACTCTCCACCAGCCAGAAGTAGCGGATACCGGCAGCGGCGTACTTGACCGGCTTGATCTCCCGGTCACGCTCTTCGGATTCCTCGGACACAACCTCAACGGCGAGCACGATGTCCTCGGCGTTCAGCGCCGTCTGCCTGGGGCCGCGGTCCGCGTCCCTCCGCGTCACCGTCAGATCGGGCTCGGGCCTGTTCCGCTTGCCCAGGACGACGGAGAACTCGCGCCAGACATCCAGATCGTCCGGAATCGCCGCCAGCAAGGCGTACTCCAGTAGTCGAATGGTGCGCATGTGGAAGTTGGCCTGCGGACTCACGAATACCAGGTTCCCGTCGATCAGCTCCGTGTGCGGAGGCAGGTCCGGGAGCCGGTCGAGGTCTTCGGCTGTCCATCCCCCCACCGGCGGACGGAGCCAGTCCGGGAACGGTTCGGCGCTCATCATCACTCCCATGCGCGAGAGTCTGCAGTGCTCTCCACCGTACCCGGCGGGTCCTGACGGGTAATCACCCGAACGTGTCGAGGATGGGCGCATGCGTGAACTCACGGGTGCCGCGCTCGCCGGCTCGGCGGCCGCCGGGACCTACTGCGCCGCCCTCGCCTGGGACGGGCGATGGCCGTTCGGCGCCGTGGTGCGGGGCGGGACGCCGCTGACCGAGCAGGTGGTGCCGTTGCAGACGCACCTGTGGGACGTGCTGCGCGGCGCGCCGGGGTCCGGGGACCTGGTGGTGAACTGGAACAGCGGGTACGGGGTGCCGTTCCTGCCGGACCTGGCGACCGACCTGCTCAATCCGTGCGGCTGGCCGGGGTTGCTGCTCCCCCGGTCCCAGCAGGCGTTCGGGGTGTTCCTCGCGGTGCTGCTCAGCCTGGGGCTGGCCACCGCGCTGATGACGCACTTCCTGGGGCGGCTGGCGCCGGGGGCGGTGGCGGTGCGCGGGCTGCTCGGGGTGGGGTACGGGCTCTGCGCCTGGGTGCTGGTGGCCGGGGTGGGGCGGCCGGCCTGGCTCTGGGGGCTGGTGGCGCTGCCGCTGCTCGGGCTGGCCTACGACCGCTGCCTGCGGCGCACCGGCTGGCCGCTGGGCGCGGCCGCGGTGGCGGCCTGCTGGCTGGGCGACTTCTACACCGCCGCCACCGCCTCGCTGGGCGCCGGCCTGGTGCTGCTGCTGCGCCTGGCGGTGGGCCGCGGCGGGTGGCGGGCGTTGCTGCGCGCGGTGTCGATGACGGCGGTCGGGATCGCGGCGGCCGCGCCGGTGCTCTTGGTGACCTTCGAGGCCGGGCGGAGCGCGCAGCCGGCCGCGGTGGTGCACCCGACCGCCCCCGGCGTCACCGACTACCTGGGCCAGCTGCTGCCGGGCGGGCTGGCGGCACGGGCGCTGCCGGACGTCTTCGTCGGCGTGCTGGGCCTGCTGCTGGTGGCCGCGCTGCCGTTCAACCGGCGGGTCCGGCTGCGCGAGCGGGTCGGCTGGCTGCTGGTGCCGGCGCTGGTGGCGGGCTCCTTCGTCTGGCGGCCGAGCGTGCTGCTCTGGCACGTCTCGACGGCGCCCGAGGGCAATCCGTACCGCTCGACCTTCGTGCTGAGCGGCCTGCTGACCATGGCCGCCTGGGTCTGCCTGGCGCACCGGCCGCGCCCGGCGGCACTGGCCGGCGGGGTGCTGCTGATGGCGCTGCTGGCCGCGCTGGTGCACGGGCGGGGCTCGACCCGGCCGGTCACCTGGGTGCTGCTGGGCGCGGGGGTGCCGATCGCCGCGCTCACGGTGCCCGCGCTGGCCGGGGGCGCGCGGAAGCGCACGGCGGCGCTCGCCGTGCTGGGCTGCGCCGTACTGGCGGGTTCGGGGCTGGCGACCGGCTCGGTGCTGGCGCTGCGGGACCGGCGGCCCGGCTCCCCCGCGCCCTCGGGTGCCGCCCTGGCGGCCGCCCGCTCCGCGCTGGCGGCGGCACCCGGGCCGCGCTGGCCGGACGGGCGCCGCGACCCGGGGCCGCACCTGTTCACCGGCAACGACCCGATACTGCTGGGCGGCCAGGGCGGCGGCTACCGCAGCGACTACCTGCCGGCCCGGACCGCGCAGACCCTGCACGCGCTGGGCGCGGGCTGGCTGCTGCAGGGCCGGCAGACGCTGAGCGCCGCCGACCAGGTGGGCCAGGCGCTGTTCGGGGTGACGGCCTCGCTCGGCCCGGACCTGGTGGTCCGCACGGCACCGGCGCTGCCGCTCGCCGTGCTGGAGCGCACGCCGGAGCCGGCCGCGCAGTCCTCGGTCTGGGCCCGGCAGCAGGCGCTGCTCGGTGCGACCGTCTACCAGGTGCCCGAGCTGGTGCCGGGCACCGGCCCGGCGCCGACCGACCACGGCAGCAGCGGCTGGTCGGTCCCGGCGACACCGGAGGGCGCACCGGGTACCGAACTGACCGCGCGGTGCACGCCGGGGCGCGCCGCCTACCTCTACGCGCCCTACCTGGCCGGCGCGGTGAGCTGGCCCGGCGGCTCACTGGCCGCCGACGGGCAGCAGAACGCCACGGCGCTGCCGGTCCTCGCGCTGGGCCCGGTGCCGCCCGACGGCGTGCTGCGGGTGACGGTGCGGACGGCGCTGGCCACCCAGGTGCCGGCCCGTCCGTTCGGCTGCCTGGACCGGGAGGCGCTGGCGGCGGCCGTGGCGGCCCGCGCGGCGACCGGTGCGACGGCCGTACGGGTGACCGGACACACCGTCAGCGCCGACCTCCCGCCCGGGAGCCGGGGCACCGCCGTGCTGGCCGTCCCGGCGGTGCCGGGCTGGCGCTGTGCGGTGGACGGCGGACCGGAGCGGCCCGCCGGGGCGACGCCGGCCGGCCTGCTCGCGGTGCCGCTGGGCACCGGCGCCGGCCGGCTGGCCTGCGCCTACCGGCAGCCCGGCCTGGCGCCCGGCCTGCGGGTGGCGGCGCTGGCCGCCGCACTCTGGGCCGCGGTCGGCGCCTGGGCCCGGCACCGGGAGTCCGGCGGGAGGTAGCCGCCTCAGTGGCCGGTCGCGCCACCGTTGTCGCGGCGGTCCAGCGCCCGCTGGAGCGCGGCGTGGGCCGCGACCGCCTCGGGGGTGCTGTGCGGCAGGCCGCGCCGGCGGCGGCGGGCCGCGGGGAGGCCGGAACCGGCGGTGGCGGCGGAGTCGGAACGGCTGAGCATGGCTGCGGTGGGGGGCATACCGGGCTCCTTGGATCAGGAGACGCCGAGGGCGGCGTCGGATGAGGGAGGAGGGTGGTACGCCTGGCGGGGATCGCCCGCCGCGTTGCGTACGCGCACGCACGGCCCTTGGGCACCGGACGATCTGTGGGTCCAGGGTGCGGGGACACCGGGTGCCATTTCAAAGTACGCCGCCGTCCACCGGCTGTCTGCAGATTTAGTTGGATTTCCTAGTATCTGAGACGGGACTCACCCTCCCGGGTGATCCCGCAGGCAGCTGACCAGGCCTCAGAAAGCCGTCGGGGCCCGGACCGCAGCGCGGTCCGGGCCCCGGTGGAGCGGGTGGCGGGTCAGCCGAGGTCCACCGAGCGGGCGAACTTGGCGCCGATCTCGGCGGCGATCTCGGCCAGCACCTCCTGGGAGATCTCGGAGTCCACGGTGATCGAGGCCAGCGCGTCCTTGGTCTCGGCCTCCCGGGCCACCTGCATGCCGGCGATGTTGATGCCCGCGTCGCCGAGGATCCGGCCGAGGGTGCCGACCACGCCGGGACGGTCCTCGTACTTGAAGAAGGCCATGTGGTCGGTGAGCGCCACGTCCACCTCGAAGGCGTCCACGCCGACGATCTTCTGCTGCTGCTTCGGGCCGGAGAGCGTGCCGGAGATGGCGATCTCGGTGCCGCTGGCCAGGGTGCCGCGCACGGTGATCACGTTGCGGTGCTCGGGGCTCTCGCTGCTGGTGGTCAGCCGCACCTCGACGCCGCGCTCCTGGGCGAACAGCGGGGCGTTGACGTAGGAGACGGTCTCCGCCACCACGTCCTCGAAGACGCCCTTGAGGGCGGACAGCTCCAGCACCTTGACGTCGTGCTGGGTGATCTCGCCCCTGACCTCGACGTCGAGGCGGACGGCCACCTCGCCGGCCAGCGCGGTGAAGATCCGGCCCAGCTTCTCGGCCAGCGGCAGGCCCGGGCGCACGTCCTCGGCGATCACGCCGCCCTGCACGTTGACGGCGTCCGGCACCAGCTCGCCGGCCAGCGCGAGGCGGACCGACCTGGCGACGGCGATGCCGGCCTTCTCCTGCGCCTCGTCGGTGGAGGCGCCCAGGTGCGGGGTGGCCACCACGTTGTCGAAGGTGAAGAGCGGGGAGTCGGTGCACGGCTCCTTGGCGTAGACGTCCAGGCCGGCGCCGGCCACCCGGCCCTCCTTGAGGGCGCTGGCCAGGGCCGCCTCGTCGATGATCCCGCCGCGCGCGGCGTTGACGATCCGCACGGTCGGCTTGACCTTGTGCAGCGCCTCGTCGCCGATCAGGCCGATGGTCTCCGGGGTCTTCGGGAGGTGCACGGTGATGAAGTCGGAGACCTCGAGCAGCTCGTCCAGGCTGAGCAGCTTGACGCCCATCTGGGCGGCCCGGGCGGCCTGGATGTAGGGGTCGTAGGCGACGATCTTCATGCCGAAGGCGGACATCCGCTGGGCGACCAGCACGCCGATCCGGCCCAGGCCCACCACGCCGAGGGTCTTCTCGGAGAGCTCCACGCCGGTGTACTTGTTCCGCTTCCACTCGCCGTTCTTCAGCGCGGCGTTGGCGGGGGCGATGTTGCGCGCGACCGAGATCAGCAGGCCGCAGGCCAGCTCGGCGGCGGTGACGATGTTGGAGGTCGGCGCGTTGACCACCATCACACCGGCCTTGGTGGCGGCGGCGACGTCCACGTTGTCCAGGCCGACGCCGGCCCGGGCGACGACCTTCAGCTTCTTGGCGGCGGCCAGCGCCTCGGCGTCGATCCGGGTGGCCGAGCGGATCAGGATCGCGTCCACGTCCGCGATCGCGGTCAGCAGCTCGGTGCGGTCCGCCCCGTCGCAGTGGCGGATCTCGAAGTCCGGGCCAAGGGCGTCGACGGTCGCCGGCGACAGCTCTTCGGCGATCAGGACCACGGCGGTCTTGGAAGTGACAGTGCTCACGACAGTTGTCCTTACTGTCCGGGTCTCCCCCACCGCACGCGAGGGTGGGCGCGGCCGCAACGGAGGCAGGCAGGCGCATGGGGGATGTGGTGGCATGCCGCGTGGATAGACGCACGACGCTGTGGGCCTGACGCGCACTCGGAAGTGTATCGACGGACAAGGCCGTCGCCTGTGCCCGTGCGGCGAAATCACCCGCACGTGATCAGACGGCTTGTACAGCGGGGACGGGACTGCTCGCGCGGTCCCGTCCCCGTCGTGCCGAATCCGTCTGCGGCGCCTCTGATCAGGCGTTCTTGACCCAGCTCATCAGCTTGCGCAGCTCGCGGCCGGTGGTCTCGAGCAGGTGGTCGGCGTCCGCGTTCTTGTACTCGTTGTACTTCGGCAGGCCGGCCTTGTACTCGGCGATCCAGGTGGTGGCGAAGGTGCCGTCCTGGATCTCCGCGAGGACCTTCTTCATCTCGGCCTTGGTGTCGGCGGTGATGATCCGCGGGCCGGTGACGTAGTCGCCCCACTCGGCGGTCTCGGAGACCGACCAGCGCATCTTCTCCAGGCCGCCCTCGTACATCAGGTCGACGATGAGCTTCAGCTCGTGCAGGCACTCGAAGTAGGCGATCTCCGGCTGGTAGCCGGCCTCGACCAGGGTCTCGAAACCGGCCTTGACCAGGGCGGCGGTGCCACCGCAGAGGACGGCCTGCTCACCGAACAGGTCGGTCTCGGTCTCCTCGGTGAAGGTGGTCTTGATGACGCCGGCCTTGGTGCCGCCGATGCCCTTGGCGTAGGACAGCGCCAGCGCGAAGGCGCCGCCGGTGGCGTCCTGCTCCACCGCGACGATGCACGGAACGCCGCGGCCCTCCTCGTACTGGCGGCGGACCAGGTGGCCCGGGCCCTTCGGGGCGACCATGCAGACGTCGACGTCCGCCGGGGGCTTGATGAAGCCGTAGCGGATGTTCAGGCCGTGGCCGAAGAACAGCGCGTCGCCGGCCTTCAGGTTCGGGGCGATGTCCGCCTCGTACACGTCGGACTGGATCGGGTCCGGAACCAGGATCATGATCACGTCGGCCTCGGCGGCGGCCTCGGCCGGGGTGACCACGCGCAGGCCGGCCTCCTCCGCGGCGGCCCGCGACTTCGACTCGGCCTTCAGGCCGACCCGCACGTCGACACCCGAGTCGCGCAGCGACAGCGCGTGGGCGTGGCCCTGGCTGCCGTAGCCGATGACCGCGACCTTGCGGCCCTGGATGATGGACAGGTCGGCGTCGTCTTCGTAGAACAGCTCGGCCACGGTGGGGCTTCTCCTTGCGTGAATCGCGTCGGTGCTACGGCAACCGTACGCGCGGATAAGGGGTGTTTGCGGTGGTGCGCCAGCTGATGAGACAGCCGTGGCGGATCAGGCGCTGCGGTCCAGCGCGCGCAGCGACCGGTCGGTGATCGACCGGGCACCGCGTCCGATGGCCACCAGTCCGGACTGCACCAGTTCCTTGATGCCGAACGGCTCCAGCATGCGCAGCATCGCCTCGAGCTTGTCGGAGCTGCCGGTCGCCTCGATGGTCACGGCGTCCGGCGACACGTCCACGGTCTTGGCGCGGAAGAGCTGCACGATCTCGACGACCTGGGACCGGGTCTCGTTGTCGGCCCGGACCTTGACCAGGACCAGTTCCCGCTGGATCGCAGCGGACTGGTCGAGCTCGACGATCTTTATCACGTTGACCAGCTTGTTGAGCTGCTTGGTGACCTGCTCGAGCGGCAGGTCCTCGACGTTGACCACGATGGTCATCCGGGAGATGTCCGGATGCTCGGTCGGGCCGACCGCGAGGGAGTCGATGTTGAAGCCCCGACGGGAGAACAGGGCGGCGATGCGGGCCAGCACGCCGGGCTTGTTCTCGACCAGGACGGAGAGCGTGTGCTTGGACATGGTTCTGGGGTTCCCTAGGTCCGAAGGAGGCGTCAGTCGAGGTCGTCGCTGAAGTCGGGACGCACGTCGCGGGCGAAGAGGATCTCGTCGTTGCTGGTGCCGGCGGCGACCATCGGCCAGACCATCGCGTCCTGGTGGACGATGAAGTCGATGACCACGGGGCGGTCGTTGATCTCCATCGCCTGCTTGATCACCGCGTCGAGGTCCTCGGGGCGCTCGCAGCGCAGGCCCACGCAGCCCATCGCCTCGGCCAGCAGCACGAAGTCCGGGATCCGGGTGCCCTGCGGCGGCGGCGCGACACCGTCGTGGTCCGGGCCGGCGTGCAGCACGGTGTTGGAGTAGCGCTGGTTGTAGAACAGCGTCTGCCACTGGCGGACCATGCCCAGCGAGCCGTTGTTGATCACCGCGACCTTGATCGGGATGTTGTTCAGCGCGCAGGTGACCAGCTCCTGGTTGGTCATCTGGAAGCACCCGTCGCCGTCGATCGCCCACACCGGGGTGTCGGGACGGCCGGCCTTGGCGCCCATCGCGGCCGGGACCGCGTAGCCCATGGTTCCGGCGCCGCCGGAGTTCAGCCAGGTCGCGGGCTTCTCGAAGGTGATGAACTGCGAGGCCCACATCTGGTGCTGGCCGACGCCGGCCGCGTAGATGGCCTCGGGGCCGACCAGCTGGCCGATCCGCTCGATCACCTGCTGCGGGGACAGCTCGCCGGCGGGCGCCGGGTCGTAGCCGAGCGGGTAGGTCGTCTTCCACTCGTTGAGCTTGACCCACCAGTCCGCGTAGTCGCCCTTGCGGCCCGCCTCGTGCTCGGCCTGGACGGCGACGATCAGGTCGGCCAGGACCTCGCGGGCGTCACCGACGATCGGGACGTCGGCGGGGCGGTTCTTGCCGATCTCGGCCGGGTCGATGTCGGCGTGGACGACCTTCGCGAACGGGGCGAAGGAGTCCAGCCTGCCGGTGACCCGGTCGTCGAAGCGCGCGCCCAGGGTGAAGAGCAGGTCGGCCTTCTGCAGGGCGGTGACGGCGGGGACGCTGCCGTGCATGCCCGGCATGCCCAGGTGCTGCGGGTGGCTGTCCGGGAACGCGCCCAGCGCCATCAGCGTGGTGACGACCGGCGCGCCGGTCAGCTCCGCCAGGATGCGCAGTTCCGCGGTCGCGTTGGCCTTGATGACACCGCCGCCGACGTAGAGGACCGGCTTGCGGGAGCCGACCAGCAGCTTCGCGGCCTCCCGGATCTGCTTGGCGTGCGGCTTGGTCACCGGCCGGTAGCCGGGCAGGGCCAGCTCGGCGGGCCAGCGGAAGGTGGTGGTGGCCTGCAACGCGTCCTTGGCGACGTCGACCAGCACCGGGCCCGGGCGGCCGGTGGCCGCGATGTGGAAGGCCTCCGCGATCACCTGCGGGATCTCGGCCGGGTCGGTGACCAGGAAGTTGTGCTTGGTGATCGGCATCGTGATGCCGCAGATGTCCGCCTCCTGGAAGGCGTCCGTCCCGATCGCCGCGGAGGCGACCTGGCCGGTGATCGCGACGATCGGCACCGAGTCCATGTACGCGTCCGCGATCGGCGTCACCAGGTTCGTCGCGCCCGGGCCGGAGGTCGCCATGCAGACCCCGACCCGCCCGGTGGCCTGCGCGTACCCGGTCGCCGCGTGACCGGCACCCTGCTCGTGGCGGACCAGGACGTGCCGCACCTTCACCGAGTCCATCAGCGGGTCGTACGCCGGCAGGATCGCACCGCCCGGGATGCCGAAGATGGTGTCCGCGCCTACGGCCTCAAGAGAACGGATGAGCGACTGCGCCCCGGTCATCGTCTCGACGACCGCGGAGGTGCCTTGGGACGGGGCGGCCGGGTGGTCCCCGCGACGGGGAGTTGCCGTGTGCTCAGTCATCTGCCTGTCTTCTTTCGCCGGTTCGGGCGTCCGCTTCATCCCATTTTCGGGCGGAACGAGCGTGCGGGACAACGGTGTTTCATGCGGTGCTTGATGAGGTGCTGCCATCGGTGTGACTGCAACAAAAAACCCCTCGTGCCCAAAGGCATGCGAGGGGTGGCGCGTCGGTCCCTGAGGTGGAGGGCAGCTCTGGCCCGCTCAGCCGACGCGCCCGCCAAGTACGAGAATTCGGGTGCGCATGGCACCGACCTTCCTCCTGCCACGCAGCTGGTGTCAAGCAGGTGGGACGGCCGTCTCACCATGCGGACCCAGGATGGACGGCCGGCCCGCTGGCCTGCGGTCGGCCGCCAGATAGGCGTGCCGGGCCGAGACCGAACCCAGCGGGCGCGGCAGCGGATAGAGCCGCCGGGCCAGCGCCCGGCGCAGCCGGAACTCGTCCAGCGGCTGGGCGAAGGCCAGCCCCTGCCCGTTGCGGCAGCCCAGCTCCTGAAGCACCGTCACCTGGCGCGGCTGGTCCACCCCCTCGGCGGCGGTGACCAGGCCGAGCTCCCGGCCCAGCCGCAGCGCGTGCCCGGCCAGGGCCCGCCCGCGCGGCGAGTCCACCACCTCCTGCACCAGGGTACGGTCCAGCTTCAGCCCGTCGAACGGCAGTTGCACCAGTGCGCCCAGCGAGCCGCCGCCGGCCCCGAAGCCGGCCAGCGCCGTGCCCACCCCGAGCCGGCGCAGCGCGGCCAGTCGGCGGCCCAGCTCGTCGGCCGTGCTGTCCGGCCCCATTCTGGCCAGCTCGATCACCAGTCGACCGGGAGGCAAGCCGGTCTCGCGCAGGGCTCCGGCGATGGTCTCGTACACCCCGGGGGCGCAGAGTCGCTCGGCGGTCAGCCGGACCGAGACCGGTACGGCGGCCGAACCGGGCCGGCCGCAGCCGCGCGCGTCGGCCCCGCGCACCGCCGCCTGGGCCACCGCGTGCTCCAGCAGCCAGCGGGCGAACCTGGTCGCCGCGTCGCCCTGCTCGGCGCCGCGCAGGAACTCGGCCGGGGTCAGCAGCAGCCCCTGGGCCGAGCGCCAGCGGGCCACCGCCTCCAGCCCGGTCACCGCGCCGGTGCGCAGGTCCACCACGGGCTGGTGCAGCAGCGCGAAGCCGCCCTCCCGGACCGCCGAGCGCAGCCGGTCGTCCACCTCCCGGCGGCGGTCCAGGTCGGCCCGCATGCCGGGGGTGTAGAGCACCACCCGGCCCTTGCCCTGCGACTTGGCCCGGTACATCGCCAGGTCGGCGTCGCGCATCAGCTCGTCGGCCAGCGCGCCGACCTCGCCGGGCTGGGCGTCCGGCTCGGCCGGGCGCGGGCCGAAGGCGATCCCGATGCTGGCCGCCACGCCCAGCTCGGCGCCGCCGATCCAGTACGGCTCGGAGAGCGCGTGGCGCAGCCGCTCGGCCAGCTCCTGCACCCGCAGCCGGCCCAGCCTGCCGCTGACCAGCACCGCGAACTCGTCGCCGCCGAACCGTGCCACGGTGTCGCCGGAGCGCACGGTGGCCTGCAGCCGGCGGGCGGCCTGCACCAGCAGCTGGTCGCCGACCTGGTGGCCCGCGCTGTCGTTGACCGCCTTGAAGCCGTCCAGGTCGAGGAAGAGCACGGCCACCGCGGCGCCGTCCTGGTACGGGTGTTCGCGCGGGCCGTCGGGGTCCCGGCCGCCCAGCGCGGCGCGCAGCCGCTCGGTGAACAGGGCCCGGTTGGGCAGGTCGGTGAGCGGGTCGTGGAAGGCGTTGTGCTGCAGCTGGGCCTGCAGCCGGACCCGCTCGGTGACGTCGCGGCTGTTCAGGATCAGCCCGTCCCGGTAGCGGTTGACGGTGGACTCGACGTGCAGCCACTCGCCGCCGCCGGCCCGGATCCGGCACTCCACCCGGGCGCTGGGCTCCAGCCGGCCGAGCACGGCGGCGGCCGGCAGGTGGCCGGGCCGGCGGGCCAGCAGCTGGCTGCGGGCGAGGAACCGGTGCACCTCTCGGACCACCCGGTCGATGTCCTGCGGGTGCACCAGGTCGAGCAGCCGGCCGCCGACCAGCTCCTCCGGGTCGCGGCTGTAGACGCCGAGCGCGGCGGGCGAGACGTAGGAGAGCACGCCGTCCGCCCCGGTGATCATGATGACGTCGCTGGAGCCCTGGACCAGGGACCGGAAGTGCGCCTCCTTCTGCGCCAGCTCCTGGGCCAGCGACAGGTTGTCGAGCAGCATGATGCCCTGGCGGACGATCAGCGCCAGACCCACGGTGCAGGCGACCACGATCACCACGCGGTCCATCGGTCGGCCTCCGAGGGCGTTGTAGAGGATGCCGGCGGTGCAGACCGAGGCGGCGGCGTACGGGGTCAGGGCGCTGAAGGTGGAGGCCACCCGGCGGCGCGGGGTGCCGGCCGCGGAGGGGTGCTCGCGGCTCGGCCGCCCGCGCCGCCAGCGCGAGGACCAGGGCGCGTAGGCGAGCAGCATGCTGCCGGTGAACCAGCCGGCGTCCAGGATCTCCCCGGAGTGGTAGGTGTCCCGCAGCGCGGGCGAGGTGAAGAGCGCGTCGCAGACCACGGTGACCGCCAGGCCCAGCATCGCGGTGTGCACGGGGGCCCGGTTGCCGTCCCGGCAGCGGAACCGCAGGCCGACCACCAGCGAGACCATCAGGATGTCCAGCACCGGGTAGGCCAGGCCCAGGGCGAGCCGCAGCGGGTTGTCCACCTCGCCCTCGGCGGCCCGGCCCAGCGCCAGGCTCCAGCTGAGCGTGAAGAGCGAGCCGGCCACCATCCAGCCGTCCAGCAGCAGGCAGAGCCAGCCGGCCGCGCCGCGCGGGCGCTGGGCCAGCGCCAGCAGGCCGAGCACGGCCAGCGGGGCGAACGGCAGGAAGGCGTAGTCGGCCACCGAGTCCTGCGGCAGGTCGGTGCGGAGCACCACCTCGTACCAGCCCCAGGTGCCGTTGCCGATCGCCAGGGTGGCCGAGGAGAGGCCGAAGAGCAGCCAGGCGCCGCGGGTCTGGCCCGGCACGGCGCAGCCGTGCGCCAGGCAGGAGAGCGCGGCCGCCAGCGCCGCCCCGGCCAGCCCGAAGTCGCCCATGAAGAGGGCCAGCGAGCGCGAGCCCCAGCCGAAGCCGGCGCCGGTCCCGTAGGAGAGGCAGAGCACGCCGAGCAGCAGGGCGAGGCGGCGGCCGACCAGCAGGGGCGGGCGGGTGGCGATCACCGGCTGTACCGGTCCGCCGTCGGACCTGGGGCTCACCCCGCACCTCCCCCCGGAACGCCCCCACCCGCGCGGGGAGCTGACGCAGTGACCTGTCGGACGATCAGGAGCCGCGGTCCCAGCCGGGACCCTACACCACTTCGGTCACTCAATGAGACATGCACTCAACTTAGAGTAATGGTCCGAGAGTAGGGATATGCACCCGCTTCCACCAGATCGGCCCGGTTGGCCGTAGCGCACACGCGGGAGCACGCGCGCCGGGGCGCGTGCGTCGGTGCGCCCGGCTACGCGCCCGCAACGCCTGCCCGCACCGGTGCCACGGGCGGGAAGAGGCGCAGCCGGTGGGCCAGCGCGGCGGCCTCCCCGCGACCGGAAACCTCCAGCTTGGCGAGGATGTTCGAGACGTGCACGCTGGCCGTCTTGGGCGAGATGAAGAGCTCCTGGGCGATCTGCCGATTGGTCCGTCCCTCGGTCAGCAGCCGCAGGACATCGGTCTCCCGGGGCGTGAGGTGGAAGGCGGCCGGGCCTTCGGGCTCACTCCGGTCGGCGCGCGCCCCGTCGAGCGCCCCCTGAAGCGGCTGGAGCCGGGCCCGGCCCGCGCCGATCCGCTCCAGCAGCCGGACCGCCTCGGCGGCCAGCCAGTCGTCGCCCAGCCGCTCGGCGGCCGCCAGCGCCTCGCGCAGCAGCCCGGCCGCCGCCTCCCGCTCGCCGGCCGCCGCGGCCGCGCCGCCCGCGCCGAGCAGCGCCAGCACCAGCGGGTACGGCAGGTCCAGCGAGCGCAGCGGCTCCACCGCGGCGGCCCAGAGCGCGGGGGTGTCGACGCCCTCGGCCCGGGCCAGCTCGGCCTCGGCCAGCCTGGTCCAGCCCAGCTGCAGCGGGTTGGCCGGCGGCCGCTGGCCGGCCAGCCGCTCGGCGATCCGGGCCAGCACGGCGGGGCGCTCCCGGTCGGCGGCGGGCAGCCCGCGGGAGTCCGCCTCCACCCCGGCGGCCCGGGCCAGCAGCGGCAGCAGGCTGCTGTCGAAGGGCGCCGTCTCGCCCTCCAGGGCCGCGAGCAGCGCGGCCCTGGCGCGCAGCGGCCGGCCGGTGCGGCCGGCCAGGTCCACCTCCAGCCGGGCGGAGGGCAGGGCGTGCTGCGGCTGGTCCCGCTCCCCGCTGGTGCGGGCCAGCTCCAGGTACTTCTCGGCGCCCGCCAGGTCGCCGAGCCGCAGCGCGAGTTCGCCGCGCAGCCGGTGCAGGAAGGGGTCGTAGGCCTCGGAGCACCGGTCGCTCTCCCAGCTCGCCAGCACCTCGGCGGCCTCCGGCGCGCGCCCGAGCAGCAGCAGGCACTCGGCCAGGTTCCCCGCCAGGATCGCGCCGGTGTTGCGCAGCAGCCCGAGGGCGCCGGCGGCCGCCAGCCCCTCCCGGGCCAGCTCGGCCGCCTCGGCCACCCGGCCCAGCACCGCCAGCATGCTGGCCAGGTTGTTCAGGCCCCGGGTGACCAGGTCCGGCACGCCCAGCTCGCGGGCGCCCGCGATGGCGGCGGTCAGCTCGGCGGTGCCGCGCTCCGGGTCGCCGAAGTCGGTGTAGAGCGAGCCCAGGGTCATCCGGGCGTGCAGCTCGACGCTGGTCGCGCCGACCTGCCGGGCGATCTCCACGGCCCGCTCGGCGTTGGCCAGGTCGGCCGCGGTGGGGTGGTAGAGCATCGCCTGGCCGGCGGCCAGCGCCAGCACGTCGGCCTGGACGGCGGAGGCCGGGCGGCCCTCGACCAGGCGCAGCGCGTGGCCCAGCTCCTCGGTGTGGCCGCGCCGGTTGAGGTGGCCGAGCATCTTGGCCCGGTTCATCCGGAACCAGGCGGCGCGCAGCGGGTTCTCGGCCTCGTCGGTCAGCTTGAGGGCGCGCTTGGCCAGCGAGAGGCCGCGCTCCCGGTCGCCGGCCCGGCGGGCCGCCACCACGGCCTCGGCCAGCACGTCGACCAGCCGCAGCCGGTCGCAGGACTCGTCGCAGCTGCCCGGCTCGCAGCAGCAGGGCGGGTAGGTCTCGGCCCAGTCGTGCGGGCGCAGGGTGCGCTCCAGCACCTCCTCGGCGACCTCGTCCCAGAGCTCGATGGCCCGCTCCAGCAGGCTCAGCTGCTCGGCGAAGGCGTTGCGCCGGCGGGCGGCCCGGGCCGCCTCCAGCGCGGTGGGCAGGGCGCGGGCGGGATCGTGCGCGTGGTACCAGTAGTTGGCCAGCCGGGCCGGGCGCTGGTCGCCGTGCACCAGGGCCGGGTCGGCCTCCAGGGCGGCGGCGAACCGGCGGTTGATCCGGGTGCGCTCGCCGGGCAGCAGGTCGTCGGAGACCGCCTCGCGGACCAGCGCGTGCCGGAACCGGTAGCCCTCGCCGTCCTTGTCCGGCTGCAGGATGTTGGCGCCGACGGCGGTGCGCAGCGCGTCCAGCAGCTCGTCCTCGGAGTCGTCCAGCACCGCGGCGAGCAGCTGGTGCTCGATCCGGGAGCCGCCCTCGGCGGCGATCCTGACGACCCGTTGGGCCGGCTCGGGCAGCGCCTCCACCCGGACCAGCAGGATGTCCCGCAGCGAGTCGCTGAGGCCGACGAAGCAGCCGTCGGTGAAGGAGTGGGCCAGCTCCTCGACGAAGAACGGGTTGCCCTCGGAGCGGCGCAGGATGCGGTCCACCAGCAGGCCGTCGGGCGCTTCGGTGCCCATGATGCCGGCCAGCTGGGCGGCCACCTCGCCGCGGCCGAACCGGTCCAGCTCCAGCCGCTGCACGGTCCGCTGGCGCTCCAGCTCGGCCAGGAACGGGCGCAGCGGGTGGCGGCGGTGCAGGTCGTCGGTGCGGTAGGTGGCGACCACCAGCACCCGGGCGTGCCGCAGGGTGGCGATCAGGAAGCCGAGCAGTTCGCGGGTGGAGCGGTCGGACCAGTGCAGGTCCTCGATCGCCAGCACCAGCGGGCCGTCGGCGCTCAGCCGCTCGAAGAGCCGGGCCAGGTGCTCGAACAGCCGGGCCCGGCCGTACTCGTCGTTGGGCTCCGGGTCGGTCTCGCCGAACTCCGGCACCACCCGGGCCAGCTGACCCTGCATGCCCTCGGCGGCCCGGGCCAGCTGGGCGCCGCGGGAGCGGTGCAGCCGGCGCAGCGCGGTGGCCAGCGGGGCGTAGGGCAGGCCCTCGGCGCCGACCTCGAGGCAGTGGCCGAGCACGGTGGTGATGCCCTCCCGGTCCACCCGGCAGAGGAACTCCTCCAGCAGCCGGGTCTTGCCGACCCCGGCCTCGCCGCCGACCAGCAGCGCCTGCGGCTGGCCCTCGCCGACCCTGCGCAGTGCCGCGTCCAGCGCGGCCAGCTCGCTACCGCGACCGACGAAGACCGGACTGACCGACATCTGCTCCACGGCGCCGAGCATGCCACAGACCACCGACCGGGCCCCAGGCATTATCCCGACATCCGGAACAGCGGCCTCCGACGACGCGTCAGCAGCCCCCGGAACGCCGGAGGGGAGGGCGCCGGCGGCGACCCTCCCCTGCTTCCCTGCTCCGGTCCCCGGCTCCGCCGCTCCCCTCGCGGCGGCGGTGCCGGCACCGGCCGGTCCGATCAGCATTCGCCGACCGCGGTGGCGCGGTCGCCGGCCGCCTGGGCCACGCCCGCGCCGTGCGCCTGGCGGGCGGTGCGGCGCAGACCGGCGGTGAGGCGGCCGAGCCGGCTGCCCCGGTCGGCGGTGCGGGCGGCCCGGCTGGCCCGGCGGGCCTCGTCGGCCAGCCGCTCGTGGGCGGCGGCGGCCTGCAGCTCGGCGCTGCGGTGGCGGTAGATCTCGTACTCGATCACGGTGTTCCCCTGTGTCCGTCTCCGTTTGCGATACCTAGAGACTCCTCTCCCAGGGGGGTGCGGCACATCGGAAGCTTGCCCGATCTTGGCGGCCCCGGGGTCCTTAGACGGGCCCGGAAAACGCCTGCGGCCACCCCTAAGGAGGGGTGGCCGCAGTGGGTCGAGGGTGCTTATGCGGGTGCTTAGGCGCCCAGCCTCTCGAGGATGAGGTCCTTGACCCGCGCCGCGTCCGCCTGGCCGCGGGTCGCCTTCATCACCGCGCCGACCAGCGCGCCGACCGCCTGCACCTTGCCGCCGCGGATCTTCTCCGCCACGTCCGGGTTGTCGGCGATGACCTGGTCCACGGCCGCGCCCAGCGCCGAGTCGTCGGAGACCACGGCCAGCCCGCGGGCGGCCACCACCTCGTCCGGCTCGCCCTCGCCGGCCAGCACGCCCTCGATCACCTGGCGGGCCAGCTTGTCGTTCAGCTTGCCCTCGGCGACCAGCGCGCAGACCCGGGCCACCTGGGCCGGGGTGATCGGCTGCTCCGCCAGCTCGGTGCCGGTCTCGTTGGCCCGGCGGGCCAGCTCGCCCAGCCACCACTTGCGGGCCTGGTCGGCCGGCGCGCCGGCCGCGATGGTCTCCAGGATCGGCTCCACCGCGCCGGCGTTGAGCACCGACTGCATGTCCTTGTCGGACAGGCCCCACTCGGCCTGCAGCCGGGCCCGGCGGACCCGGGGCGGCTCGGGCAGCTCGGCCCGCAGCTGCTCGACCCACTCGCGGGCCGGCGCCACCGGCACCAGGTCGGGCTCCGGGAAGTAGCGGTAGTCCTCGGCGTTGTCCTTGATCCGGCCGGCCGTGGTGGAGCCGTCCTCCTCGTGGAAGTGCCGGGTCTCCTGCACGATGGTCTGGCCGCGGCCGAGCACGGTGGCGTGCCGCTGGATCTCGAAGCGGGCGGCCCGCTCCACGCTGCGCAGCGAGTTGACGTTCTTGGTCTCCGAGCGGGTGCCGAAGGTCTCGGTGCCGTTCGGGCGCAGCGACAGGTTGACGTCGCAGCGCATCTGGCCCTTGTCCATCCGGGCCTCGGAGACGCCGAGGGCGCGGATCAGCTCGCGCAGCTCGGCGACGTAGGCGCGGGCGACCTCGGGGGCCCGCTCGCCGGCGCCCTCGATCGGCTTGGTGACGATCTCGATCAGCGGGATGCCGGCCCGGTTGTAGTCCAGCAGCGAGTGGGTCGCGCCGTGGATCCGGCCGGTGGCCCCGCCGACGTGGCTGGACTTGCCGGTGTCCTCCT
Source organism: Kitasatospora sp. NPDC006697 (assembly GCF_042869935.1). Lineage (NCBI taxonomy): Bacteria > Bacillati > Actinomycetota > Actinomycetes > Kitasatosporales > Streptomycetaceae > Kitasatospora > Kitasatospora sp. NPDC006697. Next base: position 21,942 of record NZ_JBIAGU010000004.1, read on the forward strand.
CCATGTGGGCGCGCTCGATCTCCACCCGGAAGGTCGAGCCGTCCTCCAGCTGCACGTCGAGGTAGCCGTTGAAGGCGATCGGCTCGTCGTACTGCGAGGTCTGGAAGTTCTTCGGCATGTCCGGGTAGAAGTAGTTCTTCCGGGCGAACCGGCACCACTCGGCGATCTCGCAGTTGAGCGCCAGCCCGATCCGGATCGCCGACTCCACGCCGACCGCGTTGACCACCGGCAGCGAGCCGGGCAGTCCCAGGCAGGTCGGGCAGACCTGGCTGTTCGGCTCGGCGCCCAGCTCGGTCGAGCAGCCGCAGAACATCTTGGTCTTGGTGCCCAGCTCGACGTGGACCTCCAGGCCCATCACCGGGTCGTACGACGCGAGAGCGTCCTCGTAGGAGACGAGAGTCACGGTGTCACCCATATCGGTATCCGAGTCCTTCCAAGACCTTGATCATGTCCTTCCACCACTGGTCGAAGGAGGGTACTTCCCGGAGCCTTCCGATGGAGACGTGCTCCGCGAAGGCGGTGAAATAGCTTTGCGTGTCCGTCCCGGTCTTCGCCCTGCGCGAGCGTCGCTGCGGCCGTTGGGCCGCTTCGACGGCCCGTCGCAGTGGCACCTTGGGATCGGTGACGTGTTCCGCCTCCCGGGCCCGCGGCGGCAGACCGGCGTCGGTGACGTACCGTTCGCCGCCGAGGACGAAGGCTACCGCCGCGGGGTCGGCGATGATCCATGCCTCCGTCTCCCGCAGCGGCACGACCGGGACCAGCGGCTCTCCGCGGGCCCGATCCCACTCCCGGCGGAGTTCGCCCAGCGTGCGCTCGCACTGCTGCTCCGGGGCGCCGTCGTGGTGGTAGAGCAGCAGGTCGAACCGGTCGCGGGCGGCCGCGTCGAGGACGGTGTCCGTCCGCTGGTGGTCGGCCCACAGGGGGCGGACCTCCACCTGGACGTCGGTCTCGAACTCGGCCGCGCACAGGTCCCGGACGGCCCGGCTCATCAGGCCCGGCAGGAACGCCCGATCGCTGGCTCCCTCGCACACCAGGGCGCAATCCAGGTAACGCATCAGGCAGCCACACCGCGGCCGGTCCGGAACGCGTCGAGCTCGGCCTGACGGACCACGCGGCCGTGGTCCTCGGGCCGGGTCGGCTCGTCCGGGTTCTGCACCCGGCGGGCCCGGGTGACCCGGCTGGCGATCCCGTCCCTTACCTCGGTCACCGTGTCGAGGAAGACGATGTCCTCGGGCGGAACGACGTCGAGGACGAGCGGAGAGTGGCTGGTGATGATGACCTGCCGCAGCGGATCGTCGGGCTCGTCGAGCGCGGGGGCCGAGGCCGCGTCGCGCATCATCTGCAGGAGGTCGAGGAGGCGCTCGGGGTAGAGGCCGTTCTCGGGTTCCTCGACGATGAGCGGGCCGGACTCCGGCTCGCGCAGGGATCCGAGGATCGCCAGCGCCCGCAGGGTGCCGTCCGAGGCGAGTTCAGCGGGGAACGGCGGCTCGTCCCGGGCCGTCAGCTCGATCCACAGCTTGTGCCGCCGGTCGTCCTCAACGACCTCGAACCCCGTGATGCCCTTGACCAGCCGCCCCAGGTCCGCCCGGACGGCGGCCAGCACCCAGGGGCCGGTGCGGAGGGCATCGTCGTCCTCACCCAGCATGTGGAGGAAGCCGGGCAGGCCGAAGCCGTCGCTCTCCAACACGCCGTCACCACCGGTGTCCGACTCCATCCGCAGCGCCCGCTCGTGGAGTTGCAGCACCTTAGCCATGAGCACGGAGTAGAACGGCTGGTGCCTGACCAGGCCGTCGGCCGGCAGCGAGCGCGGAGACGGTCCGGTCCGCTGGATCCCGCCCTCTGATTCCGCGATTCCCAGGGCGGCCATCGCGTTCTCGGTCGGCGAGAGTTCCCGAGCGGTCGGGGCGGGCGCCGGGGCCGCGCTCTTCTCGCGGAGCGCGAAGGCCGAACGCCAGGTCGGCGTAGCGCCGACGAGGTCGAACCAGGTGTCCCGCTCCGGGTCGATCGGCTGCAGCCGCTCATCGACGATCTGCACCCGCTTGGCGCCGCGTTCGAGCGCCACTTCGTACCGCCAGCGGGAAGCCAGCCCGCTGGGCAGGGTCTCCCCCAGCCCGGCGCCGCCCTCCCGGGGATCCAGGAGGACCTCCACCGCGAGCCGCATGGTGCGGACCACGGTGCCGTCACCGAGCTGACGGAACATGTGCTTCAGGCCGCCGCGCGCGGCAGCGGCGGCGTGCAGCGGGCTGTTCTCCGACCGCTGCACCAGACCCCGAAGAAACGCCAGGGCGTCCAACAGGTTGGACTTCCCCCCGGCGTTCGTCCCGATGACAGCGGTGAAGGGGCGCAGGTCCACAGCGAACCGATCGAACGACTTGAAGCCGTCGATCTCAATGCGCGTGATCATCTACCTGCACCCCTTCTCCTCCCGCTCTCAGTCCGCGAGGACGTCCTCGCTGCCCAGCCGGCGCAGTTCGCGCACCAGCAGGGCGGTGCCGGTGGCCAGGGCCAGGCCGGCGACCAGGGCGTTGGCCAGCAGCAGGGTGTCGTTCTCGGTGCGGGCCTTCTTGACGTCCTTGACGATGCTCAGGACGCCGAAAGCGCTGGTTCCGATGGACAGCAGCAGGCCGGGCTTGCTGTGCTTCCAGCCCTTGGCCTTCGCGACGGTGCTCACAGTGCCGGTGCCTCCTCCAGCAGGGGGTGCCCCCACTTGTCGTTGAGTGCGGCCTCGACGGCGCCGCCCACCCGGTACAGGCGGTCGTCCGCCATCGCGGGTGCGATGATCTGCAGGCCGACCGGAAGATTGTCCTCCGGCGCGAGCCCGACCGGCAGCGACATGGCCGCGTTGCCCGCAAGGTTGGACGGGATGGTGCACAGGTCGGCCAGGTACATCGCCATCGGGTCGTCGGCGCGCTCGCCGATCGGGAAGGCGGTGGTCGGGGTGGTCGGCGAGACCAGCACGTCGACCCCGGCGAAGGCCGCGTCGAAGTCCCGGGAGATCAGCGTGCGGACCTTCTGGGCCGAGCCGTAGTAGGCGTCGTAGTAGCCCGAGGAGAGGGCGTAGGTGCCCAGGATGATCCGGCGCTTGACCTCGGGGCCGAAGCCGGCCTCGCGGGTCAGCGCGGTGACCTCCTCGGCCGAGCGGTTGCCGTTGTCGCCGACCCGCAGGCCGTAGCGCATGGCGTCGAACCGGGCCAGGTTGGAGGAGGCCTCGCTGGGCGCGATCAGGTAGTAGGCGGGCAGCGCCAGGGTGAAGGACGGGCAGGAGACCTCGACCACCTCGGCGCCGAGCTCGCGCAGCAGCTCCACGGACTCCTGGAACCGCTGCATCACGCCGGCCTGGTAGCCCTCGCCGGCGAACTCCTTGACCACGCCGATCCGCATGCCGCGCACGTCGAGCCGCCTGGCGGCCTCGACCACGGCCGGCACCGGGGCGTCGATCGAGGTGGAGTCCAGCGGGTCGTGGCCGGCGATCGCCTCGTGCAGCAGCGCCGCGTCCAGCACGGTGCGGGCGCACGGGCCGCCCTGGTCGAGCGAGGAGGAGAAGGCGACCAGGCCGTAGCGGGAGACCGAGCCGTAGGTGGGCTTCACGCCGACCGTGCCGGTGACGGCGCCGGGCTGGCGGATCGAGCCGCCGGTGTCGGTGCCGATCGCCAGCGGGGCCTGGTAGGCGGCCAGCGCGGCCGCCGAGCCGCCGCCGGAGCCGCCGGGGATCCGGGACAGGTCCCAGGGGTTGCCGGTCGGGCCGTAGGCGGAGTTCTCGGTGGAGGAGCCCATCGCGAACTCGTCCATGTTGGTCTTGCCGAGGATCACCACGCCCGCGTCCTTCAGACGGGACGTCAGGGTCGCGTCGTAGGGCGGGATCCAGCCCTCGAGGATCTTCGAGCCGCAGGTGGTGGGGACGCCCTTGGTGGTGAAGACGTCCTTGAGCGCCAGCGGGACGCCGGCCAGCGGGCCGAGCTCCTCGCCGGCGGCGCGCTTGGCGTCCACGGCGCGGGCGGCGGCCAGCGCGCCCTCGGTGTCCACGTGCAGGAAGGCGTTGACCTTCTCGTCCACCGCGGCGATCCGGTCCAGGTGGGCCTGGGCCACCTCGACGGCGCTGACCTCGCCGGCCTTGATCGCTTCGGCGGTCCTGGCCGCCGTGTACTTGATCAGCTCGGTCATGCTGGTCAGTCCTCCCCGAGGATCTGCGGGACCCGGAAACGCTGCTCCTCGACCGCGGGGGCGGCGGCCAGCGCCTGCTCCGGGGTGAGCGAGGGCCGCACCTCGTCCGCGCGCATGACGTTGGTCAGCGGCAGCGGGTGGGAGGTCAGCGGGACGTCCTGTCCGGCGACCTCGGAAACGCGGGCGACCGCGCCGATGATCACGTCCAGCTGCTCGGCGAAGTGGTCCAGCTCCTCCGCCTGCAGTTCCAGACGCGACAGCCGGGCGAGGTGGGCGACCTCCTCGCGCGTGATCCCAGGCATGCAGCGATCCTCAGGGTGAGTTCGGGCGAGGACGGCGGCTTCGCGGCGCACCGCGGCTGCCTGTCCTCCTGTCTTTACCGACCATCCTAGGGGGCACAGCGCGTGACCGTTGTTACTGAGGGGTCGTCGGGGCCTCGGCGGGGGGTGCGAGCGGCTGCCGGGGCAGCACCGGGCGGGCGAGTTCGGCCTGTCCGGTCCAGCGCTGCAGGCCGGGCAGCCGCTCGGCGGGCGGCGGGCCGGTGCGGTGCACCTGGAGCCAGGCGGTGGCCTGGTCGGCCGGGAGCGCGGCGGAGACCAGCCAGCCCTGCACGGCGTCCACGCCCAGGCTGTGCAGCCGCTCCCAGGTCTCGTCGTCCTCCACCCCCTCGGCGACCACGGTGAGGCCGAGCGAGTGCGCGAGCTCCACCGAGCAGCGCACCACGGCGGCGTCGTGGTGGTCGGCCACCATCCGGGAGACGAAGGAGCGGTCGATCTTCAGCTCGCCGACCGGCAGGCTGCGCAGCCGGACCAGCGAGGAGTGACCGGTGCCGAAGTCGTCCAGCGACATCCCGACGCCGTGGCCGCGCAGCTCGGCCAGGGTGTCCGCGGCCAGCCGGGAGTCGTCCAGCAGCAGCCGCTCGGTGATCTCCAGCTGCAGCGCGTGGGCGGGAACCTGATGGCGCCTCAGGTGGCCGGCCACCCGCTGGGCGAAGCCGGGGTTGAGCACGTCGCGCGGCGAGACGTTGACCGCCACCTGCACCTGGAGGCCCTGCGAGCGCCAGGTGGCCAGCTGGCCGATCGCGGCCTCCAGCACGTAGTCGGTGAGCCGGGGCATCAGGCCGCTGGACTCCGCCAGGCCGACGAACTCGTCCGGCGAGACCCGCCCGCGGCCCGGCCGCTCCCAGCGCAGCAGCGCCTCCAGGCCGACCACCCGGCCGTCGAAGGCCACCTTGGGCTGGTAGTGCAGCTGCACCTCGCCGGTCTCCAGGGCCCGGCGCAGGTCGCCGAGCAGGCCGATCCGGTAGGGCGTGTCGACGTCCTGGGACTTGTCGTACTGCTCCACGCCGGTCCGGGTGCGCTGGGCGTGGGCCATCGCCACGTCGGCGCGGCGGAGCAACGATTCTGCGTCGTCGGCGTGCATCGGGTAGACGCAGACGCCGGCGGTGGCCTCCAGCACCAGCAGCAGGCCGTCCAGCCGGATCGGCGCGGCGAGTTCGGCGATCAGCGCCTTGGCCAGCCGCTGCAGCAGGTCGGGCCGGCCGACGCCGGGCAGCAGCACGGCGAACTCGTCGCCGCCCATCCGGGCGACCACGGCCCGGCGGCCGTTCTCGGCCAGCGGCTCCAGGCCGGCCAGCAGCTGGCCGGTCTCCCGGCGGCGCTCGGCGGCGAGCGTCGGGGTGAGCTCGGGGATGTTGGTCCGGCTGCCCGGGCAGGTGCCGCCGGAGCCGAGCTGGAGCCCGCGGCACTCGGTGGGCAGCAGCGGGAGGTCGGCGACCACGACGGTCTGCGGCACGTCCACGGGCCCGCCGCGCAGCACCCGCTGCAGCCGGCGGCCGATGTGCACCAGCAGGCGGTCGCCGGCGGCGTGACCGAGCGTGTCGTTGAGTGAGCGGAAGCGGTCGAGGTCGAGCAGGATCAGGCCGACCGAGTAGCCGGGCTGCCCGTCGTGCTCGACGATGGCCTCCTGGGCCGCCAGCACCAGCGCCTGCCGGTTCGGCAGCCCGGTGAGCGGATCGGTGAGCTGGTCGCGCGCCCGGTCCCGGGCGATCCGCCAGGCGGCGAAGAGCACCGCCAGGGGAACGGCGAACAGTGGCAGCAGTTCGGGCTCGTGCCGGCTGACCAGCACGGCCAGCGGGATGAGCGGTGCGGCTCCGGCGAGCAGCACGCCGAGCAGCAGGACGGCGCCCGCCACCCCCTGCGGCGGGCGCGTCGGCGCACCGCCGGTCGAACGTTCCATACGCCTGTCCTCCGTCAGGCCCGCCCCCGCCAGGCCGCCTCGCGGCTGGATCCGACCCGAAGAGCGGTCGGCCTGGCCACTCCTGATCGAGTGCCGGTCGGTCTCAGCCCGGAAGCGCCCCTGTCGGCGCCGGCCATCTGCTCGCCCCACTGGCCGGTGCCCCCGCTCCTGCTGACACTCTGTTGCGCTCCAGGGTAAGTCCGCCCTCATGGGGAGGGCGGACTTTCGGTCATCCAGGAGCTCGCCAGCACGGATCCGGCGCCGCACAGTGACACGATGCCCCCTTTACGCGCCCAGCACCCGGGTGACGGGGCATCAGCACGATAACAAGAGGGAATCGTCAGTCCTGGTCAGCCCCCTCGGTGGCGGTCGGCCCGGCCTCCTCCTCGCCGGCGGGCAGACCCAGGTGCGCGCGGGCCGCCGCCGGACCGGCCGAGAGAAGCACCTCGAAGCCCGCGTCGTCCAGGACGGGCAGCCCGAGTTGCACGGCCTTGTCGTACTTCGACCCGGGGTTGTCACCAACCACCACGAAGTCGGTCTTCTTCGAAACCGATCCGGTCACCTTCGCTCCCCGGACCACCAGTGCCTCCTTGGCACCGTCCCGGGTGTGGCCGGCCAGCGTGCCGGTGACCACCACCGTCAGCCCGTCCAGCGGGCGCTCGGCCTCCTCGGCGGGCGCCTCCTCGGTGAACTTCACGCCCGCCTCGCGCCACTTGCGCAGGATCTCGCAGTGCCACTCCTCCTGGTACCACTCCTGGATCGAGCGGGCGATCTTCGGACCGACCCCCTCGACCGCCGCCAGCCGCTCCTCGTCGGCCGCGAAGACGGCGTCCAGGTCGCGGAACTCCCTGGCCAGCGCCTGTGCGGCGACCGGGCCGACGTGACGGATCGACAGCCCGTTGAGGTAGCGCCACAGCTCGCGCTCCTTGGCACCGGCCAGGCTCTCCAGCAGCACCGTGGCGGTCTTCTTGGGCTCGCCGCTCAGGTTGGCGAAGAAGGAGACCTCCTTCTCCTCCCCGGTCGCGTCGTCCAGCTTGGGCATGCCGGTCTTCTGGTCGCGGACCAGCACCCGGATCGGCAGCAGCTGCTCCACGGTAAGACCGAAGATGTCCCCCTCGTTCTTGACGGGAGCGTCAGCAGGCTCCAGCGGCTGGGTCAGCGCGGTGGCGGCCACGTAGCCCAGGCCGTCCACGTCCAGCGAGGAGCGGCCGCCCAGGTAGGCGATCCGCTCGCGGATCTGGGCGGGGCAGTGCTCGGCGTTCGGGCAGCGCAGATCGATGTCGCCCTCCGACATCGGGCGCAGCTCGCTGCCGCACTCGTGGCACTCGGTGGGCATCACGAACTCCCGCTCGGTGCCGTCCCGCAGGTCCTCCACCGGACCGAGGATCTCCGGGATCACGTCACCGGCCTTGCGCAGCACCACGGTGTCGCCGAGCAGCACGCCCTTGGCCTTCACCACCTGCTGGTTGTGCAGGGTGGCGTACTGCACCATCGAGCCGGCCACCTTCACCGGCTCGGCCAGCACCGCGTACGGGGTGGCCCGGCCGGTCCGCCCGATGCCCACCTTGATCGAGGCCAGCTTGGCGGTGACCTCCTCCGGCGGGTACTTCCAGGCGATCGCCCAGCGCGGCGACTTGGAGGTGGCACCGAGCCGGCCCTGGAGGGCGATCTCGTCCACCTTGACGACCACGCCGTCGATCTCGTGCTCGACCGAGTGCCGCTGCTCGCCGTACTGCTTGATGAACGCCCGCACCTCGTCCAGGGTGCCGACCACCCGGTTGTGCTTGGCGGTCGGCAGGCCCCAGTCGCGCAGCAGCTGGTAGGCGTGCGACTGGCAGTCGATCTCGAAGCCCTCCCGGGCGCCGATGCCGTGCACCACCATGTGCAGCGGGCGCGAGGCGGTCACCAGCGGGTCCTTCATCCGCAGCGAACCGGCGGCCGCGTTTCGCGGGTTGGCGAACAGCTTGAGCAGCGCCTGGGGCCGCTTGCCCTCCCTGGCCCGCTCCTCGTTCTCCGCCTTGCGGCGCTCGTTCTCGGCCGCGAGGGAGGCGTTCAGCTCGGCGAACGCCTCGGTGGGCAGGTAGACCTCGCCGCGGATCTCGACCAGGGCGGGGATGTGCTCGCCCTGGAGGCGGTGCGGGATGTCCTTGATGGTGCGGACGTTGGCGGTGATGTCCTCGCCGACCCGGCCGGTGCCGCGGGTGGCGGCCAGTACCAGCTCGCCGTGCTCGTAGGTGAGGTTGACGGCCAGTCCGTCCACCTTCAGCTCGCAGAGGTAGTGGTACTCGACGCCGGCCAGCTCCTTGGCCACCCGGTCGGCCCAGGCGGCCAGCTCCTCGTCGTCCATCGCGTTGTCCAGGCTGAGCAGCCGCTCCCGGTGCTCGACCTTGACGAACCCCTCCGCCGTGCCGCCGCCCACCTTCTGCGTCGGCGAGTCGGGCGTCACCAGCGCCGGGTGCTCGGCCTCCAGCGCCTCCAGCTCCCGCATCAGCGCGTCGAACTCGGCATCGCTGACGATCGGCGCATCCTGCTCGTAGTAGCGCGCCCGGTGCTCCTCCACCTCGGCCGCCAACTCCCCGTGCCGCCTGCGCGCCTGCGCCGGGACGTCCTCCCAGCCCTCGACCGCCGCCACCCTGTGCCTCCCTGTGTACTACTCCGGGTGGCGAGCCCCGCGCCACGACGTCCTGAGGGGGACGACACTACCGGGCAGGTGGGACAGGGCCTTGGATTGGGCGCGGTGGGCGGCGGTGCTGGCCGGGGGTCACGGAGCGTGCGGGGACGGGCCGTCACCGGGCTGCCCTTCAACGGCCTACTCCGGGTTGTCCACCAGACTCTGCGCCCCCTTCGCGCTGCCCACCAGCGCCGCCCGCGCGTACGCCGGGCTCGCGCCCGCCAAGCCGCACGTCGGGGTCACCAGCACCCGGCTGCCCAGCAGCTCCGGGCCGAGCCCCAGCCGCCGCCACAGCGTCCGCACTCCCCCGACCACCCCCGCCGGGTCGAACGCCTTCTCCGGGTCGACCGACGGCACGACACCCGCCAGCAGCGCGGTGCCCGCCTCCACGGCCTCGCCGATCACCTCGTCCTCGCGCTCCGTCAGCAGGCCGAAGTCCAGCGACACTCCCGCCACCCCCGCCCGCCGCAGCAACGGAATCGGCACGCCGGGCGCACAGCAGTGCACGATCACCGGCAGGTCCAGCGACCGCACCAGCTCCCGCAGCGCCTCCTCCGCGACCTGCCGGTCCACCGACCGCAGCCGCTGGAACCCGCTCGCCGTCTTCACCGACCCGGACAGCACCGCCGGCAGCGACGGCTCGTCAAGCTGCAGCACGACCTCCGCGCCCGGCACCCGCTTGCGCACCTCGGCCACGTGCCGGCGCAGACCCTCCGCCAGCGAGCCCGCGATGTCGCGGCAGGCACCGGCATCGGCCAGCGCCTTCTCCCCGTGCTTCAGCTCTACGCTCGCCGCCAGCGTCCAGGGCCCGACGGCCTGCACCTTCAGCGCACCCGTGTGCCCCTGGGTGAACTCCTCCAGCGCGTCCAGGTCCTCGCCCAGCCACGAGTGCGCCCGCCGGGTGTCCCGCCCCGGGCGGTCGGCGAACCGCCAGCCGCTGGGCTGCACCTCCGCGAACAGCTCGGCCAGCATCCCCGCCGACCGGCCGATCATGTCGGCTCCCGGCCCACGGGCCGGGAGTTCGGGCAGGAACGGCAGCTGCTCCAGCGCGCCGACCGAGGTGCGGGCGGCCTCCCGGGCGTCGGTTCCGGGCATCGAACCGACGCCCGTGGCGGCACCGTTCAGCTGGGGGAAGGGGTACTCACTGGTCACGTCCGGCAGCCTACGGGAGCGAGGAGGGTCAGACGGAGTCGACCTTCTTCTGGACCTGCGCATAGTCGATCACCCGGTCGGCGGGCGGGGCCTGGATGTTCAGGGGCTTGTTGTAGTCCTTGAAGTCGACCTGTCCTCCCTTGGCACCCGGCTGCTGCAGCCGCAGGGGGTATGGCTGGCCCTGGGTGGCGAGGTAGATGGTGCCGCCGGCCGTGCCGTCGGCCTGGGTGACGTTCATGGCGATCGCGCTCTGGCCGTTCACGGTGGTGACGGCGCCCTTGGTGGCGCTGCCACCCGAGCTGTCGTCCTTCTTGGTCAGCGCCTTCACCATGTCGCACATGGCGGCGAGGCTCTTCAGGTTCGGGTCGTTGTCGGCGCCGGTCAGGTACTTGTCCTTGTACAGCTCCGCGAGCGCCGAGCCGGAGGACGCGTGGCCCTTCTGCGTGGCGATGGTGTGCCAGAAGACGGAGTCGGGCTTGAGCCAGGTGCTGTTGCCGATGTGGACCACCTCGAAGCTGCCCATCTGGGCGACCGAGAAGTTCCCGTCGCAGTCGTCCTTCGCCGACAGGATGTCGAGCGTCATCTTCCCGTCATCGGTGTTGAAAGTCCCGGCGAGGTGCATCGAAGTGACCGAGCTCAGCGCCGTCTGCATCGCGTTGCCGATCTGATCGGCCGTCATGTTGGCGTAGTCGATCCCGGTCGGGCTGGGCGAGGCCGACGGGCTCGCGGCCGCCGCCGGCGCGGCGGAGACCGGAGCAGCGGAAGCGGCGGCGGACACGGTGGAGGCGGACGGCGCGGCGGCGGCTTGGCCAGTGTGCGACTTCGCCCCTCCGCACGCGGTGGCTCCGGCGAACAGGGCTGCGCAGAGCACGGAGGCGGGGAGGAGCCGGCTGGCGAACATGGCGCTCCTTCAACTCAACAAGTAAGCAATGAGGATGAGGTGATCAGTATGCACATCGCCGCCACGCCCTCGAAACGGAATATCCCCCGGCGGAAGACCGCCGGGGGACCGCCTGCCCGACGGGTCGTCAGACCGACTGCACCTTCTTCTCGAACTGCGTGTAGTCGACCACCTGGTCGGCCGGCGGGGCCTGCACCGTCACCGGCTTGTTGAACTCGCTGAAGTCCATCTGGCCCGGCTCGGACCCGGTGCTGGACATCCGGATCAGGTAGGGCTGGCCCTTGGTGGCGATGGACAGCTGGGTCGGCTCGCCGCTGTCGTCCTTCGCCGAGATGCCGATCACGCTCTGGCCGTCGACGGTGCTGGTGGCGCCCTTGACGACGTCCGTCTCCTTGGACTGGTCGTCCGCGATGCCCGAGACGATGTCGCACATGCCGGCCACCTCCTGCATGGAGGCGTCGTCCTGCCCGCCGGTCAGGTACTTGTCCTTGAAGAACTGGGCGATCGCCGGGCCTGCGCTGGCCTTGCCCTTCTCGGCGGAGATGTTCTCCCAGAAGGCGGTGTCCGGCTTCATCCAGGTGCCCTGGGCGTTGTGGATGACCTGCACCGTGCCGGTCGCGCCGACGGTGACGGTGCCGGTGCAGTTCTTGTCCTTGTCGCCCACCAGGTCGAGGACGATCTTCTGCCCGCCGGTGGTCACGTTGCCCGCCACCCGCATCGAGGTCAGCGAGGCCATCGCGGCGTGCGCCTTCGCCAGGATCTGCTCGCCCGTCAGCCCGCTGATGTCCGCGTCGGCCGCACTGGCCGAGGCGGAGGCCGGAGCGGAGGCGGCGGCAGAAGCGGACGCCGGGGCCGAGGACGGCGCCGTGGCGGCCTTGCTGCTGCCTGCGGAGGAAGAGGAGGAGGAGCCCTTGGAGCCGCAAGCGGTGGCACCGACGGCGAGAGCCGCACAGAGCACGGCGGAGGTGAGGAGCCGGTTCGAGAGCATCGTGATCCTTGAGCTGGGCGAGGGAGGCCATCGGGCATTAGCCAGATAAAACCATCAGTATGCACAGCCTTGACCGGGCCACTGACAGTGGCCCGGTCAGGAGAGCCCGCTCAGCGGAGCCCGCTCAGCGCCCCGGTCGCACCGTCAGCTCGGTCAGCGCCGCGTCCCGCGGCAGGTCCACCGCCGTCAGCACCGCCGTGGCCACCGACTCCGGCGCGATCCAGCGGGCCGGGTCGTACTCCTGGCCCTCCTGCTGGTGCACCTTCTGCTGCATCGGCGTGGCCGTCCGCCCCGGGTAGACGGTGGTGACCCGCACCCCGTGCTCCAGCTCCTCCCCGCGCAGCGCGTCGGCCAGTGCCCGCAGCCCGAACTTGCTGGCCGCGTAGGAGCCCCAGTCCGCGTCGGCGCGCAGTCCGGCGCCGGAGTTGACGAAGACCACGGTGCCCCGGGAGAGCCGCAGCTGCGGCAGCAGCAGGCGGGTCAGCTCGGCGGGGGCGACCAGGTTGACGGCCAGGGTGTCGTTCCAGACCTTGACCGGGGTGTCCGCGATCCGGCCCAGCTCGACCACGCCGGCGATGTGCAGCAGCGAGTCCAGCCGCTCGGGCAGGGCCTGGTGGCCGAGGGCCCAGGAGAGCTTGGCCGGGTCGGCCAGGTCGCCGACCAGGGTCCGGGCGCCGGCGTACCGCCCGCGCAGTTCGGCGGCCCGGGCGGCGTCGCGGGCGAGCAGCCAGACCTCGTCGCCGCGGTCGAGCAGGCGCTGGGCGACCACGGCCCCGATGCCGGAGCCGGCGCCGGTGAGCAGATGGATGGACATGACGGCCTCTCAGATCTCGACGGCGGCGGACGCGGCGGAGGCGGCGAGCAGGGCGAAGACCTCGGCGGGAGCGTCGGCGAAGGCGACCAGCTCGGCCAGCGGCAGCGGCAGGAAGCCCTCGGCGTCCATCCGCTCCAGCTGGGTGCGCAGCCCACCGTAGAAGCCCGCGCTGTCCAGCAGGACGATCGGCTTGCCGTGCAGGCCGTGCTTCTTGAGCTCCAGCACCTCGGTCACCTCGTCCAGCGTGCCGAGCCCGCCCGCCAGCACCACCACGGCGTCGGCGCGGGCCAGCAGCTCGGCCTTGCGGGTCGGCAGGTCCGGGGTCATCACCAACTCGTCGGCGCCCTGGTAGCCCTTGTGCGCCAGCATCTCGACCAGCACGCCGACCAGCCGGCCGCCGGCCGCCCTGACCTCGTCGGCGAGCAGGCCCATCAGGCCGGCGTCGGAGCCGCCCCAGACCAGGGTGTGCCCGCCGGCGCCGAGCTGTCGGGCGAAGTCCGCGGCGGGGGCGGAGTAGCGGTCGTCGAGGGAGTACGCGGAGCAGAAGACGGTGATGTTCATGATGGTCACTGGTCTACCACGACCGGTGTCCGACGATCACACGGTTTCCGCGCCCACCGGACGCCGCTCGGTGGCGGAGATGGTGGCCGAGCCGACCACCCGGGTGCCGTCGTAGAGCACCACGGCCTGCCCGGGCGCGATGCCGCGCACCGGCCGGTCCAGCCGGACCAGCAGCTCCTCGCCCACCGGCTCGGCGGTCACCGGCACCTCCTCGCCGTGCGCCCGCAGCTGCGCGGTGTACCGGCCGGCGCCCACCGGGGCCGGGCCGCACCAGCGCGGCCGGATCGCGGTGAGCCCCAGCACGTCCAGGCCCTCGGCCGGGCCGACCGTGACGGTGTTGGTCACCGGCGAGATGTCCAGCACGTAGCGCGGCTTGCCGTCGGCGGCCGGGCGGCCGATCCGCAGGCCCTTGCGCTGGCCGATGGTGAAACCGTAGGCGCCGTCGTGCTCGCCGAGCTTGGTGCCGTCGGCGTCCACGATGTCGCCGGTCGCGGTGCCGAGGTGGCCGGCCAGGAAGGCCTGGGTGTCGCCGTCGGCGATGAAGCAGATGTCGTGGCTGTCCGGCTTCTTGGCCACCGCCAGCCCGCGCCGCTCGGCCTCCTCGCGGATCAGCTCCTTGGTGGTGTCGCCGAGCGGGAAGAGCGAGTGGGCCAGCTGCTCGGCGTCCAGCACGCCGAGCACGTAGGACTGGTCCTTGGCCTGGTCCGCCGCCCGGTGCAGCTCCCGGCCGCCGCCGGGCAGTTCGACCACCCGCGCGTAGTGGCCGGTGCAGACCGCGTCGAAGCCGAGCGCCAGCGCCTTGTCGAGCAGCGCGGCGAACTTGATCTTCTCGTTGCAGCGCAGGCAGGGGTTGGGGGTCCGGCCGGCCGCGTACTCGGCGACGAAGTCGTCGATCACGTCCTCGCGGAACCGCTCGGCCAGGTCCCAGACGTAGAACGGGATGCCGATCACGTCGGCGGCCCGGCGGGCGTCCCGGGAGTCCTCCAGGGTGCAGCAGCCGCGGGCGCCGGTGCGGAAGGACTGCGGGTTGGAGGAGAGCGCCAGGTGCACCCCGGTCACCTCGTGGCCGGCTTCCGCCGCGCGGGCGGCGGCGACGGCGGAGTCGACCCCGCCGGACATCGCGGCGAGCACGCGCAGGCGGGGACCGGTGGAGGGGCCGCTGGGGGCACCTGGGAAGTCAGTCATAGTGACTCCAGCGTACGCAATCCCCGGAATGCCCCTGGCGGAGCTACCGCTGGCCGGCGCTGCGGGCCCGCTCGACCACCGGCCCGATCGCCTCCACCAGGGCCGTCACGTCCGCCTCCGTCGAGCTGTGCCCGAGCGAGAAGCGCAGCGAGGACCGCGCCATCCGTGGCTCCGCCCCCAGCGCCAGCAGCACGTGGCTGGGCTGCGGCACCCCGGCCGAGCAGGCCGAGCCGGTGGAGACCTCCAGACCGGCCGCGTCCAGCAGCATCAGCAGCGCGTCGCCCTCGCAGCCGGGGAAGGAGAAGTGCGCGTTGGCGGGCAGCCGCCCGGCCGGCGCCGGATCGCCGTTCAGCACCGCGTCCGGCACCGCCGCGCGCACCCCGGCCACCAGCCGGTCGCGCAGCGCCCCGACCGCCGCCGCGTGCTCCGCCCGCCGCTCCACGGCGAGCGCGGCGGCGGCCGCGAAGCCGGCCGCGGCGGGCACGTCCAGGGTGCCGGAGCGCACGTCGCGCTCCTGGCCGCCGCCGTGCAGCAGCGGCACCGGCGCGGCCGAGCGGGCCAGCAGCAGCGCGCCGATCCCGTACGGGCCGCCGACCTTGTGGCTGGTGACGGTCAGCGCGGCCAGCCCCGAGTCGGCGAAGGAGACCGGCACCTGGCCCAGCGCCTGCACCGCGTCGGCGTGCATCGGGATGCCGAACTCACCGGCGATCGCCGAGAGTTCGGCGATCGGCTGGAGGGTGCCGACTTCGTTGTTGGCCCACATCACGGTGATCAGCGCGACCGAGCCGGGATCGCTCTCGACGGCCGCCCGCAGCGCCTCGGGGTGCACCCGCCCGTGGCCGTCCACCGGCAGGTACTCGACCCGGGCGCCCTCGTGCTCGGCCAGCCACTCCACCGCGTCCAGCACCGCGTGGTGCTCGACCGGGCTGCAGAGCACCCGGGTGCGGGCGGGGTCGGCGTCCCGGCGGGCCCAGTAGAGGCCCTTGACGGCGAGGTTGTCCGATTCGGTGCCGCCGCCGGTGAGCACGATCTCGCTGGGCCGGGCGCCGAGCGCGGCGGCCAGCGATTCGCGGGACTCCTCGACCACCCGGCGGGCCCGGCGGCCGGCCGCGTGCAGCGAGGAGGCGTTGCCGGTGACACCGAGGTGCGCCGTCATGGCGGCGATCGCCTCGGGGAGCATCGGGGTGGTGGCCGCATGGTCGAGGTATGGCATGGCTGCACCAGTGTAGGGCCGCACCGGCCGCAGCACGCCTGGCCGGTGCGGCACAGGTCACGGTTCGGCCATTGCACGGGCTGCAACGCGCGGTTAGCCTCCTGCTCCACGGAGGCCGGGGTGGCCCGGCGCCGCCGGGTGGGGCCGTCAGGGTTGAAGGGGTGGAGCCGCGATGTCGCAGACCGTGGACCGGGCGTTGACCATCCTGACCTCGCTCGGCGAGGGGCCGGCCTCGCTGGAGCAGGCCGCCAACCGGATCGGCGTGCACAAGTCCACCGCGCTGCGGCTGCTGCGCACCCTGGAGGAGCACGGCTTCGTGCAGCGCCAGGCCGACCACCGCTACCGCCTCGGCGGCCGGCTGCTCTCGCTGGCGCACACCGCGCTGGAGGGCATCGACGTCCGCCAGGTGACCGCCCCCTACCTGGCCTCGCTGAGCGAACGCTACGGCCACACCGTGCACCTGGCGATCCTGGACCGGGACGAGGTGGTCTTCGTCGACAAGGTGGAGGCGCGCTACCCGGCGCCGGCGGACTGCTGGCTGGGCGCCGCCTCCCGGATCGGCCGGCGCGCGCCGGCGGTGGCCACCGCCGCCGGGCGGGTGCTGCTGGCCGACCTGACCGAGGACCAGCTGACCACCGTGCTGGACGGCACCGAGTTCCCCGTCCACACCCCGCGCAGCCTGCGCTCGGCCACCGAGCTGCGGGCCGAGCTGGCCTCGGTGCGCCGCCAGGGCTGGTCGCTGGACCAGGCCGAGTACGCGGAGTCGGTCAACTCGCTGGCGGCCGCGATCCGCGGCAACGACGGCAAGGCGATCGCCGCCTGCACCATCTCGGTGCCGGTCTCGGTGGCGCCGGTCTCCGAGCTGAACCGGCTGCTGCCGGAGCTGCTCTGCACGGTGGAGGCGGTCTCGCTGGCCTACGGCGGCTCGCCCACCCCGCGCTGGTGCGACAACCGGTGCGGCGCCAAGCACGCCGCCCGGGCCGTGGTGCAGGCTTCCTGAGCCCCCGTCAGCACCCGTCACTTCCGTCACACCGGCGGCCGGGACCTGGGCCGGCCCACCCGGCTCAGTCCTCGCTCATCCGGGAGCCGTTGCGGTGCCAGGCCCGCGGGGCGCGCCAGCCGTACTTCAGGGCGAGCATCCGCAGCACGAAGGCGGTCATCGCGGCACTGGTCGCGGTGACCGTGGTGAGCCGCCCGTGGGCGATCAGCAGGGCGACGATGGTGGAGCCGACCAGCGCCGGCACCGCGTAGATCTCCCGGTCCCAGCGCAGCAGCGCGGGCACCTCCTGGGCGAGCAGGTCGCGGATCACCCCGCCGCCGGCCGCCGTCAGCATGCCCAGCGCGATCGAGGCGACGGTGCCGAGCCCGTAGTCGTGCGCCTTGGCGGTGCCGACCACGCAGAACAGCCCGAGGCCCAGCGCGTCCAGCGTCTGGATGCTGCGGTTGATCCGCTCCACCTCGGGGTGCAGGAAGAAGACCACCAGGCCGGCGGCGAGCGGGGTGATGAAGTACCCGAGGTTGGTGAAGGCCGCCGGCGGCACCGCCCCGATCAGCTCGTCGCGCAGCACCCCGCCGCCCAGCGCGGTGACCTCGGCCAGCACGCAGATGCCGAAGATGTCCATGTTCTTGCGCACCGCGAGCAGTCCGCCGGAGAGGGCGAAGACGAAGATGCCGATCAGGTCGAGGGTCTGCTGCACGTCATGGCTGAAGATCTGCGAAGTCACCGCCCTAGTGTGACCCCGGCACCGGAGGGGTCGTGAAGTTTCCGGATCCCGGCCTTCCGCGCCGGGTACGCGTTGAGCACACTGGCCGCCGTGTCCGTACTCGTACCGCCGCCGTCCACGCCCGCGCCCTTGGAGAGCCGCCGGGCGATCCGCTGGGCCGCCCTCTCCGGCGCGCTCGTCCCGCCCGTGGTCCTCGCCCTCGCGGTGCTGATGAGCGATCCCGACTGGGAGACGCCGGGCCTGGTGCTCGGGCTGGTCCTGGCCTGCGCCGCACCCGTTCCCCTCCTCCTGCTGCGGCCGGGCAAGCTGATCCCCTTCGGTGTGCTGCTGCTCACGATCGGGGTGCTGATCTTCGGGAACGTCGGGTTCACCGACCTGGTGCTGCAGCACCGCGGGCAGCAGGTCGAGGTGCGGGTCGCCTCGGTCCGGACGGCGTACGCCAGGAACGGGAACCCGACCTTCACCTGTGTGCTGGAGCGGGTGGACGGCGTGCCGCTGGCGCACTCCGGGACGGACGACTGCACCGGCACGGACGAGGTCGGCCGGACCGAGCAGGTGCTGATCGACCCGGCCGGCTGGGTGGCCCCGCAGTCGGCCGGCGACGACCTGGGCGACGGCGCTCCCGCGATGGTGGCGGCGCTGACGGCACTGCTGCTCGCCGAGCTGCTGGTCTGGCTGGCCCACCGGCTCGCGGTACAGGCCCGCCGTCACCCCGGACCCTGGGCTTCCGCATCCGCCTTCGGTTCGTCACACTGACGCCCGTGTCCCGGATAGCCAACGCCACCACGCCCCGTCAGGTCCGCCGCCTCACCCTGGCCGCCTTCTTCGGTCCGCCGCTGATCGTCGCGCTGGCGCTGCTGGCCGCCAACCCGGACTTCGGCGCGCTCGGGCTGATCCTCGGCACCCTGGCGCTGGTCGGCACGCTGATGCTGATGCTGATCGCGGCGCCCAACGGGTGGCTCGTGGTCAGCGGGGTGCTGGTCGGGATCGCCGTGCTGGCCGTGCCCGGGCCGCTGCTGCAGGCGGAGGTGATGGCCCACCAGGGGCAGCGGGTGGAGGTGCGGATCACCTCGGTCACGAAGTACCGGGGCAAGCACGGCCCGGAGTACACCTGCCACCTGGAGCGGGTGGACGGCAAGCCGCTCGCGCACGCGGAGCTGGGCAGCGACTCCTGCTACGGGCCGCTGGATGTCGGGCGGACCGAGGACGTGCTGGTCGACCCGCACGGCTGGACCGCCCCGCAGCTCGTCGACACCGACTACGGCGGGGTGGACGTCGCGGCCGCCCTCCTCCCGGTGGCGGTGCTGCTCTTCGAGCTGCTGATCTGGCTGGCCCGGCGCAGCGGCCTGCGCCGCACCGGCGGGCGGTGAGCGCGGTGGCCCGCTCCCGCGGGAACGCCGTCTGGCCCGCGCCCACGGTGCGGCGGCTCGCCCGCTACGCCGCCTTCGCCCCGCTGCCGATGCTGGGCGTCGGGGTGCTCGGCACCGGCCCGGACTGGTTCTGGGCCGCCTTCTTCCTCGGCATCGTGGTGGCGGTGGCCGCGCTCTCGCTGCTGATGGGCCTGGCCGCCAGGGGGCTGGTCTTCTTCGGCGGGCTGATCGCCTCGCTGGCGGTCATGCTCGGCGCCGGCCTGGCCTTCGAGTCCGCCTGGGAGCAGCAGAACGGGCAGCTCACCGAGGTCCGGGTCACCGCGGTCCACCGCAGCTCGGGCCGGAACGGCCCGGTCTACACCTGCCTGCTGCAGCGCACCGACGGCCGGCCGCTGCCGCATGCCGAGATCACCGACGGCTGCGACGGCTCGCGGGACGCCGGCACCACCCGGACCCTGCTGGTGGACCGGACGGGCTGGGTGGAGCCGAAGACCGCCGGCGCCGACCGCGGTCCGAAGCCGGTCGGCCTGGCGGTCGTCGCGCTCGCCGTCGGCCTCTACGAGCTGCTGGTCCGCCGGGTCCGCGGGCTGGCCCTGCGCGAGGCCGCGGCCGCCCCGGCGCCCAGGGCTCCGGGCGGCCCGGCCGCGGCCGTCGTCGGCGCGAGGAACCGCAGCAGGAAGAAGCGCGTCAGGCGCTGATCAGGCCGCGTCCTGGAGCTCCGGGAAGTGGCAGGCCGTCAGGTGGCCCGGCCGCAGCTCGGCCAGCGGCGGCTCCTGGGCGGCGCAGACGTCCTGGGCCTTCCAGCAGCGGGTGCGGAACCGGCAGCCGCTGGGCGGGTTGATCGGCGACGGCACGTCACCGGTCAGCAGGATGCGCTCCCGCCGCTCCCTGCGCCGCGGGTCCGGCACCGGCACGGCCGACATCAGCGCCTTGGTGTACGGGTGCGCGGGCCCCGCGTACAGCGCCTCGCGCTCGGCGATCTCCACGATCTTGCCCAGGTACATCACCGCCACCCGGTCCGAGACGTGCCGGACCACCGAGAGGTCGTGCGCGATGATCAGATAGGTCAGGCCGAGTTCGCGCTGCAGGTCGTCCAGCAGGTTGACCACCTGGGCCTGGATGGAGACGTCCAGCGCGGAGACCGGCTCGTCGGCCACGATCAGCTTGGGCTTGAGCGCCAGCGCCCGGGCGATCCCGATCCGCTGCCGCTGGCCGCCGGAGAACTCGTGCGGATAGCGGTTGTAGTGCTCGGGGTTGAGCCCGCACAGCTCCAGCAGGTCCTGCACCGCCCGCTTCACGCCGTGCTCGGTGGCCACCTTCTGCAGCTTGAACGGCGCGCTGACGATGGTGCCGACGGTGTGCCGCGGGTTCAGCGAGGAGTACGGGTCCTGGAAGATGATCTGGACGTCCCGGCGCAGCGGCCGCATCGCGCCGGTCGACAGGTGGGTGATGTCCCGGCCCTCGAACTCGACCTTGCCGCCGGTGGGTTCGTCCAGCCGGGTGACCAGGCGGCCCATCGTGGACTTGCCGCAGCCGGACTCCCCCACCACGCCCAGCGTCTCGCCGGCGTTGACCGAGAAGCTGATCCCGTCCACCGCCCGGACCGCGCCCCGGGTGCCGCGCAGCAGGCCGCCCCTGATCGGGAAGTGCCGCTCGAGGTCGGTGACCCGCAGCAGCGGCTCACCGGCGGGCCGTGCCTGGGCCGGCACCAGCTTCTGAATGTCCGTCATGATCAATCAGTTCCAGTCCAGTTCAGGGCCGTCGGTTCAGAGCCGCGGGGCGATCTCGTCGGTGAAGATCCGGTGCCGCTCGGCGGCCGGCAGGTGGCACGCGGCGAAGTGCCCGGGGGCGGCCTCGGCCAGCACCGGCAGCTCGCTGTGCGAGCGCCCGGCGGTCTGCTCGGCGTACGGGCAGCGCGGGTGGAAGGCGCAGCCGGCCGGCACGTTGATCAGGCTCGGCGGGGTGCCGCGGACCGGCACCAAGCGGTCCTGCAGGGCCCGGTCCAGCCGCGGCATCGATCCCAACAGGCCCCAGGTGTAGGGGTGTTCGGGCGAGTCGAAGAGCTGCTCGGCAGCACCGCGCTCCACGCACCGCCCGCCGTACATCACCATGATGTCGTCGGCCAGCTCGGCCACCACGCCCAGGTCGTGGGTGATGATGATGACCGCCGAGCCGAACTCCTGCTGCAGGTCCCGGATCAGGTCCAGGATCTGCGCCTGCACGGTGACGTCCAGCGCGGTGGTCGGCTCGTCGGCGATCAGCAGCGAGGGGTCGTTGACCAGGGCCATGGCGATCATCGCGCGCTGGCGCATGCCGCCGGAGAACTGGTGCGGGTAGTCGTCCACCCGGCGGTCCGGCTGCGGGATGCCGACCCGGTCCAGCATCTCCACCGCGCGCCTGCGGGCGTCCCGCTTGGAGGCCTTCGGGTGGTGCACCTGGTAGGCCTCGATGATCTGCGCGCCCACCGTGTAGTAGGGGTGCATCGCGGTCAGCGGGTCCTGGAAGATCATCGCCATCGAGCGGCCGCGCAGCCGGCGCACCGCGTCCGGGTCGGCGCCCACCAGCTCCTGGCCGTCCAGCCAGATCTCGCCGGTGATCCGGGCCCGCTTGGAGCGGTGCAGGCCCATGATGCCCAGCGAGGTGACGGACTTGCCGGAGCCGGACTCGCCGACGATGCCCAGGGTGCGGCCGCGGGCCAGGTCGAAGGTGACCCCGTCCACCGAGCGGACCAGGCCGTCGTCGGTGTCGAAGTGGATCCGCAGGTCGCGCACCGAGAGGAAGGCGTCGCCGGCCGTCCCGCGGCTGTCGGTCACGGGTTCGACGATCATGAAAGCCTCACCCGGGGGTCGATGACGGCGTACAGCAGGTCCACCAGCAGGTTGCACAGCACGATGAAGAAGGCGGCGATCATGGTGACGCCGAGGATCTTCGGCAGGTCGTTGTCGGAGATCGCGGAGACCGCGAAGAAGCCGATGCCCTGCAGCGAGAAGACCTGCTCGGTGATCACCGCGCCGCCGAGCAGCAGGCCCAGGTCCATGCCGAAGATGGTGAGGATCGGGGTGAGCGCGGCCCGCAGTCCGTGCCGGACCACCACCTTGCCCTCCGCCAGGCCCTTGGCCCGGGCGGTGCGGATGTAGTCCTCGCTCATCGTCTCCAGCATCCCGGCCCGGGTCAGCCGGGCGTAGAGCGCGGAGTAGAGGAAGGCCAGCGAGATCCACGGCAGGATCAGGTTGACCGCCCAACCCACCGGGTCATCGGTGAAGTTGACGTAGTGCAGGTTGCCGATCACGGTCCACTTGTAGCTGAACAGGTAGTGCAGCACGGCCCCGGTGAAGAAGATCGGCAGCGAGACGCCGGCCAGCGCGATGCCCATCGAGAACCGGTCGAAGAAGGACTTCGGCCGCAGTGCCGAGACCACACCGGTGGCGACGCCGGCCACCAGCCAGATCACCGCAGCGCCGATGGCCAGCGAGAAGGTCACCGGGATCCGGGTGCGGATCTCCGGCCAGACCTCGACGTGGTTCTTGAACGAGTACCCGAAGCACGGCACGTGACAGGTGGTCGCGTCCGGGCCGTACTTGTACTGCGCCCCGACGAAGATCTGCTTGATGAACCGGGCGAACTGGACGTAGACCGGCTGGTCGAAGCCGAGGTTCTTCTTGACCGCGGCCAGCGCCTCGGGGCTGGGGTTCTTGCCGATGTACTGGGCGGCCAGCTGGTCGGTGGTCTCGCCCGCCAGGTGCGGGAGCAGGAAGAAGATGCCGAAAGTGACCGCGCTGACGACCAGCAGCAGTACCAGGGCGGCCAGCGTCCTGCGGATGATGTAGGCCAACACGGTTGGACGGCTTGGGACTTCCCGCTCCCGGCCGGGTCCCGGTGGGGACCGCGGCCGGGAGCGGGACGCCGCTCGCCTTCACCTGCCTTCAGGGGATGGTGAGCCGACTGTTACTTGGTGGAGCCGATGTTGAGGTAGTCGTACTCGCCGTTGAACGCCGAGGTGGAGACCAGGTTGGTGGCGCTGGACGGGCGGTAGAGGAAGACCTTGAAGTCGGTCAGCGGCACGTAGACCGCGTCCTGCATGACCTGCTTGTCGATCTGCGCGTAGTCGCCGTTGCGCGTGGTCGCGTCGTCGCTGGCGGCCGCCTGGTCGAGCAGCTGGTTGACGCTGGAGTCGTTCAGCTGGGCCAGGTTGCTGTTGCCGGAGGCCTTGATCGCCCGGCCGTCGGTGATCTGCTGCAGGAAGCCGTAGCCGCTCGGCCAGTCGGCGCCCCACTGCATCATCATCATGCCGATGCCCTTGGAGTTGATGAAGTCCGGCACGCCCGCGTAGTCGGAGAAGTACTTGCCCTGCGGGTACTGCTGGATCTCCAGCTGGATGCCGACCTTGGCCAGCGCGCCCTGGATCGCGGTCGCGCCGGTGACCTCCGCGGTGCGCTCGCTGCGCGCGGTGATGGTGGTCTTGAAGCCGTCCGGGTGGCCGCAGGCCTTCAGCGCGTCCTTGGCCTTGGCCTGGTCGCCCTTGTCACCGGGGCTGGCGTAGAGGTTGAACGGCTGCTGGCCCGGGATGTCCGGCGGCAGCACGGTGTTGGCGATCGCGCCGCGGATCGGGCCGCCCTGGGCGGTCTGCACCGCGACCTTGTCGATCGCGTACTGCACCGCCTTGCGGCAGTCCGCGTTGTCCAGCGGCGCCACCTTGGTGTTGAGCGCCAGGTAGGTGAGCCGGCCGCCGTAGGCGTTGTCGGTCTGCGCCTTCAGCGAGGGGTCGAGCAGGATCTTCGCCTGGGTCTGCGGGTCCACCCCGCCGCCCACCAGGTCGACCTGGGCGTTGCCGGAGAGCAGGTCGTTGTCGACCGTGGCCTGGTCGATGTTCTCCTTGAGCACGATCTTGTCGGCCAGCTGCTTGCGGATCGGGTCGGTGGTCGGGTCCCAGTTGGTGTTGGGGACCAGGGTCGCGCCCTTGCCCTCGTCGTACGCCTGGAACTTGTAGGAGCCGCTGGAGACGATGTGCTTCACGTAGCCCGAGCCGTCGTCCTTGGCCTGCGGCACCGGGGCGGTCTCCGGGGCGCTCACCAGGTAGTCGAACTCGGCGAACGGCTGGCTCAGGTGGAAGACGATGGTGGTGTCGTCCGGGGTCTCGATCGACTTCAGGCCGTCGGGGCTCTTGTCGTCGTAGGGGCCCTGGTACGGCGTCGGGTTGTCGACCAGCAGTTCCTGGAAGTAGGTCGGCCCGTTGGAGTTCACCTTGGGCGCGAAGTTGCTGCGCTCCACGGCGTACTTGACGTCCTTGGAGGTGATCGGGGTGCCGTCGTCGTACTTCAGGCCCGAGCGCAGCTTGTAGGTCCAGGTCTTGTCGCCGTCGCTGGACTGGCCCATGCCGGAGGCCAGGTCGGGCACCAGCTTGGTGCCGTCCTTGCCCGGGCCGGGGGCGAAGGTGGTGAGCGGACGGGCGTAGAGCCGCGAGAAGTTGTAGATGTAGGCGTAGTAGGTGTTGCCCGGGTCGAGCGAGTCCGGGGTGCCCTTCATCTCGTACGTCACCGTGCCGCCCTTGTGGTCGGACGCGTTGACGATCCCCTTGGTCGCAGCGTCCGAACCGGACGCGCTGCTGCCTGTCGGGTTGGACCCCTTGCCGCTACTGCTGCTGGAGCAACCGGTCACCACCAGCGCGGCGGTGGCGGCCACCGCGGCCAGGGCGAGGGAACGGGATCGGCGCATTGCAGGATCAACCCCTTGGAGTGTCGTGTGGGGAAAGGGATGTGAAGGTAAGTCAGTTGCTGCGCGGGTCGAGCGCGTCGCGCAGTCCGTCGCCGAGCAGGTTGAAGGCGAGCACGGTGAGGAAGATCGCCAGGCCCGGTACGACGAGGTACTCCGGGTCGACCTGGTAGTAGTGGATCGCGTCGTTCATCATCCCGCCCCAGGAGGCCTGCGGTGGCTGGATGCCGACGCCGAGGAAGCTCAGCGCGGCCTCGAACAGGATGTTGGTCGGGATCAGCAGGGTCGAGTAGACCAGGATCGGACCGACCAGGTTCGGCAGCAGCTCCTTGAAGAGGATGAACGGGCCGCGGGCGCCGAGCGAGCGGGCCGCGAAGACGAACTCCCGCTCCCGCAGCGAGAGCGTCTGGCCGCGCACGATCCGGCCCATGTAGGGCCAGTTGAAGAAGCCGATGACGAAGATCAGCACCGAGATGTGCAGCGGCAGGCCGTGCATCCCGAACGCGCCGCCCTGCAGCGAGGCGGAGATGGAGATCGCGAAGAGCAGCAGCGGGAAGGCCAGGAAGGTGTCCATCACCCTGCTGATCGCGGTGTCCACCCAGCCGCCGTAGTAGCCGGCGATCACGCCGAGCACGGTGCCGATGGTGTTGGAGAGCACGGTGGCTCCGAAGGCGACCAGCAGCGAGACCCAGGAGCCCTCGACGATCCGGGCCAGCAGGTCGCGGCCGAGGCCGGGGTCCACCCCGAGCAGGTGGCTGCCGCTCATCCCGCCGAACGAGCCGTTCGGCAGGCCGCCGAGGTCGGCGTTGAGCAGGTCGGGGTTCTGGGCGTTCGGGTCGAGTCCGAGGACCGACTCGAGCGGCTTGGCCAGCACGGCCAGCAGCACCAGCAGGATGACCACGATCCCGCCCGCCATGGCGGCCTTGTCGCGCTTGAAGCGGATCCACGCGATCCGGCCGAGCGATCGGCCCTCGATCCGGATGCCGGCCGCGGCCGGGAGAGCCGGCTCGGGTGCGGCTTCGGTGGTGTCGATCGGTGTGCTCATGGGCAGTTGGCGTCCCCTCGCCGACGGTCGTCGGCCCATGGCAGTCCGCAGGGAGGCATGGCACTGTCAGGTCCAGGTCAGGACCGGTGGGCCAGGCCGCTGCGATCTGCTCGGCTGGTGCGGTGCGCAGAACTCTTCACGCACACGCCATGGCGGCGCCAGCCCTGATTGGTGAAGGATGCCCAACTGTGATCTACCGAATTCGAAGATCACTAAACCAAGGAGTGCATGACAAGTGCCCGACCTGGCAGCAATCTCCTTGGAATCAGCAGAACTTGACGGAATATCAGATTCCCGGCCGACGGAACGTTCGGTGCCTCCGCCCGGCCTCCGGTCACCGCGGCGGGATGTCACTCAAGCTCAACGCAGGCTCAGATCGCGCACCGGGCCCCACCGGAAACAGCGGAGCGCGGGGCGGCTCCCGCCGCCCCGCGCTCCGTCCCGATCCGCTCAGCGCCCCGTCCAGGGCTGCTGCGGCCACGCCTGGCCCGGGTAGCCGTACCCCGTCGGGTAGGACGGCACGGCCGGCGGCGGGGTCGCCTCCCGGTGGTAGAACGGCCGGGAGTTGGCGCGCATCCACAGCGCCACCGGGTCGAAGTCGTCGCTCATCGCCACCGTGGAGACCGCCAGCCCGTGCGGCGCCTGCCCGATCGCCCGCTGCATCAGCGCCCGCACCGCCTCCACGGCCGGCGGCGAGGTGTCGTACAGCTCCAGCCCGATCGCCAGGTACGGCTCGCCGAGGGCCGGCTGCACCCAGGCCCGGCGCAGCGCCCGGACCGGCCGCACCGACGGCGCCTGGTGCGCCAGCAGCGCGAAGAACGCCTCGGTGCCCGGCAGCTGCTGCGGGTCGCTGAGCCGCAGCGGCCCGGCCGGCACCCGGTCCAGTCCCGCCGCCACCCGGCGCAGGTCGGCCCAGGGCACCCCGACCCCGCCGCCCGGGGCGTGCGGGTTCAGCCACAGGCCCCAGCGGGTCCGGTAGAGGGCCCCGGCGATCTCCTGGCCGGTGATCACCTCGTGCGCCCTGGTCCACCCGCAGGCCGCCAGCTGACCGGGCGAGGTGACGGCCGGCGCGTAGCCGAGGCCGCCGATGTCCATGTTCCCGTACTGCGCGTCCGGGCTGCCCGGGGTGCCCTGCCAGAGCAGCATCCAGACCCGGCCCGCCGACAGCTCCCGCAGCAGCTGCTCGTACGCCTCGTACCGCTCCGGGGCGACCTCGCCCAGGGCCCGTTCCAGGGCCCCGGGGTCAGCGCCCGGTGCCGGGCCCCACGGCCCCGCGCCGCCGCCCGCCGCTCCCGTCGTCACCGCTGTCGTTCTCCCCTTGCTAGTACCACTCCCGCCAGCACCCTACGGCGCCCGGCCGACGGCCGTCACCGTGCCGTGCCCGGCCGGCTCAACCGCGCTGGTAGAACGGGTGGACCCGGTGCAGCATCCAGTCCACCACCGGGTCGGCCGCCAGGTCCAGCAGCACCATGTGCACGCCGCCGGGCAGCGGGGCGACACCCAGCGCCCGGCCCAGTGCCGCGTTCGCCTCCGCCGGGTCGGCCGGCGCCGCCGGATCCAGCTGCACCCCCAGGAAGAGCACCGTCGGTTCGCCCTCGACCGAGGCCAGCGCCCGACGGGCCGTCAGTACCCCGGGCAGCGCGGCCAGCTCGGCCCGCACCGCCGCCAGGAAGGCCGCGGGCTCCTCGGCCGGCTCCGGCTCGCGCAGCGCCACCCGGGCGCCGTCGCCGATGGGCGCGCCGGTGGCCGGGTCCCAGCGCTGCTCGCGCGGCCCGCGGCGCAGCTCGCCCACGCCCTCCGGCGGCACCGGGATGCCCACCGGCGCCTCCGGGTTGACGGCGATCCCGATCCCCAGCGGCAGCCCGCGGGCGAACTCCCAGGCCGGCGCGACCGCGCAGCTCAGCCCGGGGGCGTTGCGCAGGAACTGCTCCTCGGAGGAGAAGACCGGCACGTAGGGGCGCCCCGCCAGCTCCACGGTCGGCAGGTCGAGCGCCGTGCCCTGCGGGTCGGCACCGGCCGGCAGCGGGATCCAGACCTGGCTGCGGGCCAGCACCTCGATCACCCGGGGCGTCGCGCCCGGGTCGCCGATCGCCGCGCTCAGCACCTGCTCCAGCTCGTTCGCCGGCCAGCCGCCGCCCATGAGCGGCTGCTCCAACCCCTGAGTCTCCACCGCAGCAGGGTACCGGTCTGCGGTTGACCCACCGACCCCTCTCCCACTGGGCGGACAGACGTGCGATGATGTGCCCGCGCTACGAACTTCATACTGGCCGCTCGAACCCGCGCGGGAGAGTCCGGAGGTGCCCCAGGGCACGGACCGGCGCCGAAGGAGCAAGTCCTCCCCGGAATCTCTCAGGCACCCGATACCGCGTGGGCGAGGCGAATCTGGAAAGTGGAACACGGCCGTGCCGTGCGCCCACCCACGGTGCAAGCCGCGTCATCCTGGTGATGTGCGGTGAAGCTCTCAGGTTGTGACGACAGACGGGGAGACTCACCCCTGACCTGCCTGTTTCCAGACCGGGAGTACCGCCATGTCCCCGCGCCTGACCGCGCTCGACGCCCTGCACCGCGCCCTCGGCGCCACCATGACCGACTTCGCCGGCTGGGACATGCCGCTGCGCTACGGCAGCGAGCGCGAGGAGCACCTCGCCGTCCGCACCAAGGCCGGTCTCTTCGACCTCTCCCACATGGGCGAGATCACCGTCTCCGGCCCGCAGGCCGGTGAGCTGCTGGACCACGCGCTGGTCGGCTTCATCTCCGCGCTCGGCGTGCTGCGCGCCCGCTACACCATGATCTGCCGCGAGGACGGCGGCATCCTGGACGACCTGATCGTCTACCGGACCGCCGAGGACGAGTACATGGTGGTCGCCAACGCCTCCAACGCCCAGGTGGTGCTGGACGCGCTGACCGAGCGCGCGGCCGGCTTCGACGCCGTGGTCCGCGACGACCGCGACGCCTACGCGCTGCTCGCCGTGCAGGGCCCCGAGGCCAACGCCATCCTCTCCTCGGTCACCGACGCCGACCTGCCCGGTCTGAAGTACTACGCGCTGCTGCCCGCCACCGTCGCCGACCGGCAGGTCTGGCTGGCCCGCACCGGCTACACCGGCGAGGACGGCTTCGAGATCTTCTGCGCCCCGGCCGACGCCGAGCACCTGTGGACAGCGCTGACCGCGGCCGGCGCCCCGCACGGCCTGGTCCCGGCCGGCCTGTCCTGCCGCGACACGCTGCGCCTGGAGGCCGGCATGCCGCTCTACGGGCACGAGCTGGACACCACGCTGACCCCGTTCGACGCCGGCCTGGGCCGGGTCGTCCGGTTCGACAAGACGACCAACGGCGGCGAGTTCGTCGGCCGCAAGGCGCTGGAGGCCGCCGCCGCGCAGGCCGAGGCCAACCCGCCGCGGGTGCTGGTCGGCCTGGTCTCCGAAGGCAAGCGGGTCCCGCGCGCCGAGTACTCGGTGGTGGACGCCGAGGGCGCCGTGATCGGCCGGATCACCTCGGGCGCGCCCTCCCCGACCCTGGGCAAGCCGATCGCCATCGCCTACCTGGACGCCGCCCACGCGGCCCCCGGCAGCGAGGTCGCGGTGGACGTGCGCGGCAAGCACGAGCCGGTCACGGTCGTCGCGCTGCCGTTCTACAAGCGCGCCCGCTGATCCTGGGGCAGAGCCCCTTCCCCTCCCGCGACGTCCCGCACAGCGGACGCCGCGCGGTTCCCGCTTCCCACTGATGGAGAATGAGCACCATGAGCAACCCGCAGCACCTGCAGTACAGCAAGGAGCACGAGTGGCTGACCGCGGCCGACGCTGACGGCAACTCCACCGTCGGCATCACCGAGCACGCGGCCACCGCCCTCGGCGACATCGTCTACGTGCAGCTTCCCGCGGTCGGTGACACCGTCACCGCCGGTGAGACCTGTGGCGAGCTCGAGTCCACCAAGTCGGTCAGCGACCTCTACTCCCCCGCCTCCGGCGAGGTCGTCGAGGTCAACCAGGACGTGATAGACGAGCCGGCACTGGTCAACTCGGCCGCCTTCGCGGGCGGCTGGCTCTTCAAGCTCAAGGTCACCGAGGCCCAGGCCGACCTGATGAGCGCCGACGAGTACAGCGCCCTCACCGGTTCCTGACCGAAGCGACGGGCGGCCGCAGCGCGGCGGCCGCCCGGTGTCGAGACCCCCTCGCCCGTCGCCCGCCCCGGCGTGGCACGCGCGACCGCATCGATGGGAAGACGCCCCCATGACGGTTCTGAACGAATCCCTGCACACCCTCGACCCGGAGATCGCCGCCGCGGTCGACGCCGAGCTGCACCGCCAGCAGACCACCCTCGAGATGATCGCCTCCGAGAACTTCGCCCCGGTGGCGGTCATGGAGGCCCAGGGCTCGGTCCTGACCAACAAGTACGCCGAGGGCTACCCCGGCAAGCGCTACTACGGCGGCTGCGAGCACGTCGACGTGGTGGAGCAGATCGCCATCGACCGGATCAAGGCGCTGTTCGGCGCCGAGGCCGCCAACGTGCAGCCGCACTCCGGCGCGCAGGCCAACGCCGCCGCGATGTTCGCGCTGATCCAGCCGGGCGACACCATCCTGGGCCTGAACCTGGCGCACGGCGGCCACCTGACCCACGGCATGAAGATCAACTTCTCCGGCAAGCTCTACAACGTGGTCGCCTACCACGTGGACGAGCAGACCAACCTGGTCGACATGGAGGAGGTCGAGCGCCTCGCCAAGGAGCACCAGCCCAAGCTGATCGTGGCCGGCTGGTCCGCCTACCCGCGCCAGCTCGACTTCGCCGAGTTCCGCCGGATCGCCGACGAGGTCGGCGCCTACCTGATGGTGGACATGGCCCACTTCGCCGGCCTGGTGGCCGCGGGCCTGCACCCCTCCCCGGTGCCCTACGCGGACGTGGTCACCACCACCACCCACAAGACCCTGGGCGGCCCGCGCGGCGGTGTGATCCTCTCCAAGGCCGAGCTGGCCAAGAAGATCAACTCCGCGGTCTTCCCCGGCCAGCAGGGCGGCCCGCTGGAGCACGTGATCGCCGGCAAGGCGGTGGCCTTCAAGGTCGCGGCCTCCCCGGAGTTCAAGGAGCGCCAGGAGCGCACCCTGGAGGGCGCCAAGATCCTGGCCGCCCGCCTGCTCCAGGAGGACGCCAAGGCGGCCGGCGTCTCGGTGCTGTCCGGCGGCACCGACGTCCACCTGGTCCTGGTCGACCTGCGCAACAGCGAGCTCAACGGCCAGGACGCCGAGGACCGGCTGCACGAGGTCGGCATCACCGTGAACCGCAACGCGGTGCCGAACGACCCGCGCCCGCCGATGGTCACCTCCGGCCTGCGGATCGGCACCCCGGCGCTGGCCACCCGCGGCTTCCAGGCCGCGGACTTCACCGAGGTCGCCGACGTCATCGCCGAGGCCCTGCTGCCCTCCTTCGACGAGGAGAAGAAGGCCGCGCTGAAGGCCCGGGTCACCGCGCTCGCCGAGAAGTACCCGCTCTACCCCGGGCTCTGACCCGACCCGCGTGCCGTGTCCGACCTCACCCGGTCGGGCCGGCCGCAACCTCCGGGGCACCGCGCACACTGGATCGTGAGCCGGTGCCCCGCGCCATGCCCGTACCCGTCAACCCTCCGCCCTCCGGCTCGGCAAACCCACCGGTCCACGAGACCAGACAAGGACGTCCCCCGTGGCCATCAGCGTCTTCGACCTCTTCTCCATCGGCATCGGCCCCTCCAGCTCGCACACCGTCGGCCCGATGCGGGCCGCCCGGATGTTCGCCCGCCGGCTGCGCTCCGAGGACCTGCTGGGCCGGGTGGCCTCGGTCAAGGCCGAGCTCTTCGGCTCGCTCGGCGCCACCGGGCACGGCCACGGCACCCCGAAGGCCGTGCTGCTCGGCCTGGAGGGCAACTCGCCCCGCACCGTCGACGTGGCCAAGGCCGACCTCGACGTCGAGCGGATCCGCGAGGACCGCCGGCTCGCGCTGCTCGGCACCCACCCGATCGACTTCGACCCGGACCTCCAGCTGCTGCTGCACCGCCGCAAGTCGCTGCCCTACCACGCCAACGGCATGACCCTGGTGGCCCACGACGCGGCCGGCACCGAGCTGCTGGCGAAGACCTACTACTCGGTCGGCGGCGGCTTCGTGGTGGACGAGGACGCCATCGGCGCGGACCGCGTGGTGCCGGACGACACCCAGCTGCGCTACCCGTTCCGCACCGGCGAGGAGCTGCTGCGGCTGACCCGGGAAACCGGGCTGTCGATCTCCGGCCTGATGCTGGAGAACGAGAAGGCCTGGCGCACCGAGGCCGAGATCCGGGCCGGGCTGCTGGAGATCTGGGGCGTGATGCGCGAGTGCGTCAGCGCCGGCATGGCCCGCGAGGGCATCCTGCCGGGCGGCCTCAAGGTCCGCCGCCGGGCCGCCGCCGGCGCCCGCGCGCTGCGCGCCGAGGGCATCGGCCCGGCCAACGCGATGGAGTGGGTCACCCTCTACGCGATGGCCGTCAACGAGGAGAACGCCTCCGGCCAGCGCGTGGTCACCGCCCCCACCAACGGTGCGGCGGGCATCATCCCGGCCGTCCTGCACTACTTCCAGAACTTCGTGCCGGGCGCCGACGACGAGGGCATCGTCCGCTTCCTGCTCGCGGCCGGCGCGATCGGCATGCTCTTCAAGGAGAACGCCTCCATCTCCGGCGCCGAGGTCGGCTGCCAGGGCGAGGTCGGCTCCGCCTGCTCGATGGCCGCAGGCGGCCTCGCCGAGGTCCTCGGCGGCACCCCGGAGCAGGTCGAGAACGCTGCCGAGATCGGCATCGAGCACAACCTCGGCCTCACCTGCGACCCGGTCGGCGGCCTGGTCCAGATCCCCTGCATCGAGCGCAACGGCATGGCCTCCGTCAAGGCCATCACCGCCGCCCGGATGGCCCTGCGCGGCGACGGCCGGCACCACGTCTCGCTGGACAAGGCGATCAAGACGATGAAGGAGACCGGCGCGGACATGAAGATCAAGTACAAGGAGACCAGCCGCGGCGGGCTCGCGGTCAACGTCATCGAGTGCTAGAGCAGTGAGCTGTGCCTGGTGGGTCTGCGGCCCGGGCTCCACCAGGCACAGGCGGCTTCGGAAGCTCTCCGGGTAGTCGTCGGTCCGTACGATCCGGGCCACATGGATTCCCGGGCCGTAAGCGGTCTCCGTCGAGTGGTACTGAACCAATCCCAGGTCCCTCACCAGCGGGGCGAGGTAGGCACCGGGCAGACCTGGGATCTCCTCGGCGTGCTCCGGGTGGCGGCCGCTCTCCAAAGTCTCCCGCAGACCGACCAGGAACGCGACGATCGCCGAGACCACGTCCGGTGGCGCCGCCTCGTAGTGTCTCACCGCAGGCGTTCAGGAGCGCTCCCGCACCTTCAGCTCGAACCACACCCCTTTGCCGCGCGGCAGCAGGTCGGCGCCCCAGCGGTCCGCGAGCGCCTCGATCACGTGCAGGCCGCGGCCGCCTTCGGACAGGCCCGGTTCGGCGAGGACCAGGCAGGGCAGGGCCCGGGAGGAGTCGCGGACCTCGACCCGCAGCCAGCCGGGGCGGCGGTGGAGCTTGAGGCCGATGGTGCGGCCGCCGGTGTGCCGGACGGCGTTGGCGACCAGCTCGGCGGTGAGTAACTCGCCGGTCTCCAGCAGTGCGTGCAGGCCCCAGGACTGGAGGACCGAGAGGACCAGCCGGCGGGCCAGCGGGCCGGACTCGCCGCGGGCCGGGAGGCGGACCTCCTCCTCGCCGGCCGGGTCGCGCAGCCGGGGCAGCACGACCCGTTCCAGCTCCCAGTCGGACAGCCGTTCCAGGTCCGCCAGAGCGGACCGGCCAGGTCCTGATGGGGCGTCAGCCGCCAGGCCTAGCCCGAGAGGTGATGACTGATCGACTTCGCCCCATCCCGCCATGCGCACCATCATCGCGGTTCGCACCCGCCCGCGTACTGACAATGACGAAACGATCAGTATTCAACTGGCATATGACCCGAGCAGCCGGTGTCGCCCTACCAGGTGCCCCAGTCCATGTTCCAGCCGCTCAGGCCGTTGTCGGCCGCCACGGCGCCGCCCTTGGAGTTGACGACCTTCACGACATCTCCCACCAGTGAGGAGGCGTAGAACTTCGCCGCGGGGGTGTCCGGACCGCCCTGGTCGCCCGGGGCGTCCTCCAGGCCGATGCAGCCGTGGCTGACGTTCTCCGAGCCGAAGGTGTCGTGCGAGGACCAGTTGTTGCCGTGCACGTAGGTGCCGGAGTCGGTCAGCCGCAGCGAGTGCGGCACCTGGAGGTCGTACTCGCCGGGCTTGAGGCCGGGCACCGAGGCCGAGGTCATGTGGGCGGTGCCCTCCCGCGCCTCGATCACCATGGTGCCGTTGTAGGTCGGGTGCTCGTCCGAGCCCGAGCTGATCGGGATGGTCTGGGTGGGCTGGCCGTCGGTGGTCACCGTCATGGTGTGCTTGCCGGCGTCCACCACCGAGACCTGCGAGCGGCCGATGGTGAAGGACTCGTCGCGGTCCGAGTTGCCGTACACGCCCGGCGAGACCTCGACGTTCTTCAGCCGGAAGTGCACCTTGACCGTGGTGCCCGGCTTCCAGAAGTTCTGCGGGCGCAGGTCCAGCCGGTTGTCGCCCATCCAGTGGCCCTTGACCGGGGAGCCGTCCGAGGCCTCGAAGGTGATCCCGGCCTCGGCCGCCTTCTTGTTCTTGATCGGCATCCCGAAGTCCACCGAGACGATCATGCCGACGCCGTAGGTGGTGCCGGTGACGATGTTGTCCTGGCTGCGCGAGGTCCTGCTCGGGGTCAGCGTGGTGAAGGCGCTGCTGGCCGTGGTGGAGACCCCGTTGGCGTCGGTGGCCTGGGCCTTCACCTGGTAGGAGTCGGCGACCGAGAGCCCGGCGGCCGGCACCCAGCTGGCGCCGTCGGCCGAGATGCTGCCCTGCACCGCGGCGCCGCTCTTGTCGGTGACCGAGACCTGGGTCAGCTTGCCGCCGTTGACGCCGACCTTGAGCGCGTCCAGCGCGGCCCCCTGGGTGCCGTCCTTGGGCTCGATGTCCACCACGGCGGTCGAGGCGCTCGGCGAGGCCGCCGCGCTGCTCGCCGGGCCGCCGCCCGCCGCCGGGCTGCTCTGGCCTGCCCCGGCCGCCTTGCCGGGCGTGTCCGTGCCGCCCTTGCTCCCCCCGCTGCTGCAGGCCGTGGAGGCCGCGAGCAGCGCCCCGCCCACCGCCAGCGCCGCGCCCACGCGTATCGCACGCATCGATCGTTCTCCTTGTTCGGTCCCCAACTGCCCACACGCGGCGGACCCCGCCCCGGTTCCGCCCGGGCGCGCGTATCGCCCGATTGTTACACCGGTCCCTGAGGAACCGTTCGTCTGCTCACCGGTCCCGCCGCACCCGCCCCGGAAGACACCGGGGCCCGTACCAGTGAACGTCCTGGTACGGGCCCCGGGTTGCACGCGTCGGCGAACTGCCAGCGGATTACCAGCTACCCCACGGAACGGTCCAGCCACTGAGACCGTTGCCGCCGCCGACCGTCTTGCCCTTGGCGTTCTTGATGATCACCACGTCGCCGACCATCGAGGAGTTGAAGAACTTGCCGGCCACCGAGTTGTCGTCGCCGCCCTTGGCGTCCTGCAGACCGATGCAGCCGTGGCTGGCGTTGGAGACGCCGAAGGCGTTGCCCCAGTAGTTGCCGTGCACGTAGGTGCCGGTGTCGGTGAGCCGCATCGCGTGCGGCACGTCCGGCACGTCGTACTCGCCGCCGACCACGTTGGCCACGGTGGCGGAGTTCATCCGGGTGGTCCGGTCCTTCTCCTCGATCACCATGGTGCCGTTGTAGGACGGGTTGTCGTCGTTGCCGGCGGTGATCGGGATGGTCTGCACGACCTTGCCGTCCCGGGTGACGGTCATCTTGTCGGTGGAGGCGTCGGCGGTGGAGATCTGCGAGCGGCCGACCGTGAAGGACTCGTCCCGGTCGGTGCCGTAGACGCCCGGCGCGACCTCGGTGCTCTTCAGCTTGAAGTGGATCTTGACCGTGGTGCCGGGCTTCCAGTAGTCCTGCGGGCGGAAGTCCACCCGGCGGGCGCTGAACCAGTGGCCCTTGACCTGGGAGCCGTCCGAGGCCTCGAAGGTGATGCCCTTGAGGACGTCGTCCTTCTTGGTGATGTCCTTGGTGAAGTTCACCGAGACGATCATGCCGACGCCGTAGGTGGTGCCGGTGGTGATGTTGTCGTTGATCGCGACGGTCTTGCCCGGGGTCAGCGTGGTGAAGCTGCTGTCCAGCGCGGACTGCAGGCCGGCGGCGTCCACCGCCTGGGCGTTCACCTTGTAGACCGTGCCGACGGCGAGCGGACCGGACGGCACCCAGCTGGCGCCGTCGGCGGCTATCGCGCCCTGCACCGGGTTGCCGTCCTTGTCGTTCACCGTGACCTGGGTCAGCTTGCCGCTGGCCACCGAGACCTTGAGCCCGCCGCTCGGCGCGACGTCGGTGGCGCCGTCCTTGGGGTCGACGGTCACCACCGCGGCGGAGAGCTTGGGCGACGCGGGCGCCGCCGGCGAGGCCGACGAGCCGGCCGACGAGCCCCCCGACCCGCCGGAGGAGCCGCCGCTGGAACCGCCCGCGTTGGTCTCGTCCGGCCCGCAGGCGGCTGCCGTCAGCAGCACCCCGCCCGCCAGCAGCACGACCGCGGCCCTCCGGAGTCCGGTCCTGACCGTGCTGCTTCCTCTCGCGGCGGCTGCCGCCTGAACCGGCTCCACTGGGGTGGTCCCTCCCGTTTTGAATTCCCTGGTCGCGCCTCGCACCGGGCACGCGCGAGCGCAAGAATAACTGGGCCGGATGAGTGAATCTTCGGCGGGAGGGCCGTGTCCGGAAGGTGAAAGGTCACCGTCCGGCCAGCGCGCTCCCCGCCACCCACTGGTCCCAGGCCAGGTTCCACCCGTTCAGCCCGTTCTGCGGTGGTACCTGATCCCCCTTCAGGTGCGAGACCACCTCGATCACGTCGCCGACCAGCGTCCGGTCGAAGAGCCAGCCGGCCGGCGAGTCCGCCGAACCGCCCTTCCCGTCGGCCAGGCCGATGCAGCCGTGACTGGTGTTCGCAGTGCCGAAGACGCCGCGCGGGGCCCAGTAGTTCCCGTGCACGAAGGTGCCGGAGGCGGTCAGCCGCATCGCGTGCGGCACGTCCTTGATGTCGTACTCGTCGCCCAGCCCGACGGTGGCCGAGTTCATCCGGGTCACCCGGTCCTTCTCGGAGACCACCAGCACCCCGGTGTAGGTCGGGTGCTCCGGGCTGCCGGCCGTGATCGGCAGGGTGCGCAGCACCGCGCCGCCCTGGCGGACCGTCAGGGTGTGCGCGTCCAGGTCGGCGGTGGAGACCTGGGCGCGGCCGACGGTGAAGCCGAACCGGCGCGGCCGGGCCCCCGCGAAGGCCAGCGCCACCGTCACCCGGGTGCCGGCCGCCCAGTACCGCTGCGGGCGCAGGTCCAGCCGCTGCCCGTCGAACCAGTGGCCGACCACCGGTACCGGCGGGTCGGCGGTCACCGCGACCGCCCGCTCCGCCGCCGCCCGGTCGGTGACGGTCCGGCCGAACCGGAGCGACACCGGCATGCCGACCCCGACCGTGCTGCCGGCCTCCGGCAGCACGGCGGCGGTGACCGGGTGCTCGGGGGTCGCGCCGGCCGAGGGGGCGGGACCGCTCTGCGCGGCGCTCGGCGCGGCCGCCGCCGCGCCGTCCGCACTGGGCCGTCCGGGTGAGCCGCCGGCGCAGGCCGCGAGCACCGGGAGCAGCACGGCCAGCGCCGCCGCCGAAGCGCGCCACCGCCGTCCCTCGGGCCGCATCCCGGCCTCCCGCGTACTCACGGGCCCGCCGCGCGCGGTCCCAGATCCAGTCCACCGTTCAACGATCGGATTCCCCAAGGGACACGAGGGAACGATTCCACTCGGCGGACACATGCCCGTAACGGGCGCCGTGCCAGACGGCGCCCGCGGCGGGCCCGGCTGGGAAGGCACAGCAGATGACGGCTTCGGGGCAGGGCACGGCGACGACGGCCACGGCGACGGCCACGACGGCGGACCACACCGGCTCCGCGCACCCCGTGCGCCCGTCCACCCCCTGGCCGGGCAGCTGGCAGCCGCTGGGCGCCCGCTACCGGCACGGCGCGGACGGCGGGCACGGCACCAACTTCGCGCTCTGGGCGCCCGGCGCGGAGGCCGTGGAGCTCTGCCTCTTCGACGAGGACGGCGCCGAGTCCCGGCACCGGCTGCCGGAGCAGAACTTCCAGACCTGGCACGGCTACCTGCCCGGCGTCGGCCCCGGCACCCGCTACGGCTACCGGGTGCACGGCCGCTGGGACCCGTGGACCGGCGCCCGGTGGAACCCGGCCAAGCTGCTGCTCGACCCGTACGCCCGGGCCGTGGACGGCAGCTTCACCGGCCACCCGGCCTGCTGCGGCTCGGTCCGCGACTGGCCCGAGCCGCAGGCCGCCGACACCGTGCGGGACGACCGCGACTCCGCCCCTTACACCGCGCGCGCGGTGGTGGTGCACGACGATGACGACTGGTCGGACGACCGCCGCCCGAAGACCCCGTGGGCCGAGACCGTGCTCTACGAGCTGCACGTGCGCGGCTTCACCGCCCGCCACCCCGGGGTGCCGCCGGAGCTGCGCGGCACCTACGCCGGGCTGGCCCACCCCGCCGCGATCGAGCACCTGGTCGGACTCGGCGTCACCGCGGTGGAGCTGCTGCCGGTGCACCAGTTCGCCAGCGAGGACTTCCTGCGCGGGCGCGGACTGTCCAACTACTGGGGCTACAACTCGATCGGCTGGTTCGCCCCGCACGGCGCCTACTCGGCCTCCGGCACCCGGGGGCAGCAGGTCGGCGAGTTCAAGCGGATGGTCCGGGCGCTGCACGCGGCCGGCATCGAGGTGATCCTCGACGTGGTCTACAACCACACCGCCGAGGGCGGCGAGCTGGGCCCCACCCTCTCGCTGCGCGGCATCGACAACGCCGGGTACTACCGGCTCGGCCGGGGCAGCCGCGGCTACACCGACTACACCGGCTGCGGCAACACCCTGGACACCCGGCAGCCGCAGACCGTGCGGCTGGTCACCGACTCGCTGCGGTACTGGGCCGCCGAGATGGGCGTGGACGGCTTCCGGTTCGACCTGGCCGCCGCGCTGGCCCGGGGCAGCGACGCGGTGGACATGCACCACCCGCTGCTCGCCGCGATCTCCCAGGACCCGCTGCTCAGCCGGGTGAAGCTGATCGCCGAGCCCTGGGACGTCGGCGCGGGCGGCTACCAGGTCGGCAACTTCCCGCCGCTGTGGGCCGAGTGGAACGACAAGTACCGCGACACCGTGCGCGACTTCTGGCGCGGGCAGGCCGCCGGGGTGGGCGAGCTGGGATACCGGCTCTCCGGCTCCTCCGACCTCTACCAGCTCGGCGGCCGCCGCCCCTACGCCTCCGTCAACTTCGTCACCGCGCACGACGGCTTCACCCTGCGCGACCTGGTCTCCTACAACCGGAAGCACAACGAGGCCAACGGTGAGCAGAACCGGGACGGCACCGACGACAACCGCTCCTGGAACTGCGGCGCCGAGGGCGAGACCGCGGATCCGGCGGTGCTGCGGCTGCGCGACCGCCAGCTGCGCAACCTGCTGGCCACCCTGCTGCTCTCCACCGGCGTGCCGATGCTCACCGCCGGCGACGAGTTCGGCCGTACCCAGGGCGGCAACAACAACGCCTACTGCCAGGACAACGAGATCGGCTGGGTGGACTGGTCGCTGCTGGAGCAGCCGCGCTGGGCCGCCCTGCGGGACTTCACGGCGGCGCTGGTCCGGCTGCGCCGGCAGCACCCGGTGCTGCGGCAGCGGGCCTTCTTCTCCGGGCGGGCCCCGCTGCCGGGCCAGCTGCCCGACCTCACCTGGTACACCGCCGACGGCACCGAGATGACCGAGGGCGACTGGCCGGCCCACCGCACCGTGCTCGGCATGCTGCTCAACGGCGGCGCGATGGCCGAGCGGGACCGGCACGGCTGCCCGCTGACCGACGACAGCTTCCTGCTGCTGCTCAACGCGGGCGCCGAGCCGGTGGAGTTCGTGCTGCCGGCCGGCGGGCCGTTCGAGCTGCTGCTGGACACCGGGGGCGCATCCGGCGGACCGCTCGGCCCGCGCACGCTGCGCCTGCTCCGGATGCCCCGGCCGGGCGCCCCCTCCGCCTCCTCCGTGCTCCTCCGGGGCGGAAAACCTGATGAGATGTAGCGGGTCCCCGGCCTACCCTCCGAAGGATGGCCGAGAACGCTGAACCCACGTCGCAGCCGCCCGCCGACCGACCCACCAGGTCCACGGTGCGCTCGCTGCTCAGGCTCTGGACCTATGCCCGCCCGATCCGCTGGCACCTGGCCGGAGCCGTGCTCTCCGCGCTGCTCGCGTCCGGTGCGGTCCTGGTCACCCCGCTGGTGCTCGGCCGGATCGTGGACGGGCCGATCGCCCACCGCGACCAGGGCGGGCTCTGGCCGCTGGTCGGCCTGCTGCTGGCGCTCGGCCTGGCCGAGGCGGGGCTGTTCTGCCTGCGCCGGGTGCTGGTCGCCCGTCCGCTCTCCAAGGTGGAGGCCGCGATGCGCCGCGACCTCTACGCCAAGCTGCAGCGGCTGCCGGTCGCCTTCCACGACCGCTGGGCCTCCGGGCAGCTGCTCTCCCGGGCCACCTCGGACATGTACACCCTGCGGCTCTTCCTGGCGTTCGCGTTCATCTTCCTGATCGTCAACTCGGTGACCTTCCTGACCGGCGCCGGCCTGATGATGGCGCTGGACTGGCGGCTCGGCCTGATCACGCTGGCCCCGACGGTGCCGCTGGTGCTCTTCTGCGCCTGGTTCGAGACCCGCTACTCGCACGCCTCCCGCACCGCCCAGGACCAGAACGGCGACCTGGCCACCGTGCTGGAGGAGTCGGTGCTCGGCATCCGGATCCTCAAGTCCTTCGGCCGCCAGCGCACCATGGCCCGCCACTTCCGCGAGCGGGCCGAGCTGCTGCGCACCACCGAGCTGCGCAAGACCCGGATGCTGGCCGACCTCTGGGCGGTCATCGTCGGCCTGCCCGAGCTGGCGCTGGGCAGCTCGCTGGCGGTCGGCGTGGTGCTGGTGGCGCACGACGAGATGAGCACCGGCACCCTGGTCGCCTTCCTCTCCACCGCGCTGGCGCTGCGCTGGCCGGTGGAGTCGATGGGCTGGCTGCTCGCCTACAGCAACGAGGCCGGCACCGCCACCGACCGGCTCTTCGAGGTGCTGGACACCCCCGAGCCGCCGCTGACCCACGGCACCACCGGCGCGGCCGACGGCAGCGGCATCCGGTTCAGCGGCGTGCGGTTCCGCTATCCCGACGCGCCCGAGGGCACCCCCGACCTGCTGCGCGGGGTGGACCTGCACATCCGCAAGGGCGAGACCATGGCGCTAGTGGGCGCCACCGGCTGCGGCAAGACCACGCTCACCGCGCTGCTCCCCCGGCTCTACGAGGCCACCGGCGGCCGGATCACCCTGGACGGCCGGGACACCGCGGCGCTGCCGCCCGCGGAGCTGCGCACGCTGGTCGCCGTCGCCTTCGAGGACCCGACGCTGTTCTCCGCGACGGTCCGGGAGAACGTGCTGATGGGCGCGCCCTCCGCCGCTGACGCGGCGTTGGAGAAGGCGCTCGCGACGGCGCAGGCCGGGTTCGTCGCCGACCTGCCGGACGGCGTGGACACCGAGGTCGGCGAGCAGGGCCTCAGCCTCTCCGGCGGCCAGCGCCAGCGGCTCGCGCTGGCCCGCGCGGTGGTCGGCGACCCGCCGTTCCTGGTGCTCGACGACCCGCTCTCCGCGCTGGACGTGCGCACCGAGGCGCTGGTCGAGGCCGCGCTGCGCGAGGTGCTGGCCGACACCACCGCGCTGGTGGTGGCGCACCGGCCGAGCACCGTGCTGCTGGCCGACCGGGTGGCCGTGCTCTCCGACGGGCGGATCACCGAGGTGGGCACGCACGCCGAACTGCTGGAACGTTCCGCCGAGTACCGCGCGCTGATGAGCGGCGCCCTGGAAGGGAGTGTGGCCTGATGGCGCTGCTCGAAGCCCCCGCCGCCGCGGCCGAGGAGGAGGAGATCCCGGTCCCGCCCGGCGCGCCCTCCCGGCTGCTGCGCTCGCTGATCCGCCCGCACCGGCGGCGGGTGATCCTCGCCTCGGTGCTGATCCTCCTCCAGCAGGCCGCGCTGCAGTCCGGCCCGCTGCTGGTCGCCTACGCCATCGACCAGGGCATCCCGGCCCTGCGCCGGCACGACTCCGGCCCGCTGATCGCGGTCACCGCCGGCTACCTGGGCTCGGCGCTGCTCTCCACCGTGCTGCAACGCGCCTTCATCCGGCTCTCCGGGCTGCTCAACCAGGACATCCTGCTGGAGCTGCGGGCCCGGATCTTCCGCCATGTGCAGCGGCTCGGCATCGACTTCCACGAGCGCTACACCTCCGGGCGGATCATCTCCCGGGCCACCAGCGACGTGGACGCGCTGCGCGAGCTCCTCAACGAGGGCCTGCAGGAGCTGCTGTCGGTCGCCATCTCGGTCTGCTACATCTCGCTGCTGCTGCTGGTGATGGACTGGCGGCTCGGCCTGCTGGCGCTCACCTCGGTGCTGCCGATGGCACTGCTGGTGCAGATGTTCCGGCGGCGCAGCTCCCGGGTCTACCGCACCGGGCGCACGGCGGTGGCCGGCGTGATCGTGCGGTTCACCGAGACCATGAACGGCATCCGCCCGGTGCAGGCCTTCCGCCGGGAGCCGGCCAACCTGGCCGCCTTCGAGGAGTCCAACCGCGAGTTCACCCGCTCCAACGCGGGCGGACTGCTGGAGATGGCCCGCTACGTCGGCCTCTCCCGGGCCACCGCCAACGTCTGGATCACCCTGGTCGTGATGGCGGGCGCCTACCTGGTCACCCGGGGCAGCGTCGAGGTCGGCGTGCTCACCGGCTTCGTGCTCTACCTGCGCCGGCTGTACGACCCGATCGACCAGCTGGCGATGTTCCTGAACAGCTACCAGGCGGCGGCCGCCGCGCTGGAGAAGATCGCGGGCTTGCTGGCGCACGAAGCGTCGGTCGCGGAGCCCTCCTCACCCGTCTCCCTTCCCGCCACCTCCGCCAAGGGCCGCACGGTCGCCTTCGACTCCGTCTCCTTCTCCTACCGCAACGGCACCGAAGTCCTTCCCCCCTTCTCGCTGTTGTTGGCTGCGGGCTCCACCACCGCCGTCGTCGGCGCCACCGGCGCGGGCAAGTCGACGCTGGCGAAGCTCCTGGCACGCTTCTACGACCCCTCGGCCGGACGGATCACCCTGGACGGCGTCGACCTGCGCGAGCTGGAGACGGCGGAACTGCGGCGGGGTGTGGTCATGGTCACTCAGGAGTCGTTCTTGTTCTCCGGCACCGTCGCCGAGAACATCGCCATCGGCCGCCCCGACGCGACGCGCGACGAGATCGAGGCCGCGGCGAAGGCCATCGGCGCCCACGACTTCATCGCGGCTCTGCCGGACGGCTACGACACCGACGTCCGCAAGCGCGGCGGCAGGATCTCCGCGGGCCAGCGCCAGCTGGTCGCCTTCGCGCGGGCCTTGCTGGCCGACCCGGCGGTGCTGATCCTCGACGAGGCGACCAGCTCCCTGGACATCCCGGGCGAGCAGGCTGTGCAGCACGCGATGCGCACGGTGCTCTCCGGCCGCACTGCGGTGATCATCGCGCACCGGTTGTCGACGGTGGAGATCGCCGACCGGGTGCTGGTGATGGAGCGCGGGCGCATCGTCGAGGACGGCACCCCGGAGGAACTGATCGCGGGCACGGGGCGGTTCGCGCAGCTGCACTCGGCTTGGCGGGAGAGCCTGGTTTGAGGGGCCGGAGAAGATGGCCGGCCTTGCCCGCCCTGATCTCCATGATCAGGGCGGGCAAGGCGGCGAGGGCGTGCTGATCCGGGACGCATGCTCCTCGATCAGGAGATGACTGGCGCTCTATCGGCCAGTTGGACCGAATTGCTGCAAGGGATCCGCTGAGCCAGGGTCTTCGCCAACTTCAACGAGACATCGGCCAGGGCCTGCCGCACCTCAGGAAGCGCAGCCGAAGCAACCCCCTCGGACGCCATGACCCTGAGTTGGACGTAGGGTTGAATCGGCGGAGCATCGGCAGCCGTCGCGTACTGGCACCGCAGAAAGAGCTCAACCACCGGAACCTTACTGTCACCGGTCCACCCAATGGCGTCGGCACCGAAGTCCCACCGATGCGGCTTCCCTCCGCCGAACTCGGGGATATCCGACTTCTCCGGATCAGCCGACTGCTGCTGGATCATGACGTCCAGGATCTCCCGGCCCTTGCCGTTCCACAGCAAGTTGCACTGGGTCTGCGGAATTCCGAACCGATAAGGACCGCCGTGGAACTCGGCATCGACCTCCTCGGTCGCCGTACCACTGCTGCCGGCCAGCGGTTGATAGTCGGCCTTCTCCAGCATCCCCCAACACGCGCTCGGCGGTAGCGTCACCGTGTCGCGCCACGGACGCCAGACCCCAACGCCCACACCGGCAGCAATCAGCACCCCGACCAGGCTCCACAGCACGTACATCCGACGCGCCTGTGGCTTCGCGTCCGACCTCACGTCAGAGATCCTTCCCACCATGGAAGATCGCATACCCGGCGGCGAACCCGTCGCTTCCCGTCAACGTGGCGTGGTTGGCGAGATCGGTCAGGTAGCTGCGGCTGAGTCCCATCCCGGCACCCGCGGTCAGCACCGCACCCGACGCCGAGCTCTTTGCCCCCGAATTCATCAGCGCGGTTGCGCGATCCGTAGACTGGCCACTGGTGTCGACCTTGTATGCATCAGCAGTGTTCTGAATGATCTGATCAACCTTGTTGTTCAGGTAGCCACCACCGGGCACATCACCGACCTTCTTGCCACCAGTTACTTCCCAGATCTTCTGAGCCCACTGCGCTCGCTGATCGATCTTCGCGTTGTAAGCCGCGTCGCTGGTCTGCTGGTTCAGTAGCGTCTCGCTCGCCCGTCCACTCGACACCAGCCCCTGGACCATTCCCCCGGGATGTACCGCATCGTCCAAGGCAGTGGTCAGATCCGGATGTTGGTCAGGGTGAGCCATGACGTCCTGCACCTGCGCCGTCGTGTAAGCCTGC
This sequence comes from Kitasatospora sp. NPDC006697, assembly GCF_042869935.1. Taxonomy (NCBI): domain Bacteria; kingdom Bacillati; phylum Actinomycetota; class Actinomycetes; order Kitasatosporales; family Streptomycetaceae; genus Kitasatospora; species Kitasatospora sp. NPDC006697. The sequence continues at coordinate 66,819 of NZ_JBIAGU010000004.1, forward strand.
TGAGCTTGCGCGATCGTCGCGTAGGCACCCGGATCACGTCCGAGCGTGCCCACCAGCTTTTCCGTGGCCGTCTGGTCCAAGGGCGCCAAGTGCTCGCCGAGCCCTGGCATCTGGGTGTTGCTCACAGCACTCTGAACATCACCCATGTAGGCAGCAGTCATATTGCCGAGGCTGTCATTCATGTTGCCGAACAACGCACCGTCGCCGGCTATCAGCTTCGGTCCGTCGCCGCCGCCGAACTTGTTGACGACATCAGCCATGACAGCGTTCATCTCGTCGGTGTGCTGTGGCAGCGGCGCATCCGTCGAGTCCCACGCCAGACCGACCGTAGCAGCCTGCAGCGCATGCCCCAGGGCCAGCGTCTCGCCTGAGCTCGGCAGACCGTTCTCCGGGAACTGGTCGCCCGTCGTGTTGCGGTCCATCAGGACAGAGTAGGAACCATTGCCAAGACTTCCCGGGCCCTCGTTGGTCAGCAGATCCACGTACTTGAAGGACGGGTCGGCCGGCCCCTTGACCGTGCCGTCCGGGTTGTAGAGCGTCGCCTGGTCATGGAAGTAGTGCGTCGCCGCATCTGGGCTGTGCCCCAATGCCTCCAGCACCCCCGACATCGGGTTGAACCCGGTACCGTCCGTGGTGAGGAACCCCAACTCCGTCAGGGAGTCGGGGTGGTTGTTCAACACCGCGTCCCACATCGACGGGTTGGCCTGGGTCAGCTGGGTGACGTGCTCCGCGATCGGATCCAGGAAGTGCGCGTCGTAACTGCCCGTACGCAGGATGTTCGAGAGCACCTGGTACCCATACGGCTCACTCGCGTCCGGCGCCCCCGGAACCATCTGGAGGTGTGAGGCGCCGACCTTCCGGAGATCCGCTTCCCAGGCATCCGAAAGGTGCGGCACGTTCCTGGTGTCGGTCGCGTTCGCCAGGGAGAGCCCGAGGTTCCCCTGGATGTCCTTCAACGCGTCCGCACGCGCCTTGCTGTTCGCGTAGTCACCGCTCTGGTCCATCAACGCCCAGTCCGTCAGGAACCCCTGCGGCCCGAGCTTCTCGTAGAACGCCGTGGTGAACCGCGGGTCTCCGTTGTGCTCCTTCAACAGCTGGTCCAGCTGAGCAATTTGGGCATCCGTAGCACCCGCCCCCAAGCTGAGCAGCTGTGCCGCCTGCTGGGCCTCCTGGTCCTGGATGCCGCCCAACGGGCTGGCGTTGAAGCCAGCTGTGCTCGTCCCGGTATCGGCCGCGAGTGCGGCAGCAGCAGCCTGATCGGCCTCCGTCGCCTGTTGCAGCACCGCGGACACCCGCGCCGCGATGCCCTGCGCCTGGTGCTGGCGCTGCGAGTCGTAGGCCGGGTTCTGCGCGTCCGCCGATCCAGCCGCCGCAGCCCGCCAGCTGATCCCGCCCTGGTCGTCGATCGTCAGCTTCTGGTGCGACGCATCGTCCATTACCCCTCGCAACGCCTTCTGCGCCGCGTCGAACTGATCGTGCGCGTCACGCAACGCCCGCGCCAGGGCGCTCGCCTCCTCGAAGGCGAGATCGATCTGCCCTCGCGTCTGCGTGAGCACCACGCCCGCCGCGTTCGCCGCATCCCCGCTCCAACCCGACTGTTCCAGCGGGTTGATGAGCTGGTCGGCCATCGCGGTGGCGAGGTCCCAGTTGCGCACCAGCTTCTCGAAGTCCGAGGCCAGCGCATCCAAGCTGCTCAGGTTCACATCGCGCAGCTGCTGGTAGGTCACCATCAGGCGGGCCCGTCCCCTTCGGCGAAGCGGCGCTGGTTGTGCTGGTCGGCCTGCACGTAACCGTTCGCATTGGCCTGCAAGTTCTGCCCGATCCGCCCCAACGCATCAGCGAGCGACTGCACTTGCTGCTTCCACACATCCCAAGCCGCCGTGATCGCCGGCCCGGTGGCCCAGCCGTTCAACGCACCGGCCGCGCCCGGCACATCGCCCCCCGGCTGGTCGCACTCACTGCTCACCCGGGCCTGCAGCGTGAAGGCCTGCTGGCTCGCCTGGACGAGCGTCGGCGGGTGGACCGAAAGCGATCCACTTGCCACGAAGTTGACCGGCAGCGCGTCCTGCGCCAGATCCGGGAACTGCTTCCTTGCCTGGTCGGTCAGATTGCCGCTGTCGTCGAAGAGCCAGGGATTCATCCTGCGCTCGAAATCCAGGTCGACCATTGTCCCCCCACAGGTAACGATCGTCACGAAGGGTGCCAGCCTACCGCCACATGGTGACCAATGGTGGAGAAGTAGTGAAGAAACGAACACGGCCAAGCCATCGAAGTCGAGCCCCGGACCGACCTGCTCGCGGGCGCGGACCGGTTCAGCAGTTGCCACTGAACCAGACGGGAGCACCTGCTCTCGCCGCACCACAGGCCTCCCAGAAACCACAGAAGTCACACGGATATCCCACCGTTCCGTCTCCATGCTCAAACTTTGCTCAACCAGCATTCAAGTCAACCGCCGTCTGCTAACTACTTGTTCGGACGCCAGCGATTCCGGAGAGTCGCACGGCCATCTCCGGCAACCTTCCGCACCTCGGGGGAACCTCAGACCGCTCAAGCCGTTAAGCCGATTCGGGTTGGGCCTTCTGCTGTTCCAGATCGAAGCGGCTCTGTAGACAGGATTCCTGACCTGGCAACTGCACGACCCGGGCCCCGGCAAGACACGCAACCCGCTGGTCGCAACGGTTCTGGTGGCGGCCATGGTGGCGGCTGCCGCGCTCACACTGCTCGCCCGGCGTTTCGCCACCGTCGCGCCGCGTCGCCGACGGCTCTGCAGGCTGTCGGCCCTCCTGGCCGCCACCTTGGCGGTGATGGGCATCGTGATCTACCGGTCCCCTGCCAACGGCGGCCCCCTCGTCGGAGTCGAGGTCTGTGGCGCAGCACTGATCACCGCCATCCTGGCCGACGTCCTCCGCGCCCGTCCCAGCCGCACCAAGGCTCGCCCGATCGGCTGACACGCCATAGACCCAAGGGGGGTAGCAGCAGTGGATGACCTCGTTCAACGCCTCGATCAGATGAACTCCCAGCTCCAGAGCCTGCGACAGCTGACCATGGAGGCACGGGCTGCCATGACGCAGCGCTCCGAGGGCCGGGACGGTTCGGAGTCGGTCCTCGTACTTCAGGGCCCGGACCACCTTCCCGAATCGATCACCATTTCGCCCGGCTGGCAACAGCGTCTGGAACCTGGAGAGTTGGGCCATGCCGTCATGGAGGCGGCACGAGCGGCGTCTATCCGGCAGGTCGAAGACTGGTACGACGAGCACGACGGAGCCGCCTGGCTGGAGGCGTTCCGAAGCCCGAGCATCGACTCCGCCCAGGGAGCCGACATGACAGACCTGCAACGGCGAGCCGAAAGCTTCGCCGCCCTTCCCCCGAGACCCGTCCATGAGGTGACCGCAGACCTGCTGGCGGCGATACCGCGAGTCCCGCCGACAGTGCCGACCTCGGGCCTCGGCGAAGCCGCTGACGGCCGGGTATCCCTCCGAATCTCGTCAACCGGCCTCGTTTCCTGCGAGATCGACGGCCAGTGGACCGTCGGGCAGAACGCCGACGGACTCACCCGGGCCCTACGGTTCGCGCTCTCCGGCGCCCGCGAGGACCTGCGGCGCTCGACGGTTGACGCCGACCCAAACCGATCCGGCGGGATCGACACCCTGTTGGCCGATCCGGCGGTGCTGATCCTCGACGAGGCGACCAGCTCCCTGGACATCCCGGGCGAGCAGGCTGTGCAGCACGCAATGCAGACGGTCCTGGCGGGCCGGACTGCGGTGATCATCGCGCACCGGTTGTCGACGGTGGAGATCGCCGACCGGGTGCTGGTGATGGAGCGCGGGCGCATCGTCGAGGACGGCACGCCCGCCGAACTCATCGCGGGGACCGGGCGGTTCGCGCAGCTGCACTCGGCCTGGCGCGAGAGCCTGGTCTGACGGATTACAAGAGGTGATCAGCCTTGCCCGCCTTGATCTCCAGGATCAAGGCGCGCAAGGCGTCGTGGGAGTCGGTGATGGCTTGCTGCTCCTGGCCGTTGACGGCTATGTAGGCGTTGCCGTCGGAGTCGGTGCCTAGGCGGAAGCAGTTGCCCGAGTCTTGGCAGAACGGGGGCTCCCAGGCGATCTCGGACATTCGGTCGTCTCCTAGAGCTGACGTGCGATGGTGTGGATCAAGCTACGCGTGTCGTCGGGCGAGAGTGCATCCCGCTGCATCTGGTCCAACTGCAACGAGAACTTCTTCAGCTGCGCTTCAACGTGCAGGAACTCGGCGACCATGGTGCGGTCGAGCTGAACCACATCAAGACTCGGTACGTCGCCAACGGCGTAGAGGATGGTCTGCCCCGAACCGGGGAACGCTCCAGCGGCGAACGGAAGCGCTTGGACGGTGATGCCATCCCGCTCCGACAGTTCGAGGACCGACTCCAACTGCTCGCGCAGAACCTTCCGACCGCCCACCTCGATCCGAAGCGCCGCTTCATGGATGACGGCGGTGTAGGGAACCGGCTCAGCACGTTCGAGTATCCGGCAGCGCCTGATCCGATGAGCAACCCTGCGCTCGAACTCCTCACCCGGCAGCGCCGGGATCGCCGCCGCGAACAGCGCACGCGCATAGGCTTCCGTCTGGAACGGACCCGGGATGTGCATCATGGTGCTCATCCGGAGCGAGTTCGCGAACCACTCCAGCTCAGCGATGTCCAGGAACGTCGGCGGGAGCACGCCTCGGTACTCCTCCCACCAGCCCTTGCTCCGATCACCGGCCATCCTGGCGAGCGCCTCGATCAAGTCCGCATCGGGGCACTCGTAGTTGCAAGCCATACGACGAACGCGCTCCGCGCTGACTCCGTGACGCCCGGCCTCGGTGTTCGTGATCACGGTCCGGTTCGTCTCCAGCAGCGCCGCAGCCTGCTCCGTCGACAATCCCGCCGCCTCGCGCATCTTCTTCAGCTCAACACCAAGGCGTTGCTGACGGGCAGTCGGATTACTTCTCGACGGCATCTCTCACCTCTCCGTGCATGCCGCTCAGTCTGCCCGCCACGGGATCTCCGGTCCATTTCACGAAGCCGGTGGAACATGTGCCCTCTCATGCTCTACCTTGAGTAGTGCGTGAGTCACACACGGCAATACGTGCCACCTCCGCATGCCCAATCCCCGTGCCCTGACCAGGAGTCAGCCATGCCCGGAATCCCCAGTCTCCCCGCCGTCCCCGCCCACTGGCGGTTCCCGGCGCACCTCGCCTCCGTCCCGCAGGCCCGCCGGGCCGTCGCGGATGCGCTTCCCGTCGGCTGTCCGCGCCACCTCTCCTACGAACTGAGGCTGCTGACCTCGGAGCTGGTCACAAACGCCATCCGCCACGGCGCCCTCGCGGACGAGGAGGAGATGGTCGAGCTGGTCTTCTGGTCCGGCGACGGCCACTACTGGCTCGCCGTCTCCGACCCGGGATCCGGCCGACCCGACCTCCCCTCCCCCACCTTCCCCGACCTGCTCTCCGCCGGCGGCCGTGGCCTGCTCCTGATCGACGCCCTCAGCGACACCTGGGGCGTGGCCACCCGCGCGATCCGCGGCAAGTCGGTCATCGCCGGGATTCGCGTCTCCAAGAGCTGACCATCACGGAGTCCGACACCCCACGGGGTCGCGTCACTCGACTCCCTGGCGACGGTCTCGCGAGACCATCCCGCCCCAGAGTCCACGACAGTCACACGGCCACCCACTTTGCTCAAGCTTCGCTCAATCAGCCTTCGGGGCAACCTCTTTCTGCTAACTATTGATTGATCGTCAGCTCGGTGACGACGAACCTCACAGCGACGACCGCAGGACGGTACATGGCAGCCAGCCACCAGCTCAGGCCAATCAGCGCCTCGGCTCTTGGTCTTCTCCTGTTCCTGATGGAATGCACGCTCGGGGGGGCCCTCTTCGTCTGGACGGTTCACGACCCCGGTCCCGGCAAGACGCACAACCCGCTCATCACAGCCACCCTGATCGCCGCCATGACTTCAGCAGCTGCCATCACGGTCTTCTCCATGCTCTTCGCGGCCATTCCGCCGCGCCGCCGCCTGTTGTGCTGGCTGTCCGCCCTCCTGGCCGCGTCCCTGGCGGTGATAGGCGCCGCTCTCTACCAGTCAGATGACGCCGGCGCCTCCAACGCCGGGGTGCTGGTCTGCGGCACAGCACTGTTCGCCGTCGGCCTGGCCGACACCTTGCGGGCCAGACCCCGCCGGACCAGCCAGCATCCCAGTCGCTGACAGACCAGAAACGCCACAGGGGAACAGCAATGGATGACGTACTGCAGCACCTTGATCAGATGGACTCACGGCTCCAGCATTTGAAACAGCTCGCACTGGAAGCACGAGCCGCCATGTCGAGCCGTTCCGAGGGGCGAGACCACTCGGAGACGGTCCTCGTCGTGCAGGGATCAGATCAGCTCCCCGAGTCGATCACTATTGCTCACGGCTGGCAACTGCGCCTTTCGGCGCGAGAGTTGAATGATTCCGTGCGGGAGGCCGCACGCGCCGCGGCCATCCGGCAAATTGAAGTCTGGCATGAGGCACCCGACAGCGCTGCCTGGCTGGATGCAACTCGGCAACGTGGGGCTGAATCAGCGCAGGTACTTATGGACACCGATCTCCAACGGCAAGCCGACAGCTTCAGCACTGCACCTCCAAGGCCCGTCGAGGAGTTGGTCGAGGACCTCCTCAAAGCGGTCGCGGAGCCTGGAGAGATGGAGGCGCCATCCGGGCTCGGGGAAGCCGCTGATGGCCGGGTAGCGCTTCGAATCTCTCGATATGGTCTGACCTCCTGCGAGATCGACGATCGATGGGCGACCAACCAGAATGCCAGCGAGCTGACGCGCGCACTACAGCACGCACTTGCCGAGGCCCGCAACGACCTTCGCCGGTCAATGTCCGACAGGCGCGCTGCACGAGCGGGTGGGACCGATGCGCTGCTGGCAGAGACGCTCTCCCTGTTGACCACGCCGGGCAGGCTACTCGAGGCCACGGAGAGGCGCGGTACCTCATGACGGATTCGCAACAGGGGTATCAAGTCACCGTCAACACGTTGACCACTGACGCCAACCTCTGGGACGCGCAAGCCGACCGCATGACCGCGATCGTCAGCCGAGTAACGGGCGTGCGGATGGACCGCACGCAGGGCGGGCCGTTCCAAGTCATCGTCAGCGCTTACGCCGAGGTGTGCGACGCGGTCTCCGACCGCTCCAAGGAAGGCCACGACTCGATGGTCGGAATCAGCGCGGGCCTTCGGACGACCGCGACGAACTACCAACAGCAGGACCAGCAGGCGGCCGACAACATCAACTCGATTGGGCGACAGGGAGGCATCGGATGACATCGCCGGCCAACCAGCACCAGACTGTTCTTGACCAGATATCCAGCGCGGTCCAGTCTCTCAACAATACCCTCCAGTCACTGCCAGGAAAGGCCAGGGAGGCCGCCGATCAATGGTGGATGCCGCCACAGCTCGGGTCGATCCTTGTCGGGTCCGCAGAAACGATCGCCTGGTGTGGAAGGGAGTTCTTGCAGACAGTAGTGGAGTGCCTGGAGGGCTCCGCTGCTCCTCTCATCATGATCGCCAATGCCTACGAGTGGACAGACATCCATGGAATAGCGACGACCGTGGCAGGCGAGATCCAGCCGAGCACCCTGGGCTCCACTGGCAACTGGCAAGGTCCTGCCGCCACCGCATACACGAAGTCGATCGCACCGCAGTCCAGTGCGGCAACTGCCATCGCAGGGATTGCCGAAAAGACCAGTAGCTCGCTCTACACCTGCTCGGCCGCTGGAATCGCGTTCTACACTGCGGTTCTGACCGTTGTCGCGAAGTTCCAGGTAGTACTGACTGCGCTGATCGTCACATTCTTCACCGACATTGGCGCCATTCCTGCAGCCATGGATGCGGTTACCGAAACAGCGGAGGACTCGGCAACCCTCAAGGTCCTCGTCCTTGCTCTGGTGGCCTTTCTCGGCGCTCAGGCAACTGAGATGGGAACGCTCCACGACAAAGCCGGGGACAACAGCAACTTTCCCGGCGGTCACTGGCCGGTTGCTGTCAAGGCGAGCTGACAGCGTAGGGGCGCCTGGCACCTCGCAACGCCCACCCTCTGGGGAGACACCACCTGTCCCAACAGCAACAGTGCCTACACCCCGCTCCGTCACCCCGGCCAGCACTACGACCCCGCGCCCGCCCGCTACGCGAGAAGAAGCATGAAGGTACTGCCGACCCCATACGAGGACTGATGATCATGACGTGAGGAACGGCGAGTATCGGTTGGAGCCGCCGCGGGGTTGGACTTCGACGCGGTAGCGGGCCGGGTAGAGCAAGCGCTACGAGCAGACGATCTGACGCTGCACGGGTACGGGTGCGTGGCGGCGGGGGACATGACCCGGGTGTTCGGGCGGCTGTCGCCGGGGGTCTGGGACCGGCTTCGGGAGCTGGGGTTCCGGGGTGCCGCGGAGGACTCGATCAGGGACGGAACGAGCACTTCCCCGGCTTCGGCGACGTATGGAGCGTCAACCTCGCGCCCCGACATAGAGGTGCGCAGGAAGTCGACCCACCCGACTTCCTGCGCACCAGCTCAGTGGGTTAGCCGCTAGCGCAGCATCCCCGCATCCATCCCCGCGGACTCCGGCGGCAGTGCCACCAGCCCCAGCTCCGCCGGCGACACCAGCAGCGCGTGCGAGGGCAGCACCCGCACCGTGTACCCGAACGGGCCCGTGCGGCACAGCTCGAGCGTGCCCTCGTAGCGCTGGCAGCCCGCGAGGTCCGGGCCGCCGACCGGCTTGAGGGTCTGCACCTCGGCGTCGCGGATGCGGTCGCGCTCGTCGACGGAGCCCGAGACGACCTGCACCTCCACGTCGTCGGCGGTCAGCGAACCCAGCGTCACCTGGACCCGCAGCGCCAGCGCCGTGCCGAGCTCCGCCGCCTCCGAGACCGCCGCCTCCACGTGGCCGACGGCGACGCCGCTCCACGACTGGCGGACCCGCGCCTTCCACTCCGCCAGCTCCCGGGCGCCCGCCGCGTCCAGCCGCCGCTGGGCGAGGGCCGCCGGCGCGTACAGCCGCTCGACGTACTCGCGCACCATCCGGCCCGCCAGCACCTTCGGGCCCAGCGTGGCCAGGGTGTGCCGGACCATCGCGATCCACCGGTGCGGCAGCCCGTCCGGGCCCCGCTCGTAGTAGCGCGCCGCGACCTGGTGCTCGATCAGGTCGTAGAGGGCCGCCGCCTCGATGTCGTCGCGCTGGTCCTCGTCGAAGCCCGGACCGTCCGCCGTCGGGATCGCCCAGCCGTTGCGGCCGTCGTACCACTCGTCCCACCAGCCGTCGAGCACCGAGAGGTTGAGGCAGCCGTTGAGCGCGGCCTTCATCCCCGAGGTGCCGCAGGCCTCCAGCGGGCGCAGCGGGTTGTTCAGCCAGACGTCGCAGCCGGGGTAGAGGTGCTTGGCCATCGCCATGTCGTAGTCCGGCAGGAAGACGATCCGGTGCCGCACCGCCGGGTCGTCGGCGAAGGCGACCAGCTGCTGGATCAGCCGCTTGCCGCCGTCGTCCGCCGGGTGGGCCTTGCCGGCCACCACGATCTGCACCGGCCGGGTCGGGTGCAGCAGCAGGGCGCGCAGCCGGTCCTGGTCGCGCAGCATCAGGGTGAGCCGCTTGTACGAGGGCACCCGGCGGGCGAAGCCGATGGTCAGCACCTCGGGGTCGAGCACGCCGCTGGTCCAGCCCAGCTCGGCGTCGCCCGCGCCGCGGGCCCGCCAGGCGGCTCGCAGCCGGCGCCGGGCCTCCTCGACCAGCTGGGCGCGGAGCAGGCCGCGGACCTCCCAGACCTCCTCGTCGGCGATCTGGTCGACGCCGTGCCAGCGGTCGGAGCCGCCGACCGTCATCGCGGTCTCGGCCGCCTCGGCGCCGATCCGGCTCGCGCCGAGCCGGACCACCGCGGGGTCGATCCAGGTCGGCGCGTGCACCCCGTTGGTGATCGAGGCGATCGGCACCTCGCCGGCGTCGAAGCCCGGCCAGAGCGGGCCGAACATGGTCCGGCTGACCTCGCCGTGCAGGGTGGAGACGCCGTTCGCCCGCTGCGCCAGCCGCAGGCCCATCGCCGCCATGTTGAAGAGCTTGGGGTCGCCGCCCGGCCAGTCCTCCACGCCGAGCGCGAGCACCCGGTCCACCGGCACCCCGCGCAGCGCGGCGTCGCCGCTGAAGTGCCGGGCCACCAGCTCTGCCTCGAACCGGTCGATGCCGGCCGGCACCGGGGTGTGGGTGGTGAACAGGGTGCCGGCCCGGACGGCCTCCAGCGCGGCGCCGAAGTCGTGCCCGTCCTCGCCCGCCACCAGCTCGCGGATCCGCTCGATGCCGAGGAAGCCGGCGTGGCCCTCGTTCGTGTGGAAGACCTCCGGCGCGGCGTGCCCGGTGAGCCGGCAGAAGGTGCGCACGGCCCGCACCCCGCCGATGCCCAGCAGCATCTCCTGCAGCAGCCGGTGCTCGCTGCCCCCGCCGTACAGCCGGTCGGTGACGTCCCGTTCGGTGGCCGCGTTGGACTCCACGTCGGAGTCGAGCAGCAGCAGCGGCACCCGGCCGACCTGGGCCTTCCAGATCTGCGCGGTCAGCGTGCGGCCGGCCGGCAGCGCCAGCTCCACCCGGCTGGGCGTGCCGTCGGGTTCGCGCAGCAGGGTGACGGCCAGCTCGTCCGGGTCCAGCAGCGGGTAGCGCTCCTGCTGCCAGCCGTCCCGGCTGAGCGACTGGCGGAAGTAGCCGTGCCGGTAGAAGAGGCCCACGCCGATCAGCGGCACGCCGAGGTCGCTGGCGGCCTTGAGGTGGTCGCCGGCCAGGATGCCGAGGCCGCCGGAGTACTGCGGCAGCGCGGCGGCGATGCCGTACTCAGGGGAGAAGTAGGCGATCGCGGCGGGCAGCTCGGCCGCGCCGGGGGCCGACTGGTACCAGCGCGGCGCGCCCAGGTAGTCGGCCAGGTCGTCGGTCAGGTCACCCAGGCGGCGCAGGAACCGGCGGTCGGCCGCCAGGGCGGCCAGCCGGTGGGCGGGCACCTCGCCGAGCAGCCGGACCGGGTCCTCGCCGACGGCCTCCCAGACTCCCGGGTCGACCGAGCGGAACAGCTCCCGGGTCTCCGGGTGCCAGGACCAGCGCAGGTTGAGTGCGAGCTCGTGCAGCGGCTGGAGTTGCTCGGGCAGGACGGTACGGACGGTGAATCTGCGGATGGCCTTCACAGCTCGAAGCCTAGACCGCCACACGTCGCTGATGGGGCGTCAACTCTCGTAACACAGCTCCATTCGGGCGTATCGAAGAGGTCACGTCCGGCGCAGTCGGAGCCACGGGGGGCGCAGAGGGCGCACTCGTCCCGAAGGCGCGCGCGGGTCGCGCGATTCCCCCGTTCGGGGGGCGAAGGGGGGGCGCAATACGCTCCCCCGCACCACCGCGCCGACGACAGACCGAGTGGTAAGAGCTACGAACAGTGCGAGGATGGGCACAGGCCGCAATCGCCGCGGGGCGACATGGGTGGCGTTTCCCGTGCGACGCGGTCGGTCCTCCTGGTTCCGCAACTGGTTCCGCGTTGGTTCCGAATCCTTCCCCGACCCTCCGTTAGCCCACTCGGCCCACTGGGTGTCCTCCCTGGTGGGTCATCGCGTGTCCTCATCCCCGCCCCGGTCGTTCCCGGGGTGGGTCGGAATCGCCCTGTCCGGGCGTGCCGCGAGGCCGCGCGCCGGGACGTGCGCCGTTTCGCCGTTCCGGACCGCCGTGGGCGCCGGTCTCGGCCTGGCCCGACCCGGCGGTACGGGCAGGCTCCGGTCGCTCGTCAGTCCCCCACCCAGTAGACCTCAGGCACTCCCCGGCCCCTTCCGCTCCGGGACTGCCGCCGATCACGGGCAGGAGTTCGGCATGCACGGCGACACACGGAATCAGTCCGCACTGGTGTCCGAGGGGTTGGAGCCTTCCGAGGGGCCGGGTGGCACCCGGCTGCTGCCGATCCCGGCCATAGCGGAACCGGTCACGGCGCCCTCCGAACCGCCCCGGCGCCGGGCCCCCGCCACCCGGACGGCCCAGTCCGCGGAGAAGTCCGCCCAGAAGAGCACCCAGAAGTCCACGACCACCGCGAAGTCCGACACCCCGTCGAAGCCGCGGGCCGCCGCCCGCACCCGTACCAAGGAGAACGCCCCGATGATCGGCCGGATCCCCGTGCTGGACGTCGCCCCGGCGGTGGACGCCGGCCGCCGCCCCGCCCGGGCGGTGGTCGGCGAGACCTTCCAGGTCACCGCCACGGTCTTCCGCGAGGGCCACGACGCGGTCGGCGCCAACGTGGTGCTGCGCGGCCCCGGCGGCCGCGGCGGCGGCTGGGTGCCGATGCGCGAGCTGGCCCCCGGCACCGACCGCTGGGGCGCCGAGGTCACCCCGACGGCCGAGGGCCGCTGGAGCTACACGGTGGAGGCCTGGAGCGACCCGGTCGCCACCTGGCGGCACGCCGCCGCCATCAAGGTGCCGGCCGGTCAGGACGTCGACCTGGTGCTGGAGGAGGGCGCGGTGCTGCTGGAGCGCGCCGCCGCCGGGGTGCCCAAGCGCGAGGGCCGCCCCCAGGTGCTGCGCGCGGTGGCCGCCCTGCGCGACACCGCCCGCCCGCCGCTCACCCGGTTGGCCGCCGCCCTCACCCCCGAGGTGACGGCCGCGCTGACCCGCCACCCGCTGCGCGAGCTGGTCACCGCCGCCGAGCCGATGCCGCTGAAGGTCGAGCGCAGGCGCGCGCTCTACGGCTCCTGGTACGAGTTCTTCCCGCGCTCGGAGGGCGCCACGCTGGAGCCTCCCTCCTCGCCCGGCGCCGGGCGGGAGGGGTCCATGCGCTCCGGCACCTTCCGCACCGCCGCCGAGCGGCTGCCGGCGGTCGCCGCGATGGGCTTCGACGTGGTCTACCTGCCGCCGATCCACCCGATCGGCCTCTCCTACCGCAAGGGCCCCAACAACAGCCTGACCGCGGGCCCGCAGGACGTCGGCTCGCCCTGGGCGATCGGCGCGCCGGAGGGCGGGCACGACGCCGTCCACCCGGACCTGGGCACCCTGGAGGACTTCGACGCCTTCGTCGCCCGGGCGACCGACCTCGGCCTGGAGATCGCCCTGGACTTCGCCCTGCAGGCCTCCCCCGACCACCCCTGGGTGAACAAGCACCCGGAGTGGTTCAGCCACCGGCTGGACGGCTCGATCGCCTTCGCCGAGAACCCGCCGAAGAAGTACCAGGACATCTACCCGATCAACTTCGACCAGGACTTCGACGGCCTGGTGATCGAGACCATCCGGCTGCTGCGGCACTGGATGGCGCACGGGGTGCGGATCTTCCGGGTGGACAACCCGCACACCAAGCCGGTGCGGTTCTGGGAGAAGGTGCTCGGCGAGGTGAACCGCACCGACCCGGACGTGATCTTCCTGGCCGAGGCGTTCACCCGGCCGGCCATGATGCACACCCTGGCCAAGATCGGCTTCCAGCAGTCCTACACCTACTTCACCTGGCGCAACAGCAAGCACGAGCTGACCCAGTACCTGACCGAGCTGAGCGGCGAGGCGGCCGCCTACATGCGCCCGAACTTCTTCGCCAACACCCCGGACATCCTGCCCCGCCACCTCCAGCACACCGGCCCCGCCGCCTTCGCGGTGCGCGCCGTACTGGCCGCCACGCTCTCCCCGAGCTGGGGCGTCTACGCCGGGTTCGAGTTCGCCGAGTGCACCCCGGCGGGCCCGGACACCGAGGAGTACCTGGACTCGGAGAAGTACCAGCTGCGCCCGCGCGACTGGTCCCGCACCGACTCCCTGGCCCCGCTGCTGACCGCGCTCAACCTGCAGCGCCGGGCCCACCCCGCGCTGCAGGAGCTGCGCAACCTGGTCTTCCTGCCGACCGACAACGACCAGGTCATCGCCTACACCAAGCGCACCGGGGACGACGAGGTCATCGTGGTGGTCAACCTCGACCCGTGGCAGCCGCAAGAGGCCACCGTCACCCTTCCGAGTGACGAAGAGCTCGCCGTCACCGACGAGCTGAGCGGCGCGCAGTACACCTGGCACCGCCACAACTACGTCCGGCTCGACCCCTCGGTGTCGCCGGCCCACCTCCTCACCGTTCGGAGGACCTCCCTGTGATTGTGAACGAGCCCGTCCCCGACACCTTCGCGGACACCGAGAAGAAGGACCTGGACCCGGAGTGGTTCAGGCGCGCGGTCTTCTACGAGGTGCTGGTGCGGTCCTTCCAGGACAGCAACGGCGACGGTGTGGGCGACCTGAAGGGGCTCACCGCCAAGCTCGACTACCTCCAGTGGCTCGGCGTGGACTGCCTCTGGCTGCCGCCGTTCTTCGCCTCCCCGCTGCGCGACGGCGGGTACGACGTGGCCGACTACACGGCGGTGCTGCCGGAGTTCGGCGACCTGGCCGACTTCGTCGAGTTCGTGGACGCGGCGCACAAGCGCGGCATGCGGGTGATCATCGACTTCGTGATGAACCACACCAGCGACCAGCACCCGTGGTTCCAGGCCTCCCGCAACGACCCGGACGGCCCCTACGGCGACTTCTACATGTGGGCCGACGACGACAAGCAGTACCCGGACGCCCGGATCATCTTCATCGACACCGAGACCTCCAACTGGACCTACGACCCGGTCCGGAAGCAGTACTTCTGGCACCGGTTCTTCTCCCACCAGCCGGACCTGAACTACGACAACCCGCGGGTCCAGGAGGAGATGATCGCCGGCCTGCGGTTCTGGCTGGACCTGGGCATCGACGGCTTCCGGCTGGACGCGGTGCCGTACCTGTTCGCCCGCGAGGGGACGAACTGCGAGAACCTGCCGGAGACCCACGAGTTCCTCAAGCGGGTCCGCAAGGAGATCGACGCCGACTACCCGGACACCGTGCTGCTCGCCGAGGCCAACCAGTGGCCCGAGGACGTGGTGGACTACTTCGGCGACTTCGGCTCCGGCGGCGACGAGTGCCACATGGCCTTCCACTTCCCGGTGATGCCGCGGATCTTCATGGCGGTGCGCCGGGAGTCCCGCTACCCGGTCTCGGAAATCCTCGCCAAGACGCCGACCATCCCGAGCGGCTGCCAGTGGGGCATCTTCCTGCGCAACCACGACGAGCTGACCCTGGAGATGGTCACCGACGAGGAGCGCGACTACATGTACGCGGAGTACGCGAAGGACCCGCGGATGCGGGCCAACGTGGGCATCCGCCGCCGGCTCGCCCCGCTGCTGGAGAACGACCGCAACCAGATCGAGCTCTTCACGGCGCTGCTGCTCTCGCTGCCCGGCTCCCCGGTGCTCTACTACGGGGACGAGATCGGGATGGGCGACAACATCTGGCTGGGCGACCGGGACGGGGTGCGCACCCCGATGCAGTGGACCCCGGACCGCAACGCGGGTTTCTCCTCGGCGGACCCGGGCAGGCTCAGTCTGCCGCCCATCATGGATCCGGTCTACGGCTTCCAGGTCACCAACGTCGAGGCACAGCAGAGCAGTTCCTCCTCGCTGTTGCACTGGACCCGGCGCATGATCGAGATCCGCAAGCTCAATCCGGCCTTCGGACTGGGCAGTTACACCGAGCTTCCGTCCAGCAACCCGGCCGTCCTGGCCTTCGTGCGGGAGCACCAGGGCGACCTGGTGATGTGCGTGAACAACTTCTCCCGGTTCCCGCAGCCCACCGAGCTGGACCTGCGGCGGTACGGCGGGCGCTTCCCGGTCGAGCTGATCGGCGGGGTGCGGTTCCCGTCGATCGGTGAGTGGCCGTACCTGCTCACCCTGGCCGGGCACGGCTTCTACTGGTTCCAGCTGCGCAAGCCGGGAGCGCAGTAACGATCCCGCAGCGCCGGGGGCGCACCGGCCGCTGGGCCTGCGCCCCCGGCGGTCCGCGCGCCACCCGGTACGGAGAACAGCCCAACGCGAACACCCCCTCAGGCGTGACACCCGAGTCCGACTCGCGTGCCGTCGCCGCCGCGCCGCCGAAATCCGGGAGACTGGCTCGCCCGGCCTGATCCGTCGGGCCGTCAGCCTGCTTCCGGGGAAAGGGAGTCATGTCGGAAATCTCCCGTTCTCAAGCCCACACCCATCGCGACGCCGGCACCGCCCCGCGCGGTCCCGCGGGGCCCGGGGCACCGCACGCCGCCCTCGGGCGCGCCGCCGGCGGGCATCCGGGCGGCGGCCATCCGGGCGGGGCGCAGACCGGCCGGCCGCGCACCGGCGGCTCGCTGGCGGTCGGCGAGCTGGTCGAGGCCGCCCTCCCGCTGATCGCCGACTGGCTGCCCGGCCAGCGCTGGTACGCGGGCAAGGGCCAGGCGATCACCGGCCTGCGCCCGGTCACCGCGACGCCGCTGGTCACCGGCGACCCGGCGATGCTCCACCTGCTGCTGCGGGTCGAGCACGGCGACCAGACCGACCTCTACCAGCTGCTGCTCGGGCTGCGCGCCGAGGCGCCGCCCGGTCTGCTGCCGGAGGCCTCGCTGGGCAGCCTGACCCACGGCCCGTACGACGGCGCGGCGCTCTACGACGCGGTGCACGACCCGGAGCTGACCGGCCGGCTGCTGGCCCACCTGGCCGGCGCCGACCGGTTCGGCCCGCTGGCCTTCCGCCGCACCCCCGGCCCCGGCCTGCCCGGCGACCTGCTCGGCCGGGCCGGCACCGCCGAGCAGTCCAACACCTCGGTCATCTTCGGCACCGAGTTCATCCTCAAGCTCTTCCGCCGGATCAGCCCCGGCACCAACCCCGACCTGGAGCTGTCGCTGGCCCTCTCCCGGGCCGGCTCCACCCGGATCCCCCGGGTGGAGGCCTGGTTCGAGAGCCGGCTGGTCGGCGCCGAGCCGGCCACCCTGGGCCTGCTGCAGCGCTTCCTGCCGGACGCCGAGGACGGCTGGGAGCTGGCGCTGGACCAGGTGGCCCGGCTGAAGGGCGATCCCAGCCCGGGCAACTTCGCGGTCGAGGCGCACCGGCTCGGCCGGGCCACCGCCGAGGTGCATCGGGTACTGGCCAGGGCGCTGCCGGTGGCCCGGCTGGACCGGGAGCAGACCGGCCGGCTGGCCACCGCGATGGCCGAGCGGCTGGACGCGGCGGCGGTCGCGGTGCCGGCCCTGCGCCGCTACCGGCCGGCCCTGCACGCCGCCTTCCGGCAGCTGACGGCCGACCACCTGACCGGCCTGACCGTCCAGCGGATCCACGGCGACCTGCACCTGGGCCAGGCGATGCGCACCCCGCAGGGCTGGGTGCTGCTGGACTTCGAGGGCGAGCCGGCCAAGTCGGTGGCCGAGCGGCGGCTGCCGCAACCGGCCCTGAAGGACGTGGCGGCGATGCTGCGCTCCTTCGACTACGCCGCCGCGCACCTGCTGGCCGGCGCCGAACCGGACCCGGAGCTGGCCCTCCTGGCGGCCGCCTGGGCGGCCCGCAACCGGGCCGCCTACTGCGCCGGCTACACCGCGGCCGGCGGCACCGACCCGGCCGGCTGCCCGGAGCTGCTGCGGGCGCTGGAGATCGACAAGGCGGTCTACGAGGTGGTCTACGAGGCGCGGCACCGGCCGGGCTGGCTGCCGATCCCGCTGACCGCCATCCACCGGCTCGCCACCGCGACCTGAGCCGTGGCCGCGCCCGTTGCCCCGTCCGTTCCGTAGCCCCCACCGTGGAGGAGCCTGCCGTGGCCCCGCTCGACCGACCCGTCCCGACCGTGCCCGCCACCTTCCTCCCGAGCGGACCGGCCCGCCCGGACCGCGGGGCCGGCCGCACCCAGGCGCCCGAGCGGTCCGGGTCCGGGTCCGCGGCCGCGCCGCCGGCCGCGGACCCGGACGGCGGGCCGGTGCTCCGGCTGGCGGAGGCGCCGCTGCCGCCGGCCGAGATCGAGCGGCTGGTCGGCGGCGCGCACCACGACCCGCACGCCCTGCTCGGCGCCCACCCCATCACCGGCGGCACCGCGATCCGGGTGCTGCGCCCGCTGGCCGAGCGGGTCACCATCGAGACCGCCTACGGGCCGGCCGAGCTGACCCACCAGCAGAGCGGCCTCTTCACCGGCCTGCTGCCCGGTGCCGCGGTGCCGGACTACGAGCTGCGGGTGGGCTACCCGGGCGCCGAACCGGTCCGGCAGGAGGACGCCTACCGGCTGCCGCCGACCCTGGGCGAGCTGGACCTGCACCTGATCCGGGAGGGCCGGCACGAGCGGCTCTGGGAGGCGCTGGGCGCGCACCGCCGCACGGTGGACGGGATCGAGGGCACCGGCTTCGCGGTCTGGGCGCCGAACGCCGTCGGGGTGCGGCTGGTCGGCGACTTCAACCACTGGGACGGCACCGGGTTCCCGATGCGCTCGCTGGGCGCCAGCGGGGTCTGGGAGCTGTTCGTGCCGGGGCTGCCGGTCGGCAGCCGGTACAAGTTCGAGATCCGGGGCAAGGACGGCCACTTCCGGCAGAAGGCCGACCCGCTCGCCCGCGAGGCCCAACTGCCGCCGGAGACCGCCTCGGTGGTCACCGAGTCGGCCTACGAGTGGGGCGACGCCGACTGGCTGGCCCGGCGCTCCCGGGCCCGTCACCACCGCGAGCCGATGTCCGTCTACGAGGTCCACCTGCCCTCCTGGCGCAAGGGCCTGACGTACCGCCGGCTCGCCGATGAGCTGCCCGCCTACCTGCGCGAGCTGCACTTCACCCACGTGGAGTTCATGCCGCTGATGGAGCACCCGTTCGGCGGCTCCTGGGGCTACCAGGTCTCCGGCTTCTACGCGCCGACCTCGCGGCTCGGCACCCCGGACGACTTCCGCTTCCTGGTGGACGCGCTGCACCGGGCCGGGATCGGCGTGATCATGGACTGGGTGCCGGCCCACTTCCCCAAGGACGCCTTCGCGCTGGCCCGGTTCGACGGCGAACCGCTCTACGAGCCGGCCGACCCGCGGCGCGCCGAGCACCCCGACTGGGGCACCCTGACCTTCGACTACGGCCGCACCGAGGTGCGCAACTTCCTGGTGGCGAACGCGGTCTACTGGTGCGAGGAGTTCCACATCGACGGGCTGCGGGTGGACGCGGTCGCCTCGATGCTCTACCTGGACTACTCCCGCGAGTACGGCCAGTGGGCGCCCAACCAGTTCGGCGGCCGGGAGAACCTGGACGCGGTCGGCTTCCTGCAGGAGATGAACGCCACCGTCTACAAGCGCTGCCCCGGCGTGGTCACCATCGCCGAGGAGTCCACCGCCTGGGACGGCGTCACCCGCTCCACCGACACCGGCGGCCTGGGCTTCGGCTTCAAGTGGAACATGGGCTGGATGCACGACTCGCTGGTCTACATGGCCAAGGAGCCGGTGCACCGCAAGTACCACCACAACGAGATCACCTTCTCCATGGTCTACGCCTACTCGGAGAACTACGTGCTGCCGATCTCGCACGACGAGGTGGTGCACGGCAAGGGCGCGCTGGTCGCCAAGATGCCCGGCGACTGGTGGCAGCAGCGCGCCAACGAGCGCGCCTACCTGGGCTTCATGTGGTCCCACCCGGGCAAGCAGCTGCTCTTCATGGGCCAGGAGTTCGCCCAGGGCGCGGAGTTCCACCACGAGCACGGCCCGCAGTGGTGGGTGCTGGAGGAGGACTGGCCGGCCCACCAGGAGCACCGCGGGATGCGCCGGCTGGTGGCCGAGCTGAACCGCGCCTACCGGGAGCGGCCGGCCCTGTGGGAGCTGGACACCAGCCCGGAGGGCTTCCGCTGGCTGGACGGCGGCGCGGCCGAGGACAACCTGCTGGCCTTCGTCCGGTACGCGGCCGACGGCAGCCCGCTGGTCGCGGTCTGCAACTTCTCGCCGGTGGTGCGGCACGGCCACCGGGTCGGCCTGCCCGCGCTCGGCTCCCCGGACCGGCTCTGGCGCGAGCTGCTGAACACCGACGACCAGCGGTTCGGCGGCAGCGGGGTGGCCAACGCCGGGCCGGTGAAGGCCGAGCCGGTGCCGTGGAACGGCCAGCCGCACAGCGCCGAGCTGGTGCTGCCGCCGCTGGCCACGGTCTGGCTGGTCCCGGCCTGACGGACCGTCGGGCCCGCCCGGCCGGCGCCGACGCCGCACGTGCGAACACCAGCACGAACTGCGAAGGTAGGGTCGGGGCGGGCCCGAGGTACGGACGGAACGGAGCGAACGCGGTGGCGCGCAGTGTGTACGTGACCGGGATCGACCGGGGGGACGGCCGGCAGGCCGTCGAACTCGGCGTCATGGAGCTGCTCACCCGCCGGGTGGACCGGGTCGGCGTCTTCCGCCCCCTGGTGCACGCGGCCGCCCCCGGGCAGCCGGTCGGCGACCACGTGGTGGAGCTGCTGCGCACCCGCTACCGGCTGGACCTGCCGGTCACCGAGCTCTACGGGCTCGGCTACGAGGACGCCGCCGAGCTCGGTGCCGCCCAGGGGCAGGACGAGCTGGTCTCGGCGCTGGTCGACCGGTTCCGGGCGCTGGAGCGGCGCTGCGAGGCGGTGCTGGTGCTGGGCACCGACTTCGCCGAGACCACCATCCCCGACGAGCTGGCCTTCAACGCCCGGCTGGCCAACGAGTTCGGCGCCCAGGTGCTGCCGGTGGTCGGCGGCCGCGGCAAGGACCGGCAGGCCGTGGTCTCCGAGGTGCTGAACGCCCACCGGGCCTACGCGGACCTGGGCTGCTCGATCCTGGCGATGGTGGCCAACCGGGTCGCGCCGGCCGCCAAGCAGGCGGTGCTGCGCGGCCTGTCCGGCAAGCTGCCGGTGCCCGCCTACGTGATCCCGGAGGAGCCGGCGCTGGCCGCCCCGACGGTGGGTCAGCTGGTCGAGGCGACCGGCGCCGAGGTGCTGCTGGGTGACGCGGCCGGGCTGGCCCGGGACGTCCGCGGCTTCGTCTTCGGCGGCGCGATGCTGCCGACCTTCCTCGGCGCGCTGACCGAGGGCGCGCTGGTGGTCACCCCCGGGGACCGGGCCGACCTGCTGATCGGCTCGCTGGCCGCGCACGCCGCCGGCGCCCCGCCGATCGCCGGGGTGCTGCTGACGCTGGCCCAGCACCCGGGCCCGGACGTGCTGGCGCTGGCCGCCCGGCTGGCCCCCGGCACCCCGGTGGCCGTGGTGCACGAGGGCAGCTGGCCGACCGCCGCCGCGCTCACCCAGCTGGAGAGCCGGCTCAGCCAGGCCTCCCCGCGCAAGGCCGAGATCGCGCTCGGCCTCTTCGAACTGCACGTGGACTCGGCCGAGCTGACCGGCCGGATCGAGCTCAGCCGCTCGGACCGGGTGACCCCGATGATGTTCGAGCACGAGCTGCTGGAGCGCGCCAGGGCCGCGCGCCGGCACGTGGTGCTGCCGGAGGGCGGCGAGGAGCGGGTGCTGCGGGCCGCCGAGATCCTGCTGCGCCGCAACATCTGCGACCTGACCCTGCTCGGCGAGCCGGAGGCGGTGCGCCGCAAGGCGGCCGCGCTCGGCCTCACCCTGCCCGACCCGGAGGCCCCGGAGCAGCCCGCCGACCGGGCCCGGCTGCGGATCGTCGACCCGGCCACCTCGCCGCTGCGCCGCCGGTTCGCCGAGCTCTACACCGAGCTGCGGGCACACAAGGGGATGACCGTCGACCGGGCGCTGGACGTGGTCACCGACGTCAGCTACTTCGGCACCCTGATGGTCCAGGAGGGCATCGCCGACGGCATGGTCTCCGGCGCGGTGCACTCCACCGCCGCCACCATCCGCCCCGCCTTCGAGGTGATCCGCACCTCGCCGGGCGCCTCGATCGTCTCCTCGGTCTTCTTCATGTGCCTGGCCGACAAGGTGCTGGTCTACGGCGACTGCGCGGTCAACCCCGACCCGGACGCCCAGCAGCTGGCCGACATCGCGATCCGCTCGGCCGAGACCGCGGCCGCCTTCGGCGTCGAGCCCCGGGTGGCGCTGCTCTCCTACTCCACCGGCAGCTCCGGCTCCGGCGCGGACGTGGACAAGGTGCGCAAGGCCACCGAGCTGGTCCGCGAGCTGCGCCCGGAGCTGCTGGTGGAGGGCCCGATCCAGTACGACGCGGCGGTGGACCCGCAGGTGGCGGCGACCAAGCTGCCGGGCTCGCCGGTGGCCGGACGGGCCACCGTGCTGATCTTCCCGGACCTCAACACCGGCAACAACACCTACAAGGCGGTGCAGCGCTCGGCCGGCGCGGTGGCCGTCGGCCCGGTGCTGCAGGGGCTGCGCAAGCCGGTCAACGACCTCTCCCGGGGCGCGCTGGTGCAGGACATCGTCACCACCGTCGCGATCACCGCCGTCCAGGCGCAGCTGCCCGAGGAGGGCGACCATGTCTGAGCCGACCCGGGTGCTGGTGCTGAACGCCGGCTCCTCCTCGGTCAAGTACCAGCTGATCGACATGGTGGACGGCGCCCGGCTGGCCGTCGGCCTGGTCGAGCGGATCGGCGAGCGGACCGGCCGGCTGGCGCACGCCCCGCAGGGCGGCGAGCGGCGCGAGGCGGTGCGCCCGTTCCCGGACCACCGGGCGGCGCTGGACGCGGTGGCCGCCGAGCTGACCGCCGACGCGCTGGGCCTGGACTCCCCCGAGCTGGCCGCGATCGGCCACCGGGTGGTGCACGGCGGCAAGCGGTTCACCGCGCCGACCGTGGTCACCGACGAGGTGCTGACCGAGATCCGCCGGCTGGTGCCGGTGGCCCCGCTGCACAACCCGGCCAACATCACCGGCATCGAGGTGGCCCGCGGGCTGCGCCCCGACCTGCCGCAGGTGGCGGTCTTCGACACCGCCTTCCACACCACCATCCCGGAGTACGCGGCCCGGTACGCGATCGACACGGCGGTGGCCGACGAGCACCGGGTGCGCCGCTACGGCTTCCACGGCACCTCGCACCAGTACGTCTCCCGGGCCACCGCCCGGCTGCTCGGCCGGGACCCGGCGGAGCTGAACGTGATCGTGCTGCACCTGGGCAACGGCGCCTCCGCCTCGGCGGTGGCCGGCGGGGTCTGCGTGGAGACCTCGATGGGCCTGACCCCGCTGGAGGGGCTGGTGATGGGCACCCGCTCGGGCGACGTGGACCCGGGCGTGGTCTTCCACCTGCACCGGGTCGGCGGCCTGTCCGTCGACGAGATCGACGACCTGCTGAACCGCCGCAGCGGACTGCTCGGGCTCTGCGGCGAGAACGACATGCGGGAGATCATGCGCCGCACGGACGAGGGCGACCCGGCCGCGCGGCTGGCCTTCGACGCCTACGTGCACCGGCTGCGCAAGTACCTCGGCGGCTACTACGCGGTGCTCGGCCGGGTGGACGCCGTCGCCTTCACGGCGGGCGTGGGCGAGAACGCCGCGCCGGTTCGGGCGGCGGTCTGCGCCGGCCTGACCGAGCTGGGCATCGCGGTGGATCCGGAGCTCAACTCGATCCGCTCGGACCGGGCCCGGGTGGTCTCACCGGAGTACTCGCGGGTAACCGTTGCGGTGGTGCCGACCGACGAGGAGCTGGAGATCGCCCAGCAGACCTTCGCGCTGGTCCACCAGGGTTGACGCGTGCCCGCGGAGGATCGTCCCCCTCTCCGGGAATAACTCCTACGGATAGGATCATCCATATGCGCCGAGCAAAAATTGTCTGCACCCTGGGTCCTGCGACGGACTCCTACGAACAGCTGAAGGCCATCGTCGAGGCGGGCATGAACGTCGCCCGCCTGAACATGAGCCACGGCTCCCACGCGGAGCACGAGGAGCGGTACCTGAAGGTCCGCCAGGTGGCCGAGGACACCGGCCGCGCCATCGGTGTCCTGGCCGACCTGCAGGGCCCCAAGATCCGTCTGGCGACCTTCGCCAACGGGCCGGTGACCGTTGACAACGGCGACACGTTCACCATCACCACCGAAGACGTCCCCGGTGACCAGCACATCTGCGGCACCACCTACAAGGGCCTGCCCGGCGACGTGAAGCCCGGCGACCCGATCCTGATCAACGACGGCGTCATCGCCCTGGAGGTCGTCAGCGTCGACGGCCCGCGGGTGAAGACCGTGGTGGTCGAGGGCGGTGTGCTCTCCAACAACAAGGGCATCAACCTGCCCGGCGCGGCGGTCAACGTGCCCGCGCTCTCCGAGAAGGACAAGGACGACCTGCGGTTCGCGCTCCGGCTGGGCGTGGACATGGTCGCGCTCTCGTTCGTCCGCAACGCCGCGGACATCGATGACGTGCACAAGGTCATGGACGAGGTCGGCATCCGGGTGCCGGTGATCGCCAAGATCGAGAAGCCGCAGGCGGTCGAGGCGATGGAGGAGATCGTCCTCGCCTTCGACGCGATCATGGTGGCCCGTGGCGACCTGGCGGTCGAGTACCCGCTGGAGAAGGTCCCGCTGGTCCAGAAGCAGCTGATCACGCTGGCCCGCCGCAACGCCAAGCCGGTCATCGTCGCCACCCAGATGATGGAGTCGATGATCCACGCCTCCCGGCCGACCCGCGCCGAGGTGTCCGACGTGGCCAACGCGATCCTGGACGGCACCGACGCGGTGATGCTCTCCGCCGAGTCCAGCGTCGGCAAGTTCCCGGTCGAGACGGTCCGCACCATGAGCCGGATCGCCGAGCAGGCCGAGCTCGAGCTGCTCTCCCAGGGCCTGCAGCCGCTCAACCCGGGCCGCAAGCCGCGCACCCAGGGCGGCTCGGTCGCCCGCGCCGCCTGCGAGCTGGGCGACTTCCTCAACGCCCAGGCGCTGGTGGCCTTCACCAAGTCCGGCGACACCGCGCGCCGGCTCTCCCGGTACCGCTCGCCGATCCCGGTGATCGCCTTCACCCCGGACGCGGCCACCCGCAACCAGCTCTCGCTGAGCTGGGGCGTGGAGGCGTACGTGACCGAGCAGGTCGCCACCACCGACGAGATGGTCGGCCAGGTCGACCGCGAGCTGCTGTCGATGAAGCGGCTCGCCGAGCACGAGACGGTGATCGTCACCGCCGGCTCGCCCCCCGGCGTGCCGGGCAACACCAACATGGTCCAGGTGCACCACCTGGGCTCGCGCGCCGGCAGCTGACACCCCGCCGCACGCGCCCCTGGCGCCCCGTCGAGCCACCCGGCCCGGCGGGGCGCCGGCCGTCTCAGCTGAGATCGGCCTTGATCCACATCTCGACCAGCACCGAGTCCGGCGCGGCCGGGTCGGCATCCTCGCCGAAGCAGAGCTGCCGCCGGTCCACCAGCCAGCCGTTGCGCCGACAGCCGTGGTCCTGGCCCTCGGCCAGCCGCCAGCCGCGCGCGTTGAGGCTGTCGCGGAGCCGGGCGGCGACCTCGGCCCTGGACAGTCCCGCGCCGCTGACCTCGGCCTGCAGGGTGCAGCCCGCGGAGCCCGTCTCGGTGCACTCGTTCCGCACTCCGTGCAGCGCCAGCCCGGCCGCCAGCGGGCGCAGTTCGTCGGCCGGGGGCACGTCGTCGCTCAGCCCGGCGAACCAGAGGTAGCCGGGCACGAGCAGGCCGAACAGCGCCAGGTAGCTGCCGAAGGCGATCCGTGCGCCGCTGGCCCGGTCGCCGAGGACCTGCTTGCGCCTCGGCCCGCGCAGCCGCCGCTCGGCCAGCAGCCCGGCCGCCACCAGCAGCACCGAGAGCGGCAGCTCGGCGAGGTAGAGCTCGGCCCTGGCCCGGGTGTCGATCCAGTCCAGGTGCACGGCGAGCAGCAGCGCCGACCAGCCGGCCAGCGGCAGGCCCACGGCGAGGCCCACCGGGGCGGTCCTGGCCATCAGCGCCCAGCAGAGCGGCGGACCGGCCAGGAAGAGCAGGACGAAGAGCGTGACCAACGGTTCCCCCCGTGGTTCTCCCCCGTGAACACCGCCGTGCCCCGCCGGACGGCAGCCCGGCGGGGCACGGCGGTGACGAGCCGTCAGAGCCCGTCGTACGGGGTGGTGTCGTTGTACAGGTGCATGCCCGGGATGTGCAGGTCCCCGCCGAACTGGCCCGCCTGCACGGCCTTGACGCCGGTGAGCGCCATGTCGATCGGGATCGGGACGGCGCCGATCAGGTTGTACAGCCACTCCGGCAGGGTGTCCGGGGTGAGCGTGATGGCGCCCAGCGGCGGCAGCGGGATGCCGTAGAGCGAGGCCAGCTGGCCGCTCAGGCTCTCCACGTACATGGTGATCGGGCCGTTGCGCATCGTCGAGGTGGTGCCCGGGCCGCCCTTGACGTGCAGGGTCTGGGCCGGGGTGGAGCCGGTCGCGGTGTTCTCGATGGTCGACATGTCGAGGTTGTCGATGTCCACCGAGGAGACGGTGAACTTGAGCACCCGGTAGGTCCGGGTCGGGCTGTGCACCTCGTAGACGCCGCCGAAGACCGCGCCGTAGAGCGAGAGCTTGGTGGTGTGCAGGGTCCAGCTCTGATCCGGCACCACCTGGCCGCCCAGCGTGCCCGCGGCGGCCACGTTGCTGGTGTCCACCGGGCAGAGGGGGCGGGTGTCGCCGTTGGCCAGCGCCGAGGCGACGGCGGAGGGCGAGACCGGCACGGGGCTCGCGCTCGTGCTCGCGCTGGAGCTCGGCGAGGCGCTGGCGCTGGCGGAGGCACTGGCGCTGGCGCTCGCACCGGCGCTGCTGCTCGGGCTCGCCGAGGCGCTGCCGCTCGCGGTGGGCGCGGCGGTGGCACTGGGTGCCACCGGCTCGGCGGTCGCACCGGCGCTCGGCGCACTGCTCGCGCCGGGGGCGGACGCCGCCGGGCTCGCGCTCGCGGACGCCGAGGGGGCGGCCTGGGTGGCCGCCCGCGGCGCGGCGCCGGCCGCCGAGGGGCTCGGGGTGGCGCTGGGGCTCGGGCTCGTCGAGGCGTCCTGGTGGTGGGGGTCGAAGATCCCCACGATGCCGCCCACGATGGTGCCGATCAGGCCCTGGCCCTGCGTCTGGCCCGGGTCCACCGCGGCGGCCTGGCGCACCACGGCACCGGTGACGGCGGCGGCAGCCTGCTGCGACGAGACCCCGGAGGGCGGCGGCGGCGCGATGAAGGTCGCGCTGACCGCGCTGCCGGTGCCGTGCGCTGCGGCGTTGGTGGGCGCGGGCAGCGGCGTCAGCCGGCTCTTCGGCACCGGGGTCACGGTGGTCGGCGCCGGGGTGCAGGCAGCCCCGCCGGCGGCCGCGGCGTGGGCCAGCTCGGGCACCACGCTGGAGGCCATCAGCAGCGCGGTGGGAACCGCGGCGGCGGCCAGCAGCCGGGCCCGGTGGCGGCCGCGCTGCCGCGGGGCGGCGTGCCGGCCGGAACCGGTGTGCGGGGCGGGCAGCGGCTGCCCGCCTTGCTCGGCCTCGGCGCTCACTCGTCCGCCCCCGACTGCTCGGCGGCGGCGGGGACCTCGGCCGGCTGCTCGGCCGGCTCGGCGGCGGCCTGCTGCGGCAGCTGTCCGTTGCGCTCGGCCCACTGGGCGGCCAGCTGGTTCTCGACCGGTCGGCGGAAGACCGCCTGCTCGGCCTCCTGCTCGGCCTTGGCGTTCAGCTGGTCGGCCGTCAGCGGGGTCCAGGCACAGAGCAGGCCGCCCGCGATCAGGCCCGGGATCAGGCCGAGCAGGAAGCCGCCCAGGTTGGAGACCGGGATGGAGATCAGCGTGAGGATGGTGACGCCGACCCCGCAGAAGATCCGGCTGGCCGGCTGGTACCAGGCCGAGATGCCCAGCACCATCAGCAGCACGCCGATGACCAGCGAGCCCGCGCCCGCGGTGGTGGACATCGCCACCGTCAGGCTGCCCAGCTTCATGTGGGCGTACGGGAAGTAGAGGATCGGCACACCCGCGATCACGGCCAGCAGCCCGCCCCAGAACGGCCGGGAGCGTCGCCAGTTGGTGAAGCGGGTGGCAAGCGGGACGGACCGGTCCGCCTCCTCGGGCGGAAGGCCGGCGGTTGCGGTGGTCACGATGGAACTCCTCGCGGATCTGTCCGAGGTGAAGGCTCTGGGTGTGGGGCGAGGGGACGGCCGGCCGGCCGCCCCCTCCCCCGCTGGGCCGTCAGCGACGGCCCCGCTCCGTTCCGTCCGGTGCCGCCCGGCACTGTGACCGGGTCGGGCGGACCGTCAAGGACGGATCAGTAGCACTCGTTGGCGCCCTGGGAGACGGCCAGGTTCAGGCCGGGCAGCTTGAAGGTGCCGGCCGAGGTGGCCCACGCCTCCTGCTTGACGCCGTGCAGCTCGGCCTTCGGGGCGGCCTGGGCGAAGCCCTGCGCACCGGTCGGCAGGCCGCCGCCCTTGATGTCCTTGAAGCCCTGGGCCGCGGTGCCCGGCAGGGTCGAGGCGTCCTGCCCGATGCTGATCGAGTGGAAGGTCGCGTCGGCCTGCAGCTGGTCCATGTCGAGCAGCAGGTTGCTGGCCTGGACCTGGCCCGGGTCGGTGGACGCGTCGTAGGCGCCCTGGTCGTCGGTCGAGTTCTGCTCGGCGGCGGTGCCGGCGTGCAGCTGCAGGGTCCACTTGCCGAGCGGGCCGAGGTCGGTGACCACGGACTGGCACAGGTTGTGGATGGTGGCCTTGTCGAAGGCCGAGACCGCGATCACGTGCGGCTTGCCGTCGGCGGAGACGTCGACGCTGCCGAACTGGGAGAAGTTGCTCCCCCGCAGGTGGTCGGCGGTGACCTTGAAGCTCTGACCGGAGACGCTGAACGAGGCGGCCAGTGCGCTCTGCGCGATGCTGACGCCGATACCGGCGGTGGCGACCACGCTGGGCACCATCACGAGGGCGAAGCGCTTCCAGCGGGTCTTGCCATAAGTCTTGGACATGCGTGTCCTCCTTCTCGGACGTACATCTCCGGCCGGCCGGAAGGTCCGGCCGGGGATGGGAGAAGAGCTACGTCCTCGGTGGCGACGAGCACCGGCGCCGGGCTGTGAGCCGGCCTCCGGTGTTCAACCCCCCGAGCGACAACCAGACGGCCGCACGGGGTCGCGCGACCGGATGAGGACAGGAACCGCGGTGGGACGCGGACACCCCCCTGCCCTCTCAACCGTCGGTGGGGGCCGGCGGTCACCCGGTGGGGATCCCGCACTCCGGGTGTCCGGCAGACTGCCGGGGGATGAAGTGAGGGACCGGGCGTGGCCGATCGTGCTGGAATCCCGGCCGAAGCACAAGAGGTTCCTTACTGACGGGTAATCCAACACCTTGGCGCAATGATCATGGCGCATTCATGACATCGACACAGCGTGACGAAATCCCCGTGCCACCTCGGAGAAATCTGCTGGAAACGGGAAGGAAACACCCGTGCACGGTCACCCGAGGTGACCGTGCACGGGACGTATCAAGATTTGATAAACCCTTGGCGGGTTCACCCGGTTGTGGCGCCGCCTAGGGCGACACCGCAGGTCATCCCCCGTGCCACCAACGGCACTCGGGGTCGCCGGCCGACCGTCAGAAGAGCACTCGGGCCAGCGCGCCGCGGGCCGCCACCACTCGCGGGTCCTCCGGGCCGATCACCTCGAACAGCTCCAGCAGCCGCAGCCGGGCGGCGTCCCGGTCGGCGCCGGCGGTGCGGCCCACCACGTCCACCAGCCGACCGAACGCGTCCTCGACGTGACCGCCCACCAGGTCCAGGTCTGCCGCGTCCAGTTGGGCGCCGACATCGGCCGGGTGCTGCGCGGCCGCGGTGCGCACGGCGGCGGCGTCGAAGCCCTCCACCCGGTGTAGCAGCTCGGCCTGGGCCAGGCCCAGCTTGGCCTCGGCGTTGCCCGGGTTCTCGGCCAGCACGTCCTGGTAGGCCTGCACCGCGCCGGCCAGGTCGCCGCGGTCCAGCGCGTCGTGCGCCGCGTTCAGCGCCGGGTCGCCCGGCGCGGCCGGGGCCGCGGGGGCCTCGCCCTCGGCGGGGGCCCCGCCGCCCTGCAGGCCGGTGATGCCGAACCGCTGCTCGGCCACCGCGATCAGCTGGTCCAGCACCTTGCGGACGTTGGCCTCGTTCTCGGCGCCCTGGAAGAGCGGCACCAGCTGGCCGGCCACCACCGCGAGCACCGCGGGGATGCCCTGGATGCCGAACTGCTGGGCGATCAGCGGGTTGGCGTCGACGTCGATCTTGGCGAGCACGATCCGGCCGGCGTACTCCTCGGCCAAGCGCTCCAGGATCGGGCTGAGCTGCTTGCAGGGGCCGCACCACTCGGCCCAGAAGTCGATCACCACCGGCACCTCGGTGGAGCGCTGGACGACCTCGTCCTCGAAGGTCTCCTCGGTGACGTCGATCACCAGCGGCTGGGCGAGGGCGGGAGCTCCCTCCGCACCGGCGGCGGCGGCCTGCCGGGCGCGCTCGGCGCGGGCCTGCTCGGCCTTCTGCGCGGCCTCCCCGGCCGCCTTCACCGCTGCGAGGTCCACCGCGCCGCGCAGGGCGGCGCTGTTCAGATGCGTGTTCCGTGGCTGCATGGCACCATCCTCCCCCGTCCGCGCCGGTGCCGGGCGCCATCCGCGCGAAAGTCCTGCGGATACCCCCGGTAGCAAGAGCCTTCGTGCGCGGATCCCCATCCGCGCTGCCGCGCCCGCCCCTCCCACGGGACCGGCGCGTGGTTGCCGCTCTATTCGCTACAGGTCGTAGCGTATCTGCCCCCGCCCCGGTCGGCGCAAGCCCCGCCTATCACGTACCGACGTGACCTGCCCCACTTTCCGCTACGACTTCCGCCGCTCGGCCCGGGGCCGCTACCGTGGCAGTCCCCGGACAAGCTACTGGTGAGTATCGACTCCGCCCCCATCCCCAAGGAGGCCCCCGGTGGCCACCCCCTCCCGCGCCAAGGGCCGCCCGCGCAGCGCCGCCGCCGACCTGGCGATCCTCGACGCCACCCGCGCGGCGCTGGCCGACCTGGGCTGGGGCGGTCTGACCATGGGCGACGTGGCGGTCCGCGCCGGGGTCGCCAAGACCACCCTGTACCGGCGCTGGCCCTCCAAGAACGAGCTGGTGGTGGACGCGGTGGCGAGCCTCTTCGACCGGCTGGTGGTGGCCGACCGGGGCAGCCTGCAGGCCGACATCGAGGACGTGGTCACCCAGTTCGCCGAGCTGCTGGCCCGCCCGGAGAGCCAGGCCGCGCTGCTCGCGCTCTTCGCCGAGGGCAGCCGGGACCCGCAGCTGCGCCGCCGGATCCGCGAGCACATCGTCGATCCGCAGAAGCGCCTGGTGCACGAGGGCCTGGCCAACGCGGTGGCCCGCGGCGAGATCCCGGCCGACGGCGACCCGCAGCACCGGGCCGAGGAGATCGACATCATCTTCGACACCATCGCCGGCGCCGTGGAGCACCGGATGCTGGTGATAGGCGAGCCGGCCGACCCGGACTGGATCCGCCGGTTCACCACCCTGCTGCTCGCGCCCGGGCTGGCCCAGAGCTGCTGAGGGCCGGGACGGCGGCTGCCGTCCCGGCCCTCGGGGAGTTCGGTTCAGAAGCCGGCCGGCTCCCGGTAGACGCCCCACTCCGCGCGCAGCGCGTTGCAGATCTCGCCCAGGGTGGCCTCGGCCCGCACCGCGTCCAGCATCGCCGGGATCATGTTCGAGCCGTCCCGCGCGGCCGCCAGCATGGCGTCCAGGCCGGCCCGCACCGCGGCCTCGTCACGGGCCGCCCGGCGCTCGCCGAGGACCCGCACCTGCTCGCGCTCCACCTCGTGGCTGACCCGCAGGATCTCCAGCTCCGGGGTGACCGACTTCGGGAAGCAGTTGACCCCGACCACCCGCTTCTCGCCCTTCTCCACCTTCTGCTGGTACTGGAAGGCGGCCTCGGCGATCTCGCCGGTGAACCAGCCGTCCTCGATCCCGCGCAGGATGCCGGCCGTCATCGGGCCGATCGGGTGCTCGGCGCCGCCGGTGGCCAGCTGCCCCTTCTCCAGGATCCTGGCGAAGATCTCCTCGGCCTGCGCCTCGATCCGGTCGGTCAGCGCCTCCACGTACCAGGAGCCGCCCAGCGGGTCGGCCACGTTGGCCACCCCGGTCTCCTCCATCAGCACCTGCTGGGTGCGCAGCGCGATCTCGGCGGCCTGCTCGCTGGGCAGCGCCAGGGTCTCGTCCAGCGCGTTGGTGTGCAGCGAGTTGGTGCCGCCGAGCACCGCGGAGAGCGCCTCCACGGCGGTGCGCACCACGTTGTTGTAGGGCTGCTGGGCGGTCAGCGAGACCCCGGCGGTCTGGGTGTGGAAGCGCAGCCACTGCGCCTTGTCGGTCTTGGCGCCGTACCGCTCGCGCAGCCAGCGGGCCCAGATCCGGCGGGCCGCGCGGAACTTGGCGATCTCCTCGAAGAAGTCAAGGTGGGCGTCGAAGAAGAAGGAGAGGCCGGGCGCGAAGACGTCCACGTCCAGGCCGCGGGAGAGGCCCAGCTCGACGTAGGCGAAGCCGTCGGCCAGCGTGTAGGCCAGCTCCTGGGCGGCCGTGGCCCCGGCCTCCCGGATGTGGTAGCCGGAGACCGAGAGCGGCTTGTAGGCGGGGATGCCCTCGGCGCAGTACTCCATCAGGTCGCCGATCAGGCGCAGGTGCGGCTCGGGCGAGAAGAGCCACTCCTTCTGCGCGATGTACTCCTTGAAGATGTCGGTCTGCAGGGTGCCGTTGAGCACCCCCGGGTCGACACCCTGGCGCTCGGCGGCCACCAGGTACATGCAGAAGATCGGCACGGCCGGGCCGCTGATCGTCATCGAGGTGGTGACCTCGCCGAGCGGGATGGAGTCGAACAGCACCTCCATGTCGGCGGCCGAGTCGATCGCCACCCCGCAGTGGCCGACCTCGCCGAGCGACTTGGCCTCGTCCGAGTCGTAGCCCATCAGGGTGGGCATGTCGAAGGCGACCGAGAGGCCGCCGCCGCCCGCCTCCAGGATCATCTTGTAGCGCTCATTGGTCTGCCGGGCGTTGCCGAAGCCGGCGAACTGGCGGATGGTCCAGGTCCGGCCGCGGTAGCCGGTGGGGTGCAGGCCGCGGGTGTACGGGTACTCGCCCGGCCAGCCGATCCGCTCGAACCCCTCGTACGGCTGACCCGCGGGCGGGCCGTAGACCGGCGCCACCTCGTCGCCGGAGAGGGTGGTGAAGTCGGCCTCGCGCTTGCGGGCCCGGTCGTAGCGCTGCTGCCAGCGCTGCCTGCCGCGCTCGATCTCCTCGGCGTCCATGGGCTCCGCTCCGGTGGGGGGTGGACCCGCCGGTCGGGCGGGTCGGCGATAGTAGGACGTCCTGGAAATTTACTCGGACGTCCTACTACTTGTCGATGCCCATCGGCTCCGTGTCCCCGGGAACGCGCAGAGCCCCCGCCGGGGCGGGGGCTCTGCGGGTGGTGCGAGGGGGCCGTCAGGCGCCGACCGGCTGCTCGGCGGGCGCGGCGGCGGCGCCGGCCGCGGCGGCCTCGCGGACCACCCGGCGCTCGGCGAGGAACGAGGCGAACGGGATGCAGCCCGCGGCCAGCGTGAAGACCAGCCGGCCGAGCGGCCAGCGCAGCTTCTGGCCGAGCAGGAAGGTCACCACGAAGTACCCGATGTAGAGATAGCCGTGCAGCATCGCGACGTACATGGTGACGTCCTTGGCGGTGTCGAACCCGTACTTCGCGATCATGAACCCGCAGAAGATCAGCAGCGCGCAGCCGGTGGCGATCGCCAGCGCCCGATACCAGGCGAGCAGGGGGGTGGGCTTCATCAGGACGCAGCTTTCACTGGACAAGGGGCTTCGGTAGAGGGTAACCGCCCTTACGGGGCCGCCTCGCCGGGGGCCTCGGCGGGTGCCTCGGCGAAGTCGCCGGCCGCCACCCGCAGCGGCTTGAGCAGCTCGAACACCTGTCGGCACTGCTCGTCGTCGTAGCTCTCCAGACCGAACTCGATCGCCATCAGCTCCCGGGTGGCCGCCTCCACCACCTCACGCCCGCGCCGGGTGATCGCGGCCAGCACGCCCCGCCCGTCCAGCGGGTTGGGCCGCCGGGAGACCAGGCCCGCGCCCTCCAGCCGGTCGACCGTGTTGGTCACGCTGGTCGGGTGCACCATCAGCCGCTCGCCGATCTTGGAGAGCGAGAGCTCACCGGTGCGGCTGAAGGTGAGCAGCACCAGCGCCTCGTACCGGGCGAAGGTCAGCCCGTACGGCTTGACCACGGCGTCGACCCGGGCCAGCAGGATCTGGTGGGCGCGCATCACCGAGGTGATCGCCGCCATCGCGGGCACCTGCCCCCAGCGGCGGGCCCACAGCTCGTCGGCACGGGCGATCGGGTCGAAGTCGAGGGCGAGGGGTTTGGCCACGCCCCACACCGTACCGGCGGTCGGCCCGGGCTCCCCCGGGTCGACCGAATGGTGGGACCACGAAAGGGATCAGGCCGTCTGCGGGACGGCCGCCCGGCCGCGCTCCTCGCGGGCCAGCATCCGCTCGGCGAAGAAGCCGCCGGTCGGGACGATCGAGAGCACGAAGAGCAGCAGCGCGCGCTTGGCCGGCCAGCCGTTCTTCTGCCAGGCCAGGCCCAGGAAGGCGACGTAGGCGATGAAGAGCAGGCCGTGCACCATGCCCATCACCGGCACGGCGTCGAAGCTGGTGGTCCGCTTCAGCACCGAGCAGACCAGCAGGAGTATGAAGGACAGGCCTTCCGGGCCGGAGACGAGGCGCAGGCGGTGCGCGGCGCTGTTCTGCATGACGGGGTGACACCTCACGGTTCGGCGGGGCGCTTGTGAACGGGGGCACAAGCTGTCGCCCATTATCAGCCGCCACCCCCGCCGCCCGGCCGCCGGGGCCCCTCCCGGTGGGCAAGCTCACACCGGCGCGCAGCGGGCCGCCGCCGTCGGAGCCGCTCGCTATAGTGCTGCGGCACGAAAGTCTGACGGTCCGACAGGGGAGGCCGGCAGCTGCTACAGGGGGAGCCGACCGGCATGTTCAAGCGCGACTGGAACCGGCGCAGCTGCGCCAAGCGCGGCCACATCACCTACGCGCCCGCCGAACCCGAGTTCCGCGAGCGGCTGCACGCCGCCACCGCGATGGGCGACGCCTGGCGCTGCCTGCGCTGCGGCGACTTCGCCCTGGGCGCGCCGCACGGCTCCGGCCCGGCCGCCGACGCGCCGCTGGTGCCGCGCGGCAAGGCGCTGCGGGAGCTGTTCGTGCTGCGCTTCCTGGCCGCCGAGCGGATCCTGCGGGCGGTGATCGGCCTGCTGGCCGCCTGGGCGGTCTGGAAGTTCGCGAACAGCCAGGACGCGGTGCGCGACCTCTTCGAGCACGATCTGACCACCCTCAAGCCGGTCGCGGACCACTTCCACTACGACCTGGAGCACGCCTCCGTGGTGGACAGCATCCGCAAGACCTTCGACTACCGGAAGAGCACCCTGGGCCTGGTCGCCGCGGGCGTGGCGCTCTACTCGCTGATCGAGGGCGTGGAGGGCGTCGGGCTCTGGCTGAACAAGCGCTGGGCGGAGTACCTGGCGGTGGTCGCCACCGGTGTGTTCCTGATCCCCGAGGGGTACGAGCTGAGCCACCACGCCACCGCGCTGAAGATCGCGACCACCGCGCTCAACGCCCTGGCCGTGCTCTGGATCCTGCTCTCCAAGCGGCTCTTCGGGCTGCGCGGCGGCTTCGCGGCCTTCGAGGCCGAGCGGCACTCGGCCTCCCTGCTGGAGGTCGAGACGATGGCGGCGCCGGCGCCCGCCGCGGCCCCCGCTCCGGCGCGCGGGACGGCCGTCTGAGCAGCGGCGCGGCGATGGGCGCGCTCCCAGTAGTAGAAAATTGAACAACCGAGGGTAGAATTCCTGGTATGGACACGCAGACCAGCACCGAACCGGCCGGGCTCGCGGCCGCTCCCGCGGAGGACGACGCCCCCTGGCTGACCGCCCGTGAACAGCGCCTGTGGCGTGCCCACCTGGAGGTCAGCAAGCTGCTGGAGTACCAGCTCAGCCGCGAGCTGGGCCAGCACGACCTGGCGATCAACGACTACGAGATCCTGGTGGTGCTCTCCGAGTCGCCCGAGCGGCGGATGCGGATGACCGACCTGGCGGCCGCCACGCTGCAGTCCAAGAGCCGGCTCAGCCACCAGATCACCCGGATGGAGTCGGCCGGCCTGGTGCTGCGCCAGGAGTGCCCCGGCGACCGCCGCGGCCTCTACGCCCACCTCACCGAGCACGGCTGGGAGCTGCTGCGCAAGGTCGCCCCGGACCACGTCCGCAGCGTCCGGGCGCACTTCGTCGACCGGCTGGACGAGGCCCAGCTGGACGCCATGTACGAGGCGCTGGCCCCGATCGCCGAGCACCTGCGCGGGCTGCGCGGCAAGCTCTGAGCACCTGAGGCGGGCCCCTGACCGGTGGTCAGGGGCCCGCCTCAGGCGTCACTCCTACCGGTCGGTCAGCCCGGCCACCAGCTCGTCGGCCGCCCCGTACGGGTCCAGCCGGCCGGCCGCCACCTGCTCGGCCAGCGCGTCCAGGTGCCGGTCGCCGCGCAGGTCGCCGATCCGGGCCCGCAGCCGGGCCAGCGCGATCGCCTCGACCTCCTGGGCCGCCCGGCGGCGCCGGCGGGCCGCCAGCTCGCCGTGCTCCTCCAGCCAGGCGCGGTGCTTCTCCAGCGCCTCGACCACCTCGTCCACGCCCTCGCCGCGGGCCGCCACCGTCTTCACGATCGGCGGGCGCCAGTCCCCCGGCTGCCGGGCCTCGCCGAGGCCGAGCATGTGGCTCAGCTCCCGGGCGGTGGCGTCCGCGCCGTCCCGGTCGGCCTTGTTGACCACGAAGAGGTCGCCGATCTCCAGGATCCCGGCCTTGGCCGCCTGGATGCCGTCGCCCATCCCGGGCGCCAGCAGCACCATCGTGGTGTCCGCCTGCGCGGCCACCTCGACCTCGGACTGGCCGACCCCGACGGTCTCCACCAGGATCACCTCGCAGCCGGCCGCGTCCAGCACCCGCAGCGCCTGCGGCGCGGCCCAGGAGAGCCCGCCCAGGTGCCCGCGGGTGGCCATCGAGCGGATGAACACGTCCGGGTCGGTGGCGTGGTCCTGCATCCGCACCCGGTCGCCCAGCAGCGCCCCGCCGGAGAACGGCGAGGACGGGTCCACCGCCAGCACCCCGACCCGCTTGCCGAGCCTGCGGTAGGCCGAGACCAGGGCCGAGGTGGAGGTGGACTTGCCCACCCCGGGCGAGCCGGTCAGGCCCACCGTGTAGGCCCGGCCGGTGTGCGGAGCCAGCGCCGCCATCGCCTCGCGCAGCTGCGGGGCGGCGTTCTCGACCAGCGAGATCAGCCGCGCCACCGCGCGCGGACGGCCCGCGCGGGCCTGCTCGACCAGGGTGGGCACATCGATCATCGGACGGACTCCTCGCTGCGGTCTCAGGCCTTGGGCACCCGGATGATCAGGGCGTCGCCCTGACCGCCGCCGCCGCACAGCGCGGCCGCGCCGATGCCGCCGCCGCGCCGGCCCAGCTCGAGCGCCAGGTGCAGCACCACCCGGGCGCCGGACATGCCGATCGGGTGGCCGAGCGCGATCGCGCCGCCGTTGACGTTGACGATGTCGTGGCTGACGCCCAGGTCCTTGGCGGACTGGTAGGCGACCGCGGCGAACGCCTCGTTGATCTCGATCAGGTCCACGTCGGCGACCTCGATGCCCTCCTTGGCCACCGCCTGCTTGATCGCGTTGGACGGCTGGGACTGCAGCGAGTTGTCCGGGCCGGCCACGTTGCCGTGCGCGCCGATCTCGGCGATCCAGCTCAGGCCCAGCTCCTCGGCCTTGGCCTTGCTCATCACGACCACCGCGGCGGCGCCGTCGGAGATCTGCGAGGAGGTGCCGGCGGTGATCGTGCCGTCCTTGGTGAAGGCGGGGCGCAGCTTGGCCAGGCCCTCCGCGGTGGTGTCGGCGCGGATGCCCTCGTCCAGGCTGAACAGCACCGGGTCACCCTTGCGCTGCGGGATCTCGACCGGCACGATCTCGGCCTCGAAGACGCCGTTCTTCTGCGCGGCGGCGGCCCGCTGGTGCGAGCGGGCGGCGATCTCGTCCTGCGCCTCGCGCGGGATGCCCAGCCGGGTGTTGTGCTTCTCGGTGGACTCGCCCATCGGGATGTTCTCCCACGGGTCGGTCAGGCCGTCGTAGGCCATCGCGTCGAGCATGCCGATCGCGCCGTACTTGAAGCCCTCGCGGGACTTCGGCAGCAGGTGCGGGGCGTTGGTCATCGACTCCTGGCCGCCGGCCACCACGATGTCGAACTCGCCGGCCCGGATCAGCTGGTCGGCCAGCGCGATGGCGTCCAGGCCGGAGAGGCAGACCTTGTTGATGGTCAGGGCGGGCACCGTCATCGGGATGCCGGCGGCCACGGCGGCCTGGCGGGCCGGGATCTGGCCGGCCCCGGCCTGCAGCACCTGGCCCATGATCACGTACTGCACCTGCTCGCCGGCCACCCCGGCCCGCCCCAGCGCGGCCTTGATGGCGACGCCGCCGAGCTGGGCGCCGGTGAAGTTCTTGAGCGAGCCGAGCAGCCGGCCCATCGGGGTGCGGGCGCCCGCGACGATCACGGACGTGGTTGCGGAAGCGGTAGGCATGGCACGAGCCCCTTCGCACGTTGGCCATCGGGTCCGTCCGGGCCGGAGCACGGCGAGGAGCCCGGGGAGAGGGATGACGCCCAATCTACTGACACGTAACCCGGCCGTCACCGAGGCCGCGGTGTGATCAGGCTCGCACGCGGTGCGGGACGCCCGGGGTGGGACACTGCGGGCAGCCGCGCCGCTCACCCGTCAAGGAGGATTCCCGTGTTGACCCGGATCGACCACATCGGCATCGCCTGTTTCGACCTCGACCGGACGGTCGAGTTCTACCGCGCCACCTACGGCTTCGAGGTCTTCCACACCGAGGTCAACGAGGAGCAGGGCGTCCGCGAGGCGATGCTCAAGATCAACGAGACCTCGGACGGCGGTGCCTCCTACCTCCAGCTGCTGGAGCCGACCCGGGAGGACTCCGCGGTCGGCAAGTGGCTCGCCAAGAACGGCGAGGGCGTGCACCACATCGCCTTCGGCACCGCGGACGTCGACGCGGATTCCGAGGCGATCCGCGACAAGGGCGTCCGGGTGCTCTACGAGCAGCCCCGGATCGGCTCGATGGGCTCCCGGATCACCTTCCTGCACCCGAAGGACTGCCACGGCGTGCTGACCGAGCTGGTGACCTCGGCCGAGCAGCCCGCGGAGCACTGAGCGGAGCCCCCGGAAGGACCGGCCGGTCGGCTCCGACCGGCCGGTAACCTGGCAAAGGCTCCCCCTCGACGGTTACAGCTTTGCTTTCGCCCACTACACTGCCCAGGGTCGTAGGGGAGTCCATCACCAGGGCACGGCTGAACGGTCGCTCGTCGGATCTGTCACCATTCTCCACAAGGCAAGAGTTCGCCCAGGAGTCCACCCGGTCGGCGGAGCGCGGTCCGCCGCGCGCCCGACCGGCACCCGACTCCGACCGTGACCGTCCGAACCGGTCGCGGATGCAAGGACCGGTGCGGCCGGCCCCGCCGGGGACGGTGGTGGGCCGCAGCGGTCGAGGACGCGACCAGGAGATGGATGGGACCGCGCAGTGCGGGGCAACGACCGCTACGAGGTTGATGATCACCTCTCCCAGTTCGAGGCCGAGATGGAGCGGCTTCGCAAGGAGCGGGACAAGACCGCCGAGCATGCCGAGGACCTCGCCTACCAGGTGGAGGTGCTGCGGGCCAAGCTGCACGAATCCCGCCGCCAGCTCGCCCAGCCGCGCGCCTTCGACGCCGTCTCCGGCCAGGCCGAGCAGCTTCTGCGCACCGCCGAGATGCAGGCGGAGGCGCTGCGCGCCGACGCCGAGCGCCAGCTGCGCGAGTCCCAGGCCGCCACCCAGCGGATCATGGCCGAGGCCGCCGAGCGGACCGCCCGGCTGGAGGCCGAGCTGGTCGCCCGCCGCCGCCAGCTCGAGGAAGAGCTGGTCGAGCTGCGCCGGGCCGCCGAGCAGCACGTCAACGAGAACGTCAACTGGGCCGAGCAGACCCGGGCCGGCACCGAGCAGGAGGCCCAGCGCCTGCTGCAGGAGGCCCGCGCCGAGGCCGAGCGGATGGTCGCCGCGGCCCGCGCCGAGGCCGCCGCCGTCTCCGACCAGGCCCGCGCACACGCCGCCGCCGACCTGGACGCCGCCCGCGGCGAGGCCCAGGCCGCCGCCGAGGCCGCGCTGCTGCGCGCCCAGAGCGACGCCGAGCGGCTGCTCCGGGCCGCCAGCGAGCAGGCCGAGCAGGCCAACGCCGAGACCGCCGCCCAGCGCGAGGCCGCCGCCACCGAGGCCCAGCAGCAGCTGGCCGGCGCCCAGGCCGCCGTGGAGGCCCAGCTGGCCGACGCCGAGGCGCAGATCAGCCGGCTCAAGGCCGAGGCGGTGCGCGACCGCGAACAGGCCGAGGAGGCCGCCGCCCGGGCCGCCGCCGAGATCGAGCGGCTGCGCGAGCAGGCCAGGGCCGAGGCCGAGCGGGCCCGCCAGGAGGCCGCCGAACTGCGCGAGCAGGCCACCCGGGCCGCCGAGCAGCTCCGTGCCGAGGCCGAGTTCGCGGCCGAGCGGCGGGTGGCGGACGGCGAGGCCGCCAGCGAGCAGCGCTCCAAGACCGCCAAGGCCGAGGTGGCCCGGATGGTCGCCAGGGCCACCGAGGAGGCCGACCGGGTCAAGGCCGAGGCCGCCGAGATGCTGGCCCGGGCGCAGACCGCGCAGGCCGAGGCGGACGCCGCCAAGGCCGCCGCCGACGACGAGAACGACCGGCTGCGCACCGCTGCCGAATCGGTCGCCCAGCAGCTGCGCTCGGAGGCCGAGGCGGCCATCGCCGAGCAGCGCGCCGCCGCCCACGCGGAGTCCGCCGAGCTGCGCGCCCAGGCCGAGGCGGCCGCCGAGGCGATCCGCGCCGACGCCCGCGAGCAGGGCCGCGCGGAGGGCGCCAAGGACGCCACCGTGCACCTGGCCAAGGCCGCCAAGAGCGCCGAGGAGGCGCTGGCCCGGGCCGCCCAGGACGCCGAGGCCACCCGGGCCGAGGCCACCGCCGAGGCCGAGCGGATCCGCACCGAGGCCGCGGCCGAGGCCGAGCGGCTGCGCGAGCAGGCCCAGGCCGCCGTGGAGCAGGCGCAGAACGCCGCGCTGGACGACGCCGCCGACATCCGTGCCCGGGTCGAGGCGATGCAGGACGAGGCCGCCCGGCTGCGGGCCGAGGCCGAGGAGCTGCGCGCCCAGGCCGCCGCCGAGGCCGAGCGGACCCGCGGCGAGGCCCGCCGGCAGGCCGTGGCCCAGATAGAGGACTCCGCCCGGACCGCCGAGGAGCTGCTCACCAAGGCCAAGGCCGACTCCGACGAGCTGCGCGAGGGCGCCGCCGCCGAGGTGGCCCGGATGCGCGCCGAGGCCACCGAGCAGGTCGGCCAGAAGCAGGCCCGGGCACAGCAGATGCTGGACCGGGCCCGGGCCGAGGCCGAGAAGGCGGTGGCCGCCGCCGCCCAGCAGGGCAAGGACGCGCTGGCCGCGGCCAAGGCCGCGGCGGCCGAGAACCGGGCCGCCGCCGAGCGGGAGACCGCCGAGCTGCGCAAGGCCGCCGCCGACTACGACGAGCGGATCCGCTCGACCGCCGACGAGCGGGCCGCCGCCCTGCAGCAGGCCGCCCAGCAGGCGGCCGAGGAGCGCGAGGGGCAGGCCCGCGCCGAGGCGGAGCGGCTGGTCGCGGAGGCCGAGGCCACCGCCAACGCGCTGCGCGAGGAGAGCCGGCGGGCCGCCGAGGAGGCGTCCGTCGCGCTGGACCGCGAGCGCGCGGAGACCGCGGCCGCGCTGACCGCCGCCCAGCAGCTGCGCGAGCGGACCGAGGCGGCCGCCCAGCAGACCGTGGCCGAGGCCGAGCAGGCCCGGCAGGAGGCCGAGACCGCGGCCCGGCAGATCCGCGAGCAGGCCGACACCGCGGCCCGGGAGATCCACGAGCAGGCCGAGACGGCCGCCGCCGAACTGCGCGAGCGCACCACCGCGGAGCTGTCCGGGCTGACCGAGCGCACCCGGGCCGAGCTCGCCGAGCTGCGCGAGGCCGCCGAGGCGGCCGCCGCGGAGCTGCGCGAGCGCGCCACCGCCGAGACCGCTGAGCTGCGCGAGCGCACCGCGACCGAGGCCGCCGCCGAGCGGGCCGCCGCCGAGCGCGAGGCCGCGGTGCTGCGCGGCGACGCGCAGGCCGCCGCCGAGGCGATGCGGGCGCAGGCCGCGCAGACCCTGGAGCAGGCCGGCGCCGCCGCCGAGCAGGAGCGCGCGCAGGCCGCGGCAGACGCCGCCGAACTGCGCGCCGAGATCGCCGAGGCGCTGGAGCAGGCCCGGCTGGAGGCCGCGGGGGCGACCGCCGCCGCGACCGCCCGGGCCGCCGAGCTGGTCGCCGCCGCCGAGGACGAGGCCGCCGCCGTGCGCCAGTCGGTGGCCGGGCTGCACGAGCGGGCGGCCCAGCAGGTGGCCGAGCTGACCGAGCAGGCCGAGCGGGCCGCCGCCGAGCTCACCGAGCAGGCCGAGGCGGCCGCCGCCGAACTGCACGAGCGCACCGCCGCCGAGCTCACCGAGCTGCGCGGCACCGCCGAGCGGGAGACCACCGAGCTGCGCGAGCGCACCGCCGCCGAGACCGCCGCCGAGCGGGCCGCGGCGGAGCGCGAGGCGGCCCGGATCGCCACCGAGGCCGAGGTCTACAGCGAGCAGCTGCGCACCGAGGCGGACACCTTGCGGGCCGAGGCCGAGCAGTACGCCGTCCAGCTGCGCGCCGACTCCGACGCGCTGGCCCAGCAGACCCTGGCGGAGGCCGAGGCGCTGGCCCAGCAGGGCCTCGCCGAGGCCGAGGCGCTGGCCCAGCGCACGGTGGCCGAGGCCGAGGAGCGCTCCGCCGCCCTGGTCGCCGACGCCGAGCAGTACGCGGCCCGGCTGCGCGCCGAGGCGGACGAGTTCGCCGGCGCCACCCGGACCCTGGCCGAGGAGTACGACGCCACCACCCGGGCCAACGCGGACGCCTACGACCGCACCGTCCGGGAGCAGGCCGAGCAGTACGATTCGGCGACCCGGGCGCAGGCCACCACCGTGCTGGAGAAGGCCTTCGCCGATGCCGAGTCGCTGGGCGAGGAGGCGCAGTCCACCGCGCTGGCCACCACCGCGGCCGCCGAGGAACAGGCCGACGCGATGGTGGCCGCGGCCCGCAAGGAGGCCGACCGGCTGGTCCAGGCCGGCGAGGCGGCCGGCCAGGCCGAGGTCGAGCGCTCCCGGGCGGACGCCGACGCGGTGCTCTCCGAGGCCCGCCGGGACGCGACCGCGATCCGGGAGCGCGCCGAGGAGCTGCGCGAGCGCACCGAGGCCGAGATCGAGGCCCTGCACGAGCGCTCCCGCAAGGAGAACGCGCAGGCCATGAAGTCGGCCGGCGAGCGGGTGGACGCCCTGGTGACGGCGGCTCAGGAGCAGCTGACCGAGGCCGAGGAGCAGGCGGTGGCCACCGTCGCGGAGGCGGAGGAGCGGGCCGCGGGCCTGGTCGCCGCCGCCGAGGAGCGGGCCGCCGAACTCACCTCCGAGGCCTCCGCCGAGGCCTCCAAGGTGCGGATCGCCGCGGTCCGCAAGGCCGAGGGCCTGCTGAAGGAGGCCGAGCAGAAGCTGGCCGACTCCACCGCCAAGGCGGAGCGGCTGGCGGCCGAGGCGGAGCAGAGGCTGGCCGAGGCCCGGGACAGCGCCGAGGAGCAGCTGGAGGCCGCCGCCGAGGAGGCCGGCAAGCGGCTGCGGTCGGCCGAGGAGGCCGCCGCGGAGCAGCTGCGGCTGGCCGAGGAGGAGGCCGACCGGGTGCAGTCGGCGGCCCGCGCCGAGGCCAAGCGGGTGACCGACGAGGGCCGCCGGGAGCTGGACGAGCTGGTCCGGCGACGCAAGGACATCAACACCGAGATCTCCCGGGTACAGGACGTGCTGTCGGCGCTGGAGGCCTTCGAGGCCCCCTCGCCGGTGCAGCAGGCCGCCGCCCGGGAGGCCGCAGCCGCGCAGGAGAGCAACGGCCGAAAGGGCGGTGGCGGAGCCAACGGGGGATCAAAGGCGGGCGCAGGAGTGGGCGCCCCCCGATCGGGTGGCGGCAGGTCCGAGAGGACACCACCCGATTGAGCGGACATTGTCCGTCAGCCATAGGCTTCTCGCCTACGACACTCCGGTACCGTGTCAGGATTCCCTCAACCACCTCATTGGTTTGACGACAGGAAGCCCAACCCCATGAGCGACAGTCACTCCCCTCACGGCTTCGACCTGGTGCGCCGTGGGTACGAGCGCGCCCAGGTCGACGAGCGGATCACCAAGCTGGTGGCCGACCGTGACAGCGCGTTGGCTCGGATCTCCGCCCTGGAGAAGCGGATCGAGGAGCTCCACCTGGAGACGCAGACCGCCCAGGCCGCGGTGGTCGAGTCGGAGCCCTCCTACGCCGGTCTCGGCGCCCGGGTCGAGAAGATCCTGCGGCTGGCCGAGGAGGAGGCCAAGGACCTGCGTGAGGAGGCGCACCGCGCCGCCGAGCAGCACCGCGAGCTGGCCGAGGCGGCCGCCCAGCAGGTCCGCACCGAGGCGGAGAACTACGCCAAGGACCGCAAGGCCAAGGCCGAGGACGAGGGTCTGCGGATCGTCGAGAAGGCCAAGAGCGACAGCGCCCAGCTGCGCGCCGAGGCCAACAAGGACGCCCAGAACAAGCGCGAGGAGGCGGACGCCCTCTTCGAGGAGACCCGCACCAAGGCCGCCCAGGCCGCGCTGGAGTTCGAGACCAACCTGGCCAAGCGCCGCGAGCAGTCCGAGCGCGACCTGGCGGCCCGTCAGGCCAAGGCCGAGAAGCGGCTGGCCGAGATCGAGCACCGGGCCGAGCAGCTGCGCCTGGAGGCCGAGAAGCTGCGCACCGACGCCGAGCGCCGGGCCCG
Organism: Kitasatospora sp. NPDC006697; assembly: GCF_042869935.1. NCBI lineage: Bacteria > Bacillati > Actinomycetota > Actinomycetes > Kitasatosporales > Streptomycetaceae > Kitasatospora > Kitasatospora sp. NPDC006697. The sequence goes on from NZ_JBIAGU010000004.1 coordinate 111,474, forward strand.
CCAGACGGTGGAGACCGCGCAGCGCCAGGCCGAGGACATCGTGGCCGACGCCAACGCCAAGGCCGACCGGATCCGCAGCGAATCCGAGCGCGAGCTGGCGGCGCTGACCAACCGCCGCGACTCGATCAACGCCCAGCTGACCAACGTCCGCGAGATGCTGGCCACGCTGACCGGTGCCGCCGTCGCCGCCGCCTCGGTGCCGACCGACGACACCCTGGGCGTGCCGGCGCAGCAGTCCCGCTGACCCGTCGCCCGAAGGCCCCGATCCGCTCCGGCGGGTCGGGGCCTTCGCGCTCTCCGGGCTGACGGGCCGTTACGGGCCGACCCGGGCGAGCAGTTCCCGGACCGCCGCGTCGAAGGTCTCCGGGGCCTCCAGCGAACTGAGGTGGCCGACCGAGGGGATGACGGTCAGTTCGGCGTCCGGCAGCAGATCGGCCATCAGCTGGGCCTCGGCCACCGGGGTGAGCGCGTCGTGCTCCCCCACCACCACGGCGGCCGGCACCCGCAGCCCGGCCAGCACCTCCAGCGACTCCTCCCGGGCCGCCATCGCCCGCTGCGCCCAGCTGACCGCGCCGGGCGCCGCCTTGGCGATCATCGAGCGCACGTCGGCGACCAGTTCCGGCCGGGTCGCGGGGCCGAGCAGCCCGTCCTCGATCTTCTCGTCCACCAGCAGCTGCACGCTGCCGCGGGCCTGTACGGCGTCGGCGACCCGCAGCCGGTTGGCCCGGGCCGGCTCGGTGTCCAGGGTGGCCTTGGTGTCGGCCAGCAGCACCCCGCGCAGCCGGTCCGGGTGGCGGCGGGCGAAGGCCATGGTGACGTAGCCGCCCATGGAGAGGCCGCCGACCACCGCCCGGTCGATCCCCAGGCCGTCCAGCAGCCGGGCCAGGTCGTCCGCCACCAGGTCCAGCGAGGGGGCGTCGGTGCCGAGTTCGGCCGCGCCGAAGCCGCGCTGGTCGGGGGTGATCACCCGGGCCCGGTCGCCGGCCGGGCCGGGCAGCCGCTCCAGCTGGCAGGCCCACATCCGGGCGGACAGCGGGTAGGCGTGGAGCAGGACGAGCGGGGTGCCGGTGCCGTTCTCGTGGGCACCCGGCGCACTGGGGAGCGTCATGCGGCCACCGTAGGCCGCCGGGCGCTCCGACACGCCCGAGCCTCACGGGCCTTTGAGTCCGAATTGTCATACTGTGATCCCACATGAGGGAGAGCACATGATCGAGCTGCACGACCTGACGAAACGTTACGGCGACAAGATCGCGGTGGACGGACTGAACTTCCAGGTGCGCCCGGGCGTGATCACCGGCTTCCTCGGCCCCAACGGCGCCGGCAAGTCCACCACCATGCGGCTGATCCTCGACCTGGACCGGCCCAGCAGCGGCCGGGTCACCATCGACGGCAAGGGCTACGGCCACCTCAACGAGCCGCTGAAGTACATCGGCGCCCTGCTGGAGGCCTCCGCCGTGCACCCCGGCCGGACCGCCTACCACCACCTGCTCTGGCTGGCCCAGAGCAACCGCGTCCCGGACCGCCGGGTCGACGAGGTGCTGGCCCTGGTCGGCCTCACCGAGGTGGCCGGCAAGCGGGCCCGCGGCTTCTCCCTCGGCATGCGCCAGCGGCTCGGCATCGCCTCCGCACTGCTCGGCGACCCGGAGATCCTGATGTTCGACGAGCCGGTCAACGGGCTCGACCCCGAGGGCATCCTCTGGATCCGCAACCTGATGAAGCGGCTGGCCGCCGAGGGCCGCACGGTCTTCGTCTCCTCCCACCTGATGAGCGAGATGGCGCTGACCGCCGACCACCTGGTGGTGATCGGCCGCGGCCGGCTGCTGGCCGACCTGCCGATGGCCGAGTTCATCGCCCGCAACTCCCGCTCCTCGGTCCGGCTGCGCACCCCGCACCCCGAGCAGCTGCTGGACGCGCTCGCGAGGCGGTCCATCGCCGTCGAGCCCGGCCCCGAGGGCTCCTACGAGGTGCCCGGCGGCGACCCGGCGGTGCTCGGCGAGCTGGCCGCCGGCCACGGCATCACCCTGCACGAGCTGAGCCCGCAGCGCGCCTCGCTGGAGGAGGCCTTCATGCGGATGACCGCGGACGCCGTGGAGTACCACGCCGGATCGCAGGAGAACGGGACCCGCGACGCGGCGGGCGCCCCGGGCGCTTGGGGCGCCGGCTGGCAGGGCGAGCAGAAGGGCGCGAACTGAGATGGGGACCTTCCCCGCGATCCTGCGGTCCGAGTGGACCAAGATCCGCAGCGTCCGGTCCACGGTGTGGACCCTGCTGCTCTCCTTCCTGGTGACGGCCGCGCTGGGCGCCCTGCTCTCGCTGCTCACCAAGAACAACTTCGAGGACTTCCGCAAGGGCGCCACCACCCCGTTCGACGCCACCGCGACCAGCTTCTCCGGGATCATGCTCGGCGAGATCGCGATGATCGTCTTCGGCGTGCTGGCGGTCGGCAACGAGTACAGCAGCGGCATGATCCGGGTCTCGCTGGCCGCCGTGCCGCAGCGCGGCACCCTGCTCACCGCCAAGGCCGTGGTGATCGGGGCGCTCTCGCTGCTGGTCTCGCTGGTGACGGCCTTCGTCACCTTCTTCCTCGGCCAGGCGCTGCTCGGCGGCCACCACACCACGCTGGGCTCCGAGCACGTGCTGCGCGCGGTGCTGGGCGCCGCCGTCTACCTGACCCTGATCTGCCTCTTCTCGGCGGGCGTCACCGCGATGCTGCACAACCAGACGCTCGCGCTGGGCGTGCTGGTGCCGTTCTTCTTCCTGCTCTCGCCGATCCTCTCGGCGGTGCCCAAGGTGAAGAACGTGGCGCACTACTTCCCGGACTTCGCCGGGCGGCAGATGCTCACCGTCTTCCCGGAGCCCAGCGTGCCCTACGGCTGGTGGGCCGGCTTCGGCATCTGCGCCGCCTGGACGCTGGCCGCGCTGGCCGGCGGGGCGCTGGTGCTCAAGCGGCGGGACGCCTGAGCACCCGCTGACGCCGGCTCAGTACCTCGGCGCACCACGGCCGCGCTGGACGTCCGTGGTGCGCCGCTCGCGTGCGCCCCAGCAGGCCCGGTGCCAGTGCCGCCGGTCGTCCACCCCCGCGCCGCGGTCCGGCCAGGCCACCACGTGGCCCACCCCCGGCGGGATCTCCTGGTCGCAGCCCGGGCAGCGGTAGAACCGGCCGGACGAGCCGGCCACCGTCTGCACGATCCAGTCCTCGCCCCCGTAGTGCTCGACCCGGCGCAGCGAACTGCCCAGGGGCGTGGGAGTCTCGCTCCGGCTGTCGTCGAAGCCACCGGTCCGGTTGCGGCGGGGAGACACCTGTTCACCTCTCAGGGGGGCACGGCCTTGCAGTGGTTCCAGGGTACGGGGCCACCCAGCGCGACCGCCCGGCCACCGGCGGTGCCGGCCGCGCCCGTCGCGGGCACTATCACGGATCACATCCGCCCCACCGGCTTTTCCGGGGAATCCACCCCTTCCCCGGGGAAAACGGCCGTTCCCGGTGCCAATGGCACATGACATGGGTTACTCACAAGGGGAAGAGCGGGGCGCACGGCCTGCGCGCACCCCGAGGAGGGCTATCCGTGACCCAGATCCGCGCCGACATCCCCACGGCACTCCCGCGACCGGGCGCCGGGCTCCCCGACCTCCCGGACGCCGCCCGCCCGGCCGGCGAACTCCCGCCGGCCCCGGCCGCCGAGCCCGGGGGGCAGCCCGCCGCCCGGGACTCGCTGCGGGTCGGTGCCTTCCTGCTCTCCGCCCAGTTCCCGGGCCAGAGCCACGCCCAGGCGCTGGACCGCACGGTGGCGGCCACGATGGCCGCCGAGCGGGCCGGGCTGGACGCGGTCTGGCTGGCCGAGCACCACTTCGTGCCGTACGGCGTCTGCCCGAACGCCGCCACCCTGGCCGCGCTGCTGCTCGGCCGGACCCGGCGGATCCAGCTGGGCACGGCGGTCAGCGTGCTCTCCACCACCCACCCGGTGGCGCTCGGCGAGCAGGCCGCGCTGCTCCACCTGACCTCCGGCGGGCGGTTCACGCTCGGGGTCGGGCGCGGCGGGCCGTGGATCGACCTGACCGTCTTCGGCACCGGCGTGGCCGCCTACGAGGAGGGCTTCGCCGAGCGGCTGGACCTGCTGCTCGCCTTCCTGCGCGGCTCCCGGATCCGGGCCGAGGGACCGCAGTTCAGCTTCCCCGAGGTCACCGTGGTGCCGCGGGCAGCCGAGCCGGCCCGGCTGCGCGGCAACGAGCTGGCCGACTGGCTCGGCCTGGCCGGCGAGCCGGCACTGCGGTTCCCCCGGCAGCGCACCACCACCGGCGGTCCGGCCGGCCCCGACGGCAGCGAGCCGGGACCGGCCGGACCGCCGGTGGTGGTCGCCTGCACCTCGCCGAACGGCGTCCGGCTGGCCGCCGAGCGCGGGCTGCCGATGCTGCTCGGCATGCACTCCGGCGACGAGGACAAGCTGGACATGCTGGCCGCCTACCGGACGGCCTGGCGGGCCGCCGGCCGCTCGGAGGCGCAGCTGGCCCGGGTGCAGCGCGAGCACGTCGCCGCCGGGGTGGCCCAGGTCGACGACCGGACCCCGGCCGCCCGGGAGACCCTGCTGCGCGCGATGCCCGGCTGGTTCGAGTACGGGCTCGGCGCGCACCGCACGGTGGACGGGCGGGAGCGCCGGATGCGCGACCCGCACGCCTACACCGAGCTGCTCTGTGACCTGCACGCGGTCGGCACCCCCCGGCAGTGCGCCGACCGGCTGCTGGCCACCGCCGAGCGCACCGGCATCCGCCGGTTCGCGCTGCTCGCCGAGGGGTCCGGCGAGCAGCAGGCCACCCTGCACAACATCGAGCGGCTGGGCGCGGAGGTGCTGCCGCAGCTGTCCTGACGGACCGTCGGGCGGACCGGTCCGGGTCGGCCGACCCGCCCGCCCGGCTCAGCAGTCGCGCAGCAGCGGGGACTGGTTGAGCAGCTGGGCCCGGACCGAGGTGAAGCGGGCGTGCCGCTCCACCGCGTCCGGCTCGGGGCCGAAGACGGCCACCCGGTGGCAGTTCTGGAAGGCCAGCCGGACCCCGAAGTGCCGCTGCAGGGCGCCCCGGATGGCGTCGCTCGCCATCGCGCGGAGCAGCTGGCCACGGTCCTGCTCACTGGGCGGGGGGACCTGGTTGTCCGCGAAGCCGGTGCCGTCGACCTCCATCTGGGCGACGAGCGAGCTGATCAGGTCCCAGGCATAGGGCAGGGACGTGCGGACGCAGTCGACGAACTCCCGCTCGTCGACCTCGCCTCGCTCGGCCTTCTCCAGAAGGGCCGGTGAGACGTCGAGCGACATGGGTTCTCCTCTCGCGGTCCACCGGCACACCTCGCGCCGGTGGTCGTGCCTCGTTCGGTGGGATCGGTCGTGCGTGTGGTGCGGGTGGTTCTGGTGCTGCCGGTGGCGCTAGTGCTGCCAGTGGTGCTGGTGGTGCGAGGTCGATGGGTGCGCCGAGGGAGGCCGACCCTGGTCCCGCGGGATCCGGCCGGCCTCGGACGCGACTCAGTCCAGGGTGGCAGTCCGGCCCCGGCAAATCTGGCGAATGCCACGATTCCCGTCGAAAACGCCGCTGCCGCGGGCAGTATGGCCGGATCCAGTCCAGCGGTTCATCTCTCCACTCCATCCCCGTTGGCTACGCGGGCGTCCGAAGGCGTCACCCAACGTAGCGGTCCGTGCGCGCAGACGCCAGACTTCCGTCGCCACGGACTAGCGGGTTCCCATGGTTCGCCCCCTTCTACTCCCTGGTACACCCTTCGGATCGACTGGCTTCATTTGGCTCTGCATCGATCGCCGGGCCGACCGCGCGTAAAGGCCGGCCCCCGGCCGGGGACCGGGCATCACCTCTGCGGTCGAACGGTCGCCGGGCGTCTTGACGAACGCTCAGTCCCACCCTCGTCACTTCTCGTGATCGGGTCAAGCGGTCCGCGAGAACCGCCTAGGCTTACGGCCATGCGTCTTGTCATCGCCCGCTGCTCGGTCGACTACGCCGGCCGGCTCTCCGCCCACCTGCCCTCCGCCACCCGGCTGATCCTGGTCAAGGCCGACGGGAGCGTCAGCATCCACGCCGACGACCGCGCCTACAAGCCGCTCAACTGGATGTCGCCGCCGTGCACCCTCAAGGAGGCCGACGGGGTGTGGACGGTGGAGAACAAGGCCGGCGAGAAGCTGATCATCACCCTGGAGGAGGTCCAGCACGACTCCTCGCACGAGCTCGGCGTGGACCCCGGCCTGATCAAGGACGGCGTCGAGGCGCACCTCCAGGAGCTGCTGGCCGACCGGATGGAGGTGCTGGGCGCCGGCTGGGCGCTGGTCCGCCGCGAGTACCCGACGGCGATCGGCCCGGTGGACATCCTCTGCCGCGACTCCGACGGCGGCACGGTCGCCGTGGAGATCAAGCGCCGCGGCGAGATCGACGGCGTCGAGCAGCTCACCCGCTACCTCGAACTCCTCAACCGCGACCCGCTGCTGGCCCCGGTCAAGGGCGTCTTCGCCGCCCAGGAGATCAAGCCGCAGGCCCGCGTCCTCGCCACCGACCGCGGCATCGACTGCGTGGTGCTGGACTACGACGGGCTGCGCGGGATCGACGACGACAAGCTGAAGCTCTTCTGACGCACCGTCGGGCGCCGGGACACCCCGGCGCCCGTGGCGCTCACTGCGGTGTCGTCACCGCGCTGCTGGGCGCCGTGGCGGTCGAGGTGGCCGTCGCGCTCGTGCTCGCACTCTGGGAGGCGGGCGACGAGGGCGGCGGGACGCTGGGCGGTGTCGAGCTCGAGGCCGGCGGGGTCGGAGCGGCCGACGACGACGGCGGCGTGTACGAGCTGGTGCTCGGAGCGGGCGCCGGCGGCGTCGGCCCGGGCGCCGGCGGCGCGGGCGGGGTGGGCGTGCTCCCCGGCTTGCTCGGCGTCGCGCTCGCGCTCGCGCTGGGGCTCGCCGACCGGGTCCGGGTGGCCGTGGCGCCCGGCGATGCCGACACCGACGCCGAGGCGCTCGCCGACGCCGAATCCGAGGCCGGGGCCGGGGCCGAGGCACCGGCCGTGGTTGACGCACTCTCAGTCGCGCTCGCCGAGCCCGTCGGACCCGTCGGCGCACTCGCCCCCGTCAGCACCGTCCCGCTGGTCGCGCTGTCGCCGCCGGCACCACCCGAGGATGGCCCGGTGCCGCCCCCACCGCCCGGGGAACCGCCCATCACCCCGACCGCCGTGCCGACCGCCGCCAGCGCCACCAGCCCGCCCGCCGCCAGCAGCACGTTCCGCCGCGACCAGCCGCGCAGCGCCGCCGCCGACCGCCAGGGCCGCTCGGCCAGTGCCCGGATCACCGGCCGGCGGATCACCTGGGTCACCGCCTCAGCCGCCACCGGCGCCGTCACGGCCCGCTGAACCAGCGTCAGCAGCCGCCGCGAGGCGAGCGCGCCCCGCGAGTCGCCGGCCGCCGCGCGCAGCCGTGCGGCCGCCTCCAGCGCCGGCCTGGCCTGCTCCCCGTCGCCCAGGCAGAGCCAGTGCACCCCCAGCTCGTGCAGGAAGGCCGCCTCCTCGCGCTCCGCCCCGGTCTGCCGGGCCACCGCCAGGCCCAGCTCCAGCACCTGCCGCCAGGCCCCCCAGCGCAGCGTGAGCGCCAGCGCCGGCGCCGCCGCCCGGGCCAGGCTGAGCACCGCGGGCTCGCGCCCGGCCACCCGGTCGGCGTGCAGCGCGCCGAGCACCACCTCGGCCTCGGCCGCGATCTGCGGGGTGCTCACCGAGCCGTGGCCGACCCACCAGGCGAAGTGCTCGGCCGCTCCCTCGGTCACCTCCGGGTCGGTCCCCCAGTGCGGCGCCAGGTCCCCCAGCACCCCGACGGTGAGCCGGTGGTGGCCGCCCAGCGGCTCGGCCAGCCCGCAGTCGGTGAGTTCGCGCAGGGCGCTCTCGCCGCGGTCCACGCCGATCAGGGCGGGCAGGTGCGGCGCGGTCGGGAACTCGCCGCCGAGTGCCACCGCCAGCCGCAGCACCAGCCGCGCCTCCTCGCTCAGCCCGTCGGCCAGCCGCACCGCCGGGGCGGCCGCCTCGGCCACCGAGGGCAGCGGCACGGAGAGCCGCAGCTCGCCCTCGCGCACCGCCGGGTCGCCGTACTCCTGCGACCGCTCGACCCGGCCGAAGACCGAGCCGCTGTCCTCCTCCGCGGCCATCAGCGCGTCCACCTCGGCGTCCCGGCGGCGCAGCAGCGCGGCCGCCTGCACGAAGCGCAGCGGCAGGCCCTGGGACTCGAACCAGAGGTCCACCACCCAGGCCCGCTCGGTGTCGTCCAGGGCCCGCCCGGCCAGCCGGGCGACCAGGGTCAGGCAGGCGGCCTTGGAGAGGCCGGAGAGTGCGTGGTCCTCCAGCCGGGAGCCGACCGGGAGCGCGCCGCCCGAGCCGGGTGCGACGGTGAGCAGGAAGGCGCACTCCGGCGCGGCCGCCAGCAGCTCCTCCAACTCGGCACCGTCCGGCGCCACCTCGTCGATCACCACCACCGCGCCCACCCCGGAGAGCAGTTCGGCCAGCCGGGCGCGGTCGGGGCGGTAGCCGTCGGTGTCGTAGGCGGCGCTGAAGAGATCCTGCAGCAGGTCGTCGGCGGTCCGCCGGTGCCCGCACAGGCGCACCACGCCGTGCGGGGCGAGTCCGCCCGCGCCCTCGGCGACCGCGGCGAGCAGCGCGCTGCGGCCCGAGCCGGGCTCGCCCAGCAGCCGGATCGAACGCCCCTCGGCCAGCATGCCGAGCAGGTGGGCCACCTCGGCCTCGCGCTCCAACAGCGGCAGGTCGGCCGGACCGCTGCCGAGCGCCACCGGGCCGACCGCGGGGTGCGGACCGGGGCCGCCGGTCGGCCGGGGTGCGGAGCCGGCCGGGCGCCGGACCGGGACGGGCCGGCGGGACGGCGGGCACGGCTGGACGTCGGAACCGTCCACACCCGCCACGCTCACCAGGTACTGCCCGGCGACCAGATCGCCCGACCGCACGCGCAGGTTCTCCTGCCCGAATTCACCGGATGGCTGTGCCACGATGCGCTCCGCCTGTGCTCCCGCCGGACGGCGAGCTGCCGCCGGCCGTTTGAGGGACCGAGCCGTACGGACGCCTCGGCACGTCCGACGGGCGACCGGCCGCCGCCCCGCGGGGCACCGCCGTCACCGGCTCGCGGGGGAATCGACAGTCCTGTCGAGCGCAGACTCTCGCACATCCGGGTGACCGTGTGCAGCAGAGGTCCCCCCAGTGACGCCCTCCGGCACTCAGCGCACCGCCGCGGTCACCTCGCGGAGCGGCTTCAGCTCGGCGTCGAGAGCGAGGAGAACGGGGCCGCGCCGGGGATCCCGGCCAGCCCCGGCAGGGTGGCACCGAGCAGATCGGGCTCGGCGCCCTCCACCGCGAGGATGCGGTGCAGCCGGGTGGCCACCAGCAGCCGCTGCAGCTGTGCGGGCACCGCCCGCAGCACCAGCCGGCGGCCCAGCCGCCCGGCCCGGCGGTGGGTGCCCATGATCACGCCCAGCCCGGTGGCGTCCCAGGCGCGCAGCGCGGCCAGGTCCAGCACCAGGTCGCCGCTGCCGCCGTCCACCGCCCGGTGCAGGGTGGCCCGGGCATCGGCGGCGCTGCGCACGTCCAGCGCGCCGTCCAGCGCGAGGACAGCCTGGCCGCCGGCTCCCGGGTACTCCACGATGCGCACGCTGTCCTCCTTCGATGCCGGAGCTCGGATCCGGGCCCGCGCCCGACGGGCCCCTGACGGGCCGTCGGACGCCGGGCGGATGCTGTCTGAACCATCTGACGCCGGACCAGCGGCCCAGGTTGCTGCTTCGGCCCCCGGTCTGAAGCAACTTCACTCGTCCGAGGGAATATACGCAGAACTACCTGGCACTCACGCTCGATTGCGGTGCAAATCACCCATCCGAGCCACCCCGGGTGAGCAAACTCACGGGTCCGCGGGCGGCCTCAGCCCTGGTAGCCGTAGAAGCCCTGGCCGGTCTTGCGGCCGAGGTCGCCGGCGGTCACCATCCGGGCCATGATCTCCGGGGCGGCGAACTTCTCGTCCTGGGTCTCGGCGTAGATGTTGCGGGCCGCGTGCAGCAGGATGTCGACGCCGGTGAGGTCGGCGGTCTGCAGCGGGCCCATCGGGTGGCCGAAGCCCAGCCGGCAGGCGGTGTCGATGTCCTCGGCGGTGGCCACGCCGGACTCGTAGAGCTTGGCGGCCTCCACCACCAGGGCGGTGATCAGCCGGGTGGTGATGAAGCCGGCCACGTCGCGGTTGACCACCACGACCTCCTTGCCGACGCCCTCGGCGTAGGCCCGGGCGGTGGCCAGCGTGGCGTCGCTGGTCTTGTAGCCGCGGACCAGCTCGACCAGGCGCATCAGCGGCACCGGCGAGAAGAAGTGCACGCCGACCACGGACTCCGGGCGCTCGGTGACCGCCGCGATCCGGGTGATCGGGATCGCCGAGGTGTTGCTGCCGAGCACCGCGCCGTCCTTGGCGATCTTGTCCAGCTCGCGGAAGACGCCCTCCTTGACCTCGAGCTTCTCGAACACCGCCTCGATCACGAGGTCGGCCTCGGCGGCCGCGCCCAGGTCGGTGGTGGTGGTGATCCGGGCCAGCGCGTCGCCGGCCTCCTCGGCCGTCATCCGGCCCTTGGCGACGAACTTCGCGTAGGAGGCCTCGATGCCGTCCAGCCCGCGCCGCAGCGCCTGCTCGGTGACGTCCCGCAGCACCACCGGGTGCCCGGCCTGCGCGGACACCTGGGCGATGCCCGCGCCCATCAGGCCCGCGCCGATCACGGCGATCCGCTGCTCCGAAACGTTGCTCATGGCTGTCTCTCCCGAAGTCCGTCGGGGCGCGCCCCGACGGCGGGGATCTCCCCCGGGAGCAGCGCCGCTCACGGCTCGTACGGTAGTGCCCTGGCGCGGGTGATGAAACGACTCCCGGGTGTGATCTGCGCCCGGGTCAGCGGTTCTCGCCGGGCACCCAGAGCACGTCGCCGTTCTCCTTGTTCGCCACCCGGGCCAGGATGAAGAGCAGGTCGGAGAGCCGGTTCAGGTACTTCGCGGTCAGCGGGTTGACGCTCTCCCCGTGCTCCGCGATCGCCGCCCAGGTCGCCCGCTCGGCCCGCCGCACCACCGTGCACGCCAGGTGCAGGTACGCGGCCCCCGGGGTCCCGCCGGGCAGGATGAAGCTGCGCAGCTTCTCCACCTGCTCCAGGTAGGCGTCGCAGCGCCCCTCCAGCCAGTCCACGTACCCCTGCTCCACCCGCAGCGGCGGGTACTGGGGGTCCTCCACCACCGGCGTCGCCAGGTCCGCCCCCACGTCGAACAGGTCGTTCTGGATCCGGGTCAGCACCCCCACCAGGTCCTCCGCCAGCCCCCCGGCCGCGATCGCCACCCCGATCGCCGCGTTCGCCTCGTTGGCGTCCGCGTATGCGATCAGCCGCGGATCGGTCTTGGTGGTCCGGCTCATGTCGCCGAGGGCGGTGGTGCCGTCATCGCCGGTACGGGTGTAGATGCGCGTCAGATTGACCATGGCCTGAAGACTACTCAGCGGGGCGCGGCTCGCCGGTGATTGTGGTGTCGATCACGAAGCCCTTGGCGGGGCCCTCGGGGATGGCGACGGGGGTGCCGTAGGGGACGCGGGCGGATGCCTCGTAGAGCCCCTTGGCCGGGTTGGGCTGCGAGTGGACCGTCACATGGCCGGAACCGTCGTGATCATCGACGATCACGTAGACCGGGATGGCCGCCCTCGCGTAGGCCCGCTGCTTGCGCCCCCAGTCCCGCTCACGTGAACCGTGCCCGGGCGAAACCACTTCCACCACCAGGGTGACGTGCTCCGCCATCGCACCGAGGTTCGCCGGGTCGAACACCTCGACCAGGTCCTCCAAGGTGACCAGGACATCTGGGATCAGCACGTTGTGCCGGAAGATCACGTTCGTGTCCTGGTGAGCGGCGTACTGAGTCCCACTCAGGAAGGAGTCCAGCCTTCGGCGCAGACGGTTCGCAGCGAGTGAGTGGTAGCCCCCTCCGGTCGGTGACACTTCGATGAACCCCTCGATGATCTCGGCACGAAGACCTTCGGGGAGTTCCATGGCCAGCCACGTCTGCCACAGGGCCTCATCGGGGTCCAAGCCGTCACCGAGTTCAATGGCCGTCGCGCTCATCCGGAACACCTCCTCCGTACAGTCTGGGCGGTCCCCCCATCCTCGACAACGACCCGCCCGCCCGGCGCCCGAACCAAAAGTGGCCGCTCGATCGAGCGACCACCCCTCACGCGACGTTGACCCGCTGTCCCGGCGGCGCCGCCTCCAGCCAGGCCAGGAACCCCGTCAGCGCGTCCTCGCTCATCGCCAGCTCCAGCGGGGCGCCGTCCAGCAGGCAGCGCAGGACGACGGAGCCGGAGAGCAGGGCGAGCTCCTCCTGGCCCTCCGGGTAGCGGCGGCCCAGGACCTCGATCTCGCGGCGCGGCAGGACCCGGCGCGGGCGGGGGGCGTAGGAGAAGACCCGGAACCACTCGATGTGGTCGCCGCTGTAGCGGCCGATACCGAAAACCCACCCCTTGCCGTCGGTCGCGGGGACCGGGGCGGAGGTGGGTTGGCCGTTCTCGTCGAGATCGGGGGTGGTGGAGGCGTCGGCGGGCATTTTGAGCCGGTAGCTGCAGTCGAAGGTGCCGCCGACCCGCTGGATCAACCGCCGCCGTACCGCGAAGGCGAGGAGTCCCGCCACCCCGAGAGCGACCACCGCCGTGCACACCACAAGGGCGAGGACCACGCTCACCGACCTCCTCGCTCACTCGCCGACGCCGGTCCGCGCGCCGGCGGCCCCGCATCTCCCCGTTGCCGGGCGGCCCGTCGGGCCTCCCGGTTGGCTCTCCAACCGATACGACAGTCCCGGGGCCACGCTCTCGCGTCCCCGGGACCGTCGGTCAAGCTCAGTGTCAGGCAGCCTTGCGGCGGCCCGCGGCGACGAGGCGGACCTCGGCGCGCCGTTCGGCGTGTGCGTCGCTGTCGGCCTTGGCGACCTCCAGCGCGCGCTCCGCGCGGGTGACGTCGATCTCGTCCGCCAGCTCGGCGATCTCCGCCAGCAGCGACAGCTTGTTGTCGGCGAACGAGATGAAGCCACCGTGCACGGCGGCGATGACGGTGCCGCCATCGGTCGTGCGGATGGTGACCGGACCGGACTCCAGCACGCTCAGCACCGGAGTGTGGTTCGGCATGATGCCGGTGTCACCGGAAGCCGTGCGGGCGACAACGAGGGTGGCCGCACCGGACCACACCTTGCGGTCGGCTGCGACCAGCTCGACGTGCAGCTCAGCCAACGTGGGCTCCTAGGCTCTTGCAACGCCCGATTACTCGGGAGTTTCGGTAAGAATAACGGGCTCGTGCCGCCGGGCGGAAACGCGCGGCGCACAGATGACCGGAATCACAGCCACCGTGCCGCGAGGGGTGGTCCCCAAGGTGCGGGGACCACCCCTCATGGTCACTGGGCGATCAGCCGGTGCTTACTTCTTGGCCAGCTCGGCAGCGTTCTTCTCGAGGTCCTCGATGCCACCGCACATGAAGAAGGCCTGCTCCGGGACGGAGTCGTACTTGCCGTCCGCGATGCGGTTGAAGGCCTCGATCGTCTCGCTCAGCGGCACGGTCGAACCGTCGACGCCGGTGAACTGCTTCGCCACGTAGGTGTTCTGCGAGAGGAAGCGCTCGATGCGGCGGGCCCGGTGGACGGTGATCTTGTCGTCCTCGGAGAGCTCGTCGATACCGAGGATCGCGATGATGTCCTGGAGGTCCTTGTACTTCTGCAGGATCCCCTTGACCCGGACCGCGGTGTCGTAGTGGTCCTGCGCGATGTAGCGCGGGTCCAGGATGCGGGACGTCGAGTCCAGCGGGTCGACGGCCGGGTAGATGCCCTTCTCCGAGATCGGGCGCGACAGCACGGTCGTCGCGTCCAGGTGGGCGAAGGTGGTGGCCGGGGCCGGGTCGGTCAGGTCGTCCGCGGGGACGTAGATCGCCTGCATCGAGGTGATCGAGTGACCGCGGGTCGAGGTGATGCGCTCCTGCAGGAGGCCCATCTCGTCGGCCAGGTTCGGCTGGTAACCCACCGCGGAGGGCATCCGGCCGAGCAGGGTCGACACCTCGGAACCGGCCTGGGTGAACCGGAAGATGTTGTCGATGAAGAGCAGGACGTCCTGCTGCTCGACGTCGCGGAAGTACTCCGCCATCGTCAGAGCGGACAGGGCGACGCGCAGGCGGGTGCCCGGCGGCTCGTCCATCTGGCCGAAGACCAGCGCGGTCTTGTCCAGAACGCCCGAGTCGACCATCTCGTGGATGAGGTCGTTGCCCTCACGGGTGCGCTCGCCGACACCGGCGAAGACCGACACACCACCGAAGTTCTCGGCGACGCGGTAGATCATCTCCTGGATGAGGACGGTCTTGCCGACGCCGGCACCACCGAACAGACCGATCTTGCCACCGGTCACGTACGGGGTGAGCAGGTCGATGACCTTGATGCCGGTCTCGAACATCTCGGTCTTGGACTCGAGGTCCTTGAACTCGGGGGCCTTGCGGTGGATCGGCCAGCGGGTCGTGACCTGGGCCTCGAACTCCGCCCGGTCCGTGTTCAGGACCTCGCCGAGGGCGTTGAAGACCTTGCCCTTGGTGATCTGGCCGACCGGGACCTCGATGGCGCGGCCCGTGTCGGTGACGACGGTGCCGCGCACGACGCCGTCGGTCTGCTGCATCGAGATGCCGCGGACCAGGCCGTCGCCGAGGTGCTGGGCGACCTCGAGGGTCAGCGTCTTCTTGCCGCTGCCGTCGGTCGCCTCGACCTCGAGCTTCAGCGCGTTGTACATGCTGGGAATCGCGTCGACGGGGAACTCCACGTCGACGACCGGGCCGATGACCCGCGCGACGCGGCCCGTCGCCGTGGTCGGCTCAACAGTGGTGGTCATGTCTTATTCACTCCCCGCGTTAGCGTCGGCGAGTGCGTTGGCGCCGCCGATGATCTCGCTGATTTCCTGGGTGATCTCGGCCTGTCGGGCCGAGTTGGCAAGCCGCGTGAGCGCCTTGATGAGTTCCTGCGCGTTGTCGGTCGCGGACTTCATCGCACGGCGCCGGGCGGCGTGCTCCGAAGCGGCCGACTGCAGCAGCGCGTTGTAGATCCGGCTCTCCACGTACCGCGGCAGCAGCGCGTCCAGGACGCCCTCCGCCGACGGCTCGAAGTCGTAGAGCGGGAAGATCTCCGCCGTCGCCGCCTTGCTGTCGCTGAGCTGGACCTCGTCCAGCTTCAGCGGCAGCAGCCGGGCCTCGACGGCGGTCTGGGTCAGCATCGACTCGAACTTGGTGGAGACCAGGTGGAGCTCGTCCACCCCGCCGGTCTCCGCCGTGAACGCCTCGATGAGGTCCGCCGCCACGGCCTTTGCGTCACCGTACGTCGGCTTGTCCGAGAACCCCGTCCACGACGCCGCGACCGGCAGGTTGCGGAAGCCGTAGTACTGGACACCCTTGCGGCCGACGATGTAGGTGACCACGTCCTTGCCCTCGGCCCGCAGCCGCGCGCTGAGCGTGGTCGCCTGCTTGATGGCGTTGGTCGAGTAACCGCCGGCCAGGCCGCGGTCCGCCGTCACCAGCAGCACGGCAGCCGTCTTGGCCTGCGGGTTCTCGGTGGTGAGCGGGTGCTTGGCGTTGGACCGGGTGGCCACCGCCGTCACCGCCCGGGTCAGCTCATCGGCGTACGGAGTGGAGGCGGCCACCGCGCGCTGCGCCTTGACGATGCGCGACGCGGAGATCATCTCCATCGCCTTGGTGATCTTCTTCGTCGCGGTGACAGAGCGGATCCGGCGCTTGTAGACCCGAAGCTGTGCTCCCATGGGTCGTTACGTCCTTTCCCTCGTTACCGGACTCAGGCCTGCTCGGAGAGCAGCTTGCCGTCAGCCGTGGTGAAGCCCAGCTTGAACGACTCGATCGCGGCGGTCAGCGCGTCGATGGTGCCGTCCTCCAGCTTGGAGGTCTCGACGATCGCGGCGAGCAGGTCCTTCTTCTCGACCCGCAGCATGTCCAGGAACTCGCGCTCGAAGCGGCGGATGTCGGCGACCGGAACGTCGTCCAGCTTGCCGGTGGTGCCGGCCCAGATGGAGACGACCTGCTCCTCCACCGGGAACGGCTGGTACTGACCCTGCTTCAGCAGCTCGACCATGCGGGCGCCGCGCTCCAGCTGGGCCTTGGAGGCCGCGTCCAGGTCGGAACCGAAGGCGGCGAACGCCTCCAGCTCGCGGTACTGGGCCAGGTCCAGGCGCAGGCGGCCGGCGACCGACTTCATGGCCTTGATCTGGGCGGAGCCGCCGACGCGGGAGACCGAGATGCCGACGTTCACGGCCGGGCGGATGCCGGCGTTGAACAGGTCGGACTCCAGGAAGCACTGGCCGTCGGTGATCGAGATGACGTTGGTCGGGATGTACGCCGACACGTCGTTGGCCTTGGTCTCGATGATCGGCAGACCGGTCATCGAGCCCGCGCCCAGCTCGTCGGAGAGCTTCGCGCAGCGCTCCAGCAGACGGGAGTGCAGGTAGAAGACGTCGCCCGGGTAGGCCTCGCGACCCGGCGGACGGCGCAGCAGCAGCGACACGGAGCGGTACGCCTCGGCCTGCTTCGACAGGTCGTCGAAGATGATGAGGACGTGCTTGCCGTCGTACATCCACTCCTGGCCGATGGCCGAACCGGTGTACGGGGCGAGGTACTTGAAGCCCGCGGGGTCGGAGGCGGGAGCAGCCACGATGGTGGTGTACTCCAGCGCGCCGGCCTCCTCCAGGGCGCCGCGGACCGACGCGATGGTCGAGCCCTTCTGGCCGACGGCGACGTAGATGCAGCGGACCTGCTTCTTCGGGTCGCCGGAACGCCAGTTGTCGCGCTGGTTGATGATCGTGTCGACAGCCACCGCGGTCTTGCCGGTCTGGCGGTCGCCGATGATCAGCTGGCGCTGGCCGCGGCCGATCGGGGTCATCGCGTCGATGGCCTTGATACCGGTCTGCATCGGCTCGTGGACCGACTTGCGGACCATGACGCCGGGGGCCTGCAGCTCCAGGGCACGACGGCCGGTGGAGGCGATCTCGCCCAGACCGTCGATCGGGTTGCCCAGCGGGTCCACCACGCGGCCGAGGTAGCCCTCGCCGACCGGGACGGAGAGGACCTCGCCCGTGCGCTGCACGGACTGGCCCTCCTCGATGCCCGAGAACTCACCGAGGATGACGACACCGATCTCGCGGGTGTCGAGGTTCAGCGCGAGGCCGAGGGTGCCGTCCTCGAACTTCAGCAGCTCGTTCGCCATGACCGAGGGCAGGCCCTCGACATGGGCGATACCGTCCGCCGCGTCAGTGACCGTGCCGACCTCTTCACGCGAGGCGGCGTCCGGCTGGTACGACTGGACGAAATCGGCCAGCGCGTCCCGGATCTCCTCCGGCCGGATCGTAAGCTCCGCCATCAGGCTTCCCTGCTCTCCTAGGTTGCGATCCTCGGCCCGCCCAAGGAGGGCCGCAAGTATTCGATCCTCGGCCGGTGCTGTTGGACCGGCCGTTCGTATGTGCTGCCGGCTGCCCCGTGGAATGGGACCGGCGCCCGACCGAGGGTCGGATGTTGCTGTGCGGGTGGCTCAGCCTTCGAGGGCCTGGCGAGCGCCTTCGAGGCGGCTCGCCATGGTGCCGTCGATGATCTCGTCACCGATCAGTACCCGGACACCGCCGACGACCTCGGGGTCGACGTCGATGTTCAGGAGCACCGCGCGGCCGTACAGCTTGGCCAGCGCGCCGGAGAGGCGCTGCTTCTGGCCGTCGCTGAGCGGCACCGCGGTGGTGACCAGCGCGACCACGCGGTCACGGCGGTCGGCGGCGAGCCGGGCGTAGGACTCCAGGCCCTGCTCCAGGCTACGGCCGCGGGGGGCGGTGACCAGCGAGGTGACCAGACGGACGGTGCCGGCCAGGGCGCGGCCGCCGAGCAGCTTGGCGACCAGCTCCGCCTTGGCGGTGCCGACGGCCTTCGGCTCGGTCAGCGCGGCCCGCAGCTCGTGCGAGCCGCCGACGATCCGGCCGAACCGGAAGAGCTCGTCCTCCAGGTCGTCGAGGCGGCCGGCCTTGTCGGCGGCGATCACCTCGGCGTAGCCGGACAACTGCTCGATGGCATCGACCAGGTCGCGCGCGCCCGACCAGCGGGAGCGGACCAGCCCGGAGACCAGGTCCACGGTCTCGCCGCTGACCTGGCCGGACAGCAGCGAGGCGACCAGCCGGGCCTTGTCCTCACCGGACCGCGAGGGGTCGGTCAGGGTGCGGCGCAGCGAGACCTCGCGGTCCAGCAGCACGGTGACAGCGCTGAGCTCCTCCGCCAGCTTGGCCGCGTCCACCGAGGTGTTGTCGGTCAGGCTGTCGAGGTTCTCGCGACCGGCGGCCAGGGCCTCGCGGCTGGCGCCGATCACTTGACGGCCGCCGTGGACGCGGCGGCCTTGGCCTCCAGGTCGTCCAGGAAGCGGTCGATCACACCGCTCTGCCGGGCGTGGTCCTCCAGGGACTCGCCCACGATGCGGGAGGCCAGCTGGGAAGCGAGCGAACCCACGTCCTGGCGCAGGACGTGGGTCGCCTGCTTCTTGTCGGCCTCGATCTGGGCGTGGCCGGCGGCAACGATGGCCTCGCGCTGACGCAGGCCCTCCTCGCGCATCTCACCGATCAGGGCAGCGCCCTGCTCACGCGCGTGCTCGGTGATCCGAGCCGCCTCGTGACGCGCCTCGGCGAGCTCGGCGCGGTACTGCTCCAGCAGGGCCTGAGCCTCGGCCTGCGCGGTCTCGGCACGGTTGATGCCGCCCTCGATCAGGTCTCGGCGCTCCGCCAGCGTCTTCTCGATGCTGGGGAGGAGCTTCTTGCCGAGCAGACCGAAGACCACGAAGAAGCAGATCAGGCCGATGACGAGCTCAGGGCCCTTGGGGATCAGAGGATTGAAGTCCTCAGAAGCCAGGTGCATCGCGAGCGACATATCTGGACCTTCCGTCTGATGGGTCTACCGACGTGTTTCGGGCTTACTTCGGGCCAGCGCCGAACACGAACGGCATGACGATGCCGATGAGGGCGAGCGCCTCGGTCAGCGCGAAGCCGATGAACATGTTCGAGCGGATGAGGTTGGTGGCCTCGGGCTGGCGGGCCATGGCCTGCACGCCGTTGCCGAAGATCAGACCGACGCCGATGCCGGGGCCGATGGCGGCGAGGCCGTAGCCGATGGACGCGACGGAACCGTAGACACCGGCGGCGGTGGCGATAGCGGACATCTCAGCTAGTCCTTTGCGGGGTAGAGATACCGGTGGTGGTTGGCCACCGGGGGTTCAGGGGAAAGCAGCCGGGGCTGCGGGGATCAGTGCGACTCTTCCAGCGCACCGGCGATGTAGCTGCTGGCCAGGGTCACGAAGATGTAGGCCTGCAGGAACTGCACCAGGAGCTCGAAGGCGGTCAGGCCCAGGGTCACCACGAAGGAGGTGGTGCCGTACAGCGCGCCGATGCTCGGGCTCAGCAGGTACCAGGTCGCGACGGAGAACATCACGATCAGCAGGTGGCCGGCGAACATGTTGGCGAACGCACGGACCGCGAGCGTGAAGGGCCGGACGAAGATGTTCGAGAAGAACTCGATCGGCACCAGGATGAACATGACCCAGCCGGGCACACCGGACGGCCAGCAGAGGTTCTTCAGGCCGCCGACGAAGCCGTGCTTCTTGAAGGTCAGCGTCATGTAGGTGATCCAGCAGCAGATCGCCAGGCCGGCCGGCCAGCCGATGGTCGCCATCACCGGGTACTGGGCGAGCGGGATCACGGACATCATGTTCATGATCCAGATGAAGAAGAACAGCGAGACCATCATGGGCGTGTACTTCTCGCCCTTTTTGCCGATGTTCTCGAAGACGATCGCCCGCTTGACGAAGTCGTAGCCGATCTCGCCGACCAGCTGCATCTTGCCGGGCACGACCTTCGGCTTGGCGAAGGCGGTCCAGAAGAAGACGATCACCAGCAGCGCGCAGATGAACGAGAGCAGCATGGGCTTGTTGAAGCCGAAGCTCCCGATCTTGAAGATCGGGTCGAACTGGAACTCGTTCAGGCCCGGCGCCGGGAAGCCGCAGCCGGAGAACAGGTGGCAGCCCCCGGAGGCAAGCTGCGTGAGCTGGCTAGCACTCACCACGGACTCCTTCGTCGTGACGCATGGTTACGGCAACCTCGGTGTGTCGGCGCGGCGCGAAGCCACGGAGCGGCACTGGAACTAGTTGGGTTTCTCGTGGACCCGGCGCACCGCCACTTCGCGACGGCACGGGATCTGTCAAGACTGCGCGGGTCCGGGGGGCGATCCGTCCGCTTGGTGAGGGCTCACCGGGCGGTGGGACCAGGCCGCTTCCCGTACTCCGTTGTTGCGTCGGACCATAGCAGCCTGTCAGGACCGCATAAACACCGCCCCCCTCGCGAGGGGGACAGCCAGGGCGACTCACGGTTGACGCCCCGGCTTCGCCTGTTCGTCGGGCTTCTGGTCGTTCTCCACGTAGAACTGCTTGGTCTTCAGGTGGGTGCGCACCTGCATGCCGATCCAGATGAAGACGCAGCCCAGCAGGGTGAAGGCGAAGACCTTGGTGTCGAAGAGCGTGGTGTCCTTGAAGACCGCCAGCACGATGCCGACCAGCAGGATCTGGGTCGTGTACACCAGCAGCGCGACAGCCATCATCAGCTGCGGGTTGTTCCTGGTCAGCCGGTCGAGAGCGACCTGGCCGGAGGCGAAGAAGACCATCACCAGCACCGTGGCGAACGCGGCACCGACGGCACCCTTGCCACCCGCCACCGCAGCGGAGATCGCGACGGCGAGGACTCCGGCGACCGCGGTGGGAATTGCGGCGCCACGGATGGTCCGGGCGTCATGGGACGGCATGTCGGCATCTCCGGCGGCATGTCGAGGACGGGGGAGCACGGTGAACGAGCGTAGGGCACCGGTGCGGGGGCACCGGACCGGGTGAGTCGGCCGCGAACCGGCCTTCGCACGGGCCAGGCTCGACGAGTCCGACCCGGTGGGGGACGGAAGTCCTGCACCACTGGGTCTTTCGGCGCTCTCTCGGTACTCGTGAACGGTATCACAAACTATTTGATGAGAGCTTTACCATGAACGTGTGGTACCTGTCACACCAACGGCCCAACCGTGCCGCCGTACGGGTGACGCAATCGGCCCAGGCGAGTTGACGATCCGTCAGGTGCTTCCGGAGGCACGGGCCGCGGGTCAGTTCCGCCGGTGCTCACCCACCGCGTGCGCCCCGGTGCCCATCCGCCCCAGCAGTTCCTGGTCGTGCGCGGAGAGCTCGGCCATCGACCCCGACCCGGTGCGCAGCTGCACGGTCGGCACCTCGACCCCGGCGGCCGGCTCGGCCTCCGCCTTCGCGGTCGCCTCGACGGCGGCCGGGCGGGCCGCCTTGCGGCCCTTGCGGTAGCGCGGCGGCATGACCGCCTGCGCCGCGGCCGGCGCCTTCGGCCGGTACCAGGGCAGCACCAGGACCACCAGGCCGATCAGGCAGAGCCCGGCGCAGGCCAGCACCACGGTCCGGCCGGTGTTGGTGACCGAGATCGCCACCGTGCCGAAGGCGATCAGCGCCGCCCAGAAGTACATGATCAGCACGGCCCGGCCGTGCGAGTGGCCGATCTCCATCAGCCGGTGGTGCAGGTGCCCGCGGTCCGCGGCGAACGGCGAGCGGCCGGCCCAGCTGCGCCGGACCACGGCCAGCACCAGGTCCGCCAGCGGCAGCGCCACCACGGCCAGCGGCAGCAGCAGCGGGATGTAGATCGGCACCAGGATGTGGGTGGTGGCGGTCTGCGAACCGGCCTGCTGGGTGATCAGGTCGGGGTCGACGCGGCCGGTGATCGAGACCGCGGAGACGGCCAGCATCAGGCCCAGCATCATCGAGCCGGAGTCGCCCATGAAGATCCGGGCCGGGTGCAGGTTGTGCGGCAGGAAGCCCAGGCACATGCCGATCAGCAGGGCGCTGAACAGCACCGAGGGCGCCGCGTCGGTGATCTGGTAGACGTACCAGAGCCGGTAGGAGTAGAGGAAGAAGGCGATCGCGGCGATGCAGACCATGCCGCCGGCCAGGCCGTCCAGGCCGTCGATGAAGTTCACCGCGTTGACCATCACCACCACCAGCGCGACGGTGATCACCATGCCCAGGGTGGGGCTGAGCGCCACCGGGCCGACGCCGGGCACCGGCAGCGAGATCACCGTGATGCCCTGGTAGACCATCACACCGGCGGCGATCATCTGGCCGCCGAGCTTCACCAGCGCGTCCACGCCCCACTTGTCGTCCAGCACGCCGAGCACCCACATGATGCCCACGCCGGACAGCAGCGCCTTGATGTCCGAGGCCGAGCCCTCGCTGAACACCGCGCGCAGGTTGTGCAGTTGGGAGGCGACCAGGAGCCCCGCGCAGAGCCCGCCGAACATCGCGATGCCGCCCAGGCGCGGGATCGGCTCGCGGTGCACGTCGCGGGCCCGGATCGGCGGAGCGGCGCCGATCTTGATGGCGAACTTCCGCACCGGGCCGGTCAGCAGGTAGGTGACCGCGGCGGTGCTGAACAAGACGAGCAGGTACTCACGCACCGCCGTACTCCTTCCGCGCGCGCGTCCTGGGGCGTGCGGGGTCAGTGCTGCCCGCACGGGCAAGGGGTTCGAGGTGCGTCGCCACGGGCCCCACCTTATTGAGTCGGACGCACGGGACGCGCATCGCGGTTCGCCCTAGCGGACGGCTTCCGCGCTCCGCCCCCTGGCCAGCTCCCGCACCCGGGCCGCCACCGGACCGGGCTCACCCCCGCTGAGCAGGGCACCGATCAGCGAACCGACCTCGGCGAGCTCGGTCGGACCGAGTCCGATCGCCGCCGCGGTGCCGGTGCCGAGCCGGATCCCGGAGGTCTCCGCGGTGGGCGCCGGGTCGAACGGCAGCGCGCACTTGCCGAGCATCAGGCCGACCGCGGCGCACCGCCGCTCGGCCTGCGCACCGGTCAGGCCGAGCGGTCCGACGTCGGCGGTGACCAGGTGGGTGTCGGTGCCGCCGGTGAGCGGACGGGCGCCGGACTCCCCCAGCCGCTCGGCCAGGACGCGTGCGCCGTCCACCGCGCGCCGGATGTACGCGCCGAACTCCGGCGCGGCCGCCTGCGCGAAGGCGACGGCCTTGGCCGCCACCTCGTTCATCGCCGCGCCGCCCTGGCTGAACGGGAAGACCGCCCGGTCCACCCGCTCGGCCAGCTCCGCGGTGCAGAGCAGCAGCCCGCCGCGCGGCCCCCGCAGCAGCTTGTGGGTGGCGCCGACCACCACGTCGGCGTACGGCACCGGCGAGGGCGCCAGCCCGGCCGCGACCAGACCGGTCACCTGGGCGGCGGTCGCGACCAGAAAGGCGTCCACCTCGTCGGCGATGGCCCGGAACGCGGCCCAGTCGGGGTGCCGCGGGTAGGAGATCGAGCCGGCCACGATCGCCTTCGGCCGGTGCCGCCGGGCGAGTTCGCGGACCTGGTCGAGGTCGATCCG
This sequence comes from Kitasatospora sp. NPDC006697, assembly GCF_042869935.1. Classification (NCBI taxonomy): domain Bacteria; kingdom Bacillati; phylum Actinomycetota; class Actinomycetes; order Kitasatosporales; family Streptomycetaceae; genus Kitasatospora; species Kitasatospora sp. NPDC006697. The sequence continues at coordinate 135,003 of NZ_JBIAGU010000004.1, forward strand.
GCCGTCCTCCTCGCGCACCCCGTAGCCGATCACGTCGAACCAGCGGCCGGAGAAGTTGGCCCGGGAGCCGCAGGAGAGGTGGCCGCCGTGCTCCAGCGACATCGCCAGCACGGTGTCGCCGGGCCGCAGCAGCGCCGCGAAGGCGGCCAGCATCGCCGCGGTGCCGGAGCGCGGCTGCACATTGGCGTGCGCGGCGCCGAACAGCGCCCGGGCCCGGGAGACGGCCAGCAGTTCGGTGGCGTCGGCCACGGCGCAGCCGGTGTGGTGGCGGTGGCCCGGGTAGCCCTCGGCGTACTTGTCGACCAGCGGTCCGGCCAGCGCCTCCAGCACCGCCGCGGTCGCCTGGTTCTCCCCCGCCAGCAGTTGCAGTCCCGAGGCCCGGCGCTCGGCCTCCGCCGAGAGCAGGTCGGCCAGCTCCGGATCGGCGGTGCGCAGCGCCTGGCCGGGCTCCCAGGAGGTCCGCGCGGCATCGGTGACGGTCATGGCGGCACTCCGGGGCTTCTCGGCGGTGGAGCCCAGCCTAGGACCGTGCGGGGTGGCTGTCCTGGGGACGGAGCCCGGGTACGCCCGTCAGGGCGGTCATCACCGGGTCGAGGGCGTCGAATATCTCCTCGCCGCAGTGCCGGAACATGCCGATCGGCGAGCCGTAGGGGTCGTTCACCTCGTCGCCGCCGGGATCCGTGGTGGGCCGCCAGCCGCGCAGCGCGGCGGCCGCCCGGACCAGCGCCCGGGCCCGCTCGGTCACCTCCGCGCCCTGCCCGACGGCCGGCAGGGTGGCCGGGTCTATCAGCCGCACCAGCCGGGTGAACTCCTTCAGCGTGAAGGTGCGCAGGCCCGCGGCGTGGCCCATGGAGATCACCTGGGCCCGGTGGTCCAGGGTGGCGGTGAGCACCAGGTCGGCCTCCACCACGTGCTCGTCCAGCAGCTCCCGGCCGGCGAAGTTGCCGCTGTCCACCCCGTACTCGTCCAGCACGGTGGCGGCGTGCGCCTCCATCGGGGCGCCCTCGTGGCCCCAGGTGCCGGCGCTCTCCACCGTGATCCGGCCGGCCGCCCGCAGGTCGAGCCGGGTGTCCAGCTCGTGCCGGGTCAGCCGCTCGGCGATCGGCGAGCGGCAGACGTTCCCGGTGCAGACGAAGAGGATCTTGAAGTTGTCGGCCGGGCGCGGCGGCAGCGCCCGGCGCACGGCCGGGTGCGCCGGCGCCGGGCCGGGGCGGAGCGAGGTCCTCAACTGCCGGCCTCCAGGTCGGGGACGACCTCCCTCAGCTGCTCCAGGCTGACCGCACCCGCGCGCAGCAGCACCGGGGTCCGGCCGGTGACGTCGACGATCGAGGAGGCCTGGCCGTGCTCGGTCTTGCCGCCGTCCAGGTAGATCGCCACCGAGTCGCCCAGCTGGTACTCGGCGTCCTCGCAGTCGGCCGGCGCCGGCTGGCCGCTCTTGTTGGCGCTGGAGACGGCCAGCGGGCCGGTGGTGTTGAGCAGCTCGATGGCGACCGGGTGCAGCGGCATCCGGACCGCGACGGTGCCCCGGGTCTCGCCCAGGTCCCAGCGCAGCGAGGGCTGGTGGCGGGCCACCAGGGTCAGGCCGCCCGGCCAGAAGGCGTCGACCAGCTCCCAGGCCTTCTCGGAGAAGTCGGTGACCAGGCCGTGCAGCGTGGTCGGCGAGCCGACCAGCACCGGGGAGGGCATGTGCCGGCCGCGGCCCTTGGCGGCGAACAGCCCGGCCACCGCCTCGGCGCTGAAGGCGTCGGCGGCGATCCCGTAGACCGTGTCGGTCGGGAGCACCACGACCTCGCCGCGGCGGATCGCCGAAGCGGCCTCGCGCAGGCCGGTCGCCCGGTCGCCGGCGTCGGAGCAGTCGTAGCGGCGGCTCATCGGTGCACTCTCCTCAGGATCAGGACGTTCGAAGCAGTCACGGCGGTCACAGCGAAGTCTTGCGGGCCGTCGTGAAGCGCGGCCGCCCGTTGAGGTCCCGGTGGTCGGCCGTGTCCGTCCAGCCGCCCTCCTCGTTGAAGATCCACGGCACCTGCCCGCCCTGGGTGTCCGCGTGCTCGATCACCACCGCGCCGCCGGGCCGCAGCAGCCGGGCGGCCACCCGCTCGATGCCGCGGATGGTGTCCAGCCCGTCCTCGCCGGAGAAGAGCGACATCTGCGGGTCGTGGTCGCGGGCCTCCGGCGCCACGTACTCCCACTCGGTGAGCGGGATGTACGGCGGGTTGCTGATCACCAGGTCGAACCGGCCGTCCCAGGAGTGGTCGTCCGCGAAGGCCCGGGTGGCGTCGCCGGCGTGCAGGGTGACCCGGTCCCGGTCGGAGCTGGCCGCGATGTTGCGCCGGGTGTACTGCAGCGCCCCCTCGTCCAGCTCGAAGGCGTGCACGGTGGAGCGCGGCAGCTCCTGGGCCAGGGCCAGCGCGATGGCGCCCGAGCCCGAGCAGAGGTCCACCACCAGCGGCTCGGCCACGTCCATCTCGCGGACCGCCTCTATCGCCCACTCCACCACGGTCTCGGTCTCCGGCCGGGGCACGAAGACCCCGGGGCCGACCTCCAGCTCCAGGTAGCGGAAGAACGCCCGACCGGTGATGTGCTGCAGCGGTTCGCGGGCCTCCCGGCGGGAGACCGCCTCCCAGTACCGCGCGTCGAAATCGGCGTCCTGCACGGTGTGCAGCTGGCTGCGCTTGACGTGGTGGATGTGCGCCGCCAGCTCCTCCGCGTCGAAGCGCGGCGACGGCACTCCGGCCGCAGCCAACCGCTGGGTGGCCTGGGCCACCTCGGCGAGCAGCAGGTTCATCCGACCCGACCCCTCAGTCTCAGTTCTCCTGCGCGGCGGCCAGCTTGGCCTCCGCGTCGGCGTCCACCGCCGACTGGATGACCGCGTTCAGCTCGCCGTCCAGCACCTGGTCCAGGTTGTAGGCCTTGAACCCGGTGCGGTGGTCCGAGATGCGGTTCTCCGGGTAGTTGTAGGTCCGGATGCGCTCCGAGCGGTCCACGGTGCGGACCTGGCTGCGCCGGGCGTCCGAGGCCTCCTGCTCGGCTGCCTCCTGCGCGGCGGCCAGCAGCCGCGACCGCAGGATGCGCATCGCCTGCTCCTTGTTCTGCAGCTGGCTCTTCTCGTTCTGGCAGGACGCCACGATACCGGTCGGCAGGTGGGTGATCCGGACCGCGGAGTCGGTGGTGTTGACCGACTGGCCGCCCGGCCCGGAGGAGCGGTAGACGTCGATCCGCAGGTCGTTCGCGTTGACCTCGACCTCGACCTCCTCGGCCTCCGGGGTGACCAGCACGCCCGCCGCCGAGGTGTGGATCCGGCCCTGCGACTCGGTGGCCGGCACCCGCTGCACCCGGTGCACGCCGCCCTCGTACTTCAGCTTGGCCCAGACGCCCTGGCCGGGCTCGATCGCGCCGCGGCTCTTCACCGCCACCGAGACGTCCTTGTAGCCGCCGAGGTCGGACTCGTTGGAGTCGATCAGCTCGGTCTTCCAGCCCACCCGCTCGGCGAACCGCAGGTACATCCGGAGCAGGTCGCCGGCGAACAGCGCGGACTCCTCGCCGCCCTCGCCCGCCTTGATCTCCAGGATGACGTCCTTGTCGTCGCTCGGGTCGCGCGGCACCAGCAGCAGCCGCAGCTCCTCGGTCAGCTCGCCCTGGCGGCGCTCGGCGGCCTTCGCCTCGGCGATGAAGTCCGAGTCCTCGGCGGCCAGCTCGCGCGCCGCCTCGATGTCCTCGCCGGCCTCCCGCCAGGCCCGGTAGACCCGGCAGATCGGGGTCAGCTCCGCGTAGCGCTTGGCCAGCGTGCGGGCGACGCCCTGGTCCGCGTGCACGGCGGGGTCGGCCAGCCGCTCTTCGAGGGCGGCGTGCTCGACGAGGAGCTCTTCGACTGCCTCGAACATCTCGGTGGACCTGCTTTCCCGGGGGGACCGGATAGGAGAGCGGGGGTGGGGACAGACGCGAACGGCGCCGGTCCGCGGCGTCCCCGTGCAGACGGGGACGCCGCGGACCGGCGCCGCGGGAGCGCTAGGCCTTCGTCGCGCTGTGCTGCTTGCCGAAGCGGGCCTCGAAGCGGGCCACGCGGCCACCGGTGTCGAGGATCTTCTGCTTGCCGGTGTAGAACGGGTGGCACTGCGAGCACACCTCGGCGCGGATCACGCCGGAGGTCTCGGTGGAGCGAGTGGTGAACTCGGCGCCACAGGTGCAGGTGACGTGGGTGACCACGTACTCGGGGTGGACGTCGCTCTTCAAGGGATCTCCTAGGTTCGGGAGGGCGCCGGGTCGGCGGTCGGGAGGACCGCACGTGAACCGGGACCGACGGACCAGTCTGCCAGCACTGGCCGCTTCTTCCCAAACCGGCCGGGCATGCCGGATATTCCGGACCGGTCACCGGCTCCCGGCGGCGCCCGGCGAGGCCGGCGCCGAGGCGGCGGCGGAGGCTCCGTCGGAGGCCGCCGGGGCGGCCGGGTTGGCCGGCTGGCTGCCGACGACCGCCGCCGGGGCGGGCTGGTCGGCCCGCAGCGCGTCCCAGAGCTGCCCGGCCTCCGGGGCCTTGGGCACCACCCGGTTCGGGTCGCTGGGCGCGGCCGCCACCGGCAGCGTCACCATGGTCAGCTGGTCGGTCCCTATCCCCTTCAGCTCCTCGCCCAGCCCGGTCAGCGCGGAGACCGAGGCCAGCGCGGAGTCGGTGGTGAGCGAGCTGGTCAGGGTGGAGGCCACCGAGTAGAGCCTGGCCGGGTTGGTGAACAGCCCGACCGAGGAGACCTGGTTGATGAGCGACTTCACCATCTGCTTCTGCAGCTCGATCCGGCCCAGGTCGCTGCCGTCGCCGACGCCGTGCCGGGTGCGCACGAAGGCCAGCGCCTGGTTGCCGTCGAGGTGGTTGGTGCCGGCCGGCAGGTTCAGCCCGCTGTCCTTGTCGTGGATGTTCACCGAGGTGGTCACGGTGGCGCCGCCGATGGCGTTGACGAAGCCCGCGAACCCGGCGAAGTCGATCTCCACGTAGTGGTTCATCCGCATCCCGGTCAGCTGCTCGGTGGTCTTCACCGCGCAGGCCGCGCCGCCGACCTCGAAGGCGCTGTTGTACATCGCGCTCTTCGCGGCCGGCACGGTGCTGCCGTCAGGGGCGGTGCAGGCCGGGCGGGCCACCAGGGTGTCGCGCGGGATGGAGACCACGGTGGCGGTCCGGTGGTCCTGGGCGACGTGCACCACCATCGCGGTGTCCGAGCGGGCGGTGTTGCCGGTGTCGCCGCCGGCCAGGCTGCTGTTGGCGCCGGAGCGCGAGTCGGAGCCGAGCACCAGCACGTTGAAGGAGCCGTCGGTGGGCGCGGAGGGCCGGGCGGTGCCGAGCTGCGCGTCGATGTCGACGCTCTTGATGTTGGCGTTCAACCGCCAGTACAGGTAGCCCGCGGTGCCCGCGCCGGCCAGCACCAGGCCGGCCAGGGCGAAGGCGCCGATCCGCAGCGCCTTGGCCCGGGGGCTGCGCACCTTGCGGTGCCGGCCGGGCTCCTGGGTCTCGTCCTGCTGCGATTCGGGCATGTTTTGAGGATATGCGACCGTATGTCCGGTTGGCGTAACGGAGACCGGGAGCGGAAACGCCGCGGGGCCGCGGCCCGCCTCCGGAGGGAGGACGGGCCGCGGCCCCGCGCTGTGCGACGGCCGGTCAGTCGCCGGAGCCCGGCGTGGTCTTGGCGATCTGCATCAGGAACTCGGCGTTCGACTTGGTCTGCTTCATCTTGTCCAGCAGCAGCTCGATCGCCTGCTGGGAGTCGAGCGCGTGCAGGACCCGGCGCAGCTTCCAGGTGATCGCCAGCTCCTCGCTGCCGAGCAGGATCTCCTCCTTGCGGGTGCTGGAGGCGTCCACGTCGACGGCCGGGAAGATGCGCTTGTCCGCCAGCTTGCGGTCCAGGCGCAGCTCCATGTTGCCGGTGCCCTTGAACTCCTCGAAGACCACCTCGTCGGCCCGGGAGCCGGTCTCCACCAGGGCGGTGGCGAGGATGGTCAGCGAGCCGCCGTTCTCGATGTTGCGCGCGGCGCCGAAGAACTTCTTCGGCGGGTAGAGCGCGGTCGAGTCGACACCGCCGGAGAGGATGCGGCCGGAGGCGGGCGCGGCCAGGTTGTAGGCACGGCCCAGGCGGGTGATCGAGTCCAGCAGGATCACCACGTCGTGGCCCAGCTCGACCAGGCGCTTGGCCCGCTCGATCGCCAGCTCCGCGACGGTGGTGTGGTCCTCGGCCGGGCGGTCGAAGGTCGAGGAGATGACCTCGCCCTTGACCGACCGCTGCATGTCGGTGACCTCTTCCGGACGCTCGTCGACCAGGACGACCATCAGGTGGCACTCGGGGTTGTTGCGGGTGATCGCGTTGGCGATCGCCTGCATGATCATCGTCTTGCCGGTCTTCGGCGGGGCGACGATCAGACCGCGCTGGCCCTTGCCGATCGGCGACACCAGGTCGATGATCCGGGTGGTCAGCACGCCCGGGTCGGTCTCCAGGCGCAGCCGCTCCTGCGGGTAGAGCGGGGTCAGCTTGCCGAACTCGGGGCGGTTGCGGCCGCTCTCCGGGTCCATGCCGTTGACCGAGTCCAGCCGCACCATGGCGTTGAACTTCTCGCGGCGCTCGCCGTCACGCGGCTGGCGCACCGCGCCGGTGATCGCGTCGCCCTTGCGCAGGCCGTTCTTGCGGACCTGGGCGAGCGAGACGTAGACGTCGTTCTGGCCGGGCAGGTAGCCGGAGGTCCGGACGAACGCGTAGTTGTCCAGGATGTCCAGGATGCCCGCGACCGGGATCAGCACGTCGTCGTCGCCGACCTGCGGCTCCGCCACGCTGCCCTCGAAGCCGTCGCGGCGGCCGCGGCGGTTGCGGTCGCGGTAGCGGCCGCGGCGGCCGCGCCGGCCGTCGCCGAACTCGTCGTCGTCGTAGCCGCCCTGCTGGGCGGCGGCGGGCTGGGCGGCCGGCTGCTGGGCGGGCTGCTGCTGGGCGCCCTGCTCGCCGCGGCGGTTGTCGGTGCGCTCGGTGCGCTCGGTCCGCTCGGTGCGGTCGGGACGGTCGGTCCGCTCCCGGCGGTTGCGGCGCTCGCGGCGGGACTCGCGGCCCTCGCCGTCGCCCTCGGCGGTCTCGGTGCGCTCCGCGCGGTCGCGCCGGTCACGGCGGTCGCGGCGGCCCTCGCGCTGGTCGTCGCGGGCCTGGCCCTCGGCGGCGCGGTCGGCCTTCGGCTCGGCGGCCGGGGCCTCGGCGGTCTCCGCGGCGGCGGGCGCCTCGGCGGCGGCCGCGACCGCGGTCGGGGCGCCGGCGGCGGAGGTGGCGCGGCGGCGGCTGCGCTCGGCCCGGGCGGGGGCGGCGGCCTCGGGGGCGGCCTGGCCCGGGATCTCGATCTGGGTCTGCGCCGGGGCCTCGGCGGGCTCGGCGGCGGCGGCCGCGGCGGCACGGGTCCGGCGCGGCGCCTTCTCGGCTGCCGGGGCGGTCTCCTTGGCGGCGGCGCGGGCGGGCGCCGTCGCGGCCGGGGCGGAGGCGAGCAGCGGGTCGCCGCCGCTCTTCTCCTTGATCGCCTCGATCAGCTGGCTCTTGCGCAACCGCCCGGTCCCGCTGATGCCGAGCGTCGAGGCGAGCTTCTGCAGCTCGGCCAGGACCAGACCGTCAAGGCCTGCGGCAGCGGTACGGCGGCGCTTGGCCGGCGCCGCGGGGGCGGCGGGCGCGTCCGTCGCGTCGGCGTCCGGGCGCGCGCCCATCAGATCGGTGGTGTCGCTCACTAAGGGTCCTTCCCTGGAGCGGACGTCGGCCTGTCTGGCTCGGCGACCGGTTGTGCTGTCTGACCTGCGCTCTGCGGTGCGCAGGTCCGATGCGGTGGGTCCGCCATCGGGTGGCGGGAGAGGTGCGAAGTGCGGTGCACGGGGCACCGTGGAGCTTCAAGAACGCACGGCGGGCGATCTCATGCCGACCGCGCTGCTTGCGAAACCCGGGCCCCCGTCGCGTGCCGCTCCCCCGTGATCCCGTGCGGTCGGCGCGGGGCCGACTGCGGCGGGTCCGGATCGGGATGCGGCGCGGCTTCGGGACGCGGCCCAGGTCGCGCAGGCAGGCTGCGTACGCGCTGGGGCGGGCTCCCGGAGAATCGTGGTCCCCGAACGTGCCTCGGGCCCGTGGAATCGGGTCCTGGGGAGGGGGACGCGGTGCACCGGGCCCCGCGGGGCGCCTGATGCAGACATGAGGTTAACACTACCGACCCCCTCACACATTCCCCAGCCTCGTGCTTGCCAATCGTGTCCGTCCGTCGCCGCCCGGCCGCGCATTGGGCGCACGGCCGTGCGGACGTCCGACCGCACCGGCTGCGCGGTCGGATCCGGTCGGGAACGGTCAACCGTCCAACGGCCGGACGCCCGCTCCGTCACGGTCCAGCCGCAGCCGGTGGGCGGCGAACCGCTCGCCCGCGAACTGCGACAGCTTGTCGGCGCCCGCCTCGTCGGTGAGGGCGAGCACGGTGGGACCGGCGCCGGAGATCACCGCGGGCACGCCCTCGGAGCGCAGCGCGGCCACCAGGGCGGCGCTGTCGGGCATCGCGGAGGCCCGGTAGTCCTGGTGCAGCCGGTCCTCGGTGGCGGTGAGCAGCAGCTCGGGGCGCCTGGTCAGCGCCTCCACGAGCAGCGCGGAGCGGCCCGCGTTGGCCGCCGCGTCGGCCAGCGGCACGGTCTTCGGCAGCAGGCCGCGGGCGGTCTCGGTGAGCACCTCGGTGGCGGGCACGAAGACCACCGGGACCACCCCGTCGGACGGGTCCAGGCGGACCGCCTTGGCCGACTCCTCGTCGGTCCAGGCGATGGTGAAACCGCCCATCAGGCAGGCTGCGACGTTGTCGGGGTGGCCCTCCAGCTCGGAGGCGAGGGCCAGCAGCGCGGTGTCGTCCAGCGCGGCCGGGCCGCCGATGGTGACGGCGCGGGCGGCGACGATGCCGGCGCAGATCGCGGCCGAGGAGGAGCCCAGGCCGCGGCCGTGCGGTATCCGGTTGGCGCAGACCACTTCGAGGCCGCGGGGCTGGCCGCCGAGCCGGTCGAAGGCGGCCCGCATCGAGCGGACCACCAGGTGGCGCTCGTCCCGGGCCACCGTGTCGGCGCCCTCGCCGGCGATGTCGACCGAGAGCCCGGAGTCGGCGACCCGGACCACGATGTCGTCGTAGAGGCCCAGGGCGAGCCCGAAGGAGTCGAACCCGGGGCCCAGGTTGGCGCTGGTCGCGGGGACCCGCACCCGGACGGCGGCGGCACGGAACGCGGGACCGGCCATGCGGTGGACTCTCCTGGAGAACTGGGGCAGGCCCGTCGTCGGGGGCCGGCGGTGCGGTGTTTCGGCGGCGGGGGCGAGGGGGTGTCGAGCCACTGAGAGCCGGTCAGTCGCCGAACTGCTCTTGGCATGTGCCACGCCGCCAGGGCTCAGCGTATCGAAGAGAGGTTCCAGAGCGGTACACCCCACTCTCCTCCGATCCGCCGTGTTGCAGGTTATGGCCGGAATTCGTGCCGGATCCGCACCCGTTGGGACAGCGCGGTGAACCGGGCCGAAACCTCCGGGTCAGGAAGCGGCACGCTTGGGACAGGCATGCCTGGATCAACGAAAGCGACACCGAGGCGTTACCCCGGATCGCCGGGACAACACCTCGGTGTGACGCTCGTTCAGCCGCGGCGGGTCAGCCGAGCAGGCCCAGCCGCTCGGCGGCGGCCGCGGCCGAGATCGGGACCACCTGCGGCTGCGGCGCGCCGGCCACCGCCCAGTCCGGGTCCTTCAGGCCGTTGCCGGTGACGGTGCAGACGATCCGCTGGCCCGGGTCGACCAGGCCGGCCTCCGCCTTGGCCAGCAGGCCGGCCACGCTGGCGGCCGAGGCGGGCTCCACGAAGACCCCCTCCTTCGCGGCCAACAGGCGGTAGGCTGCCAGGATCTGACGGTCGGTCACCTTGTCGATGAGGCCGCCGGACTCGTCCCGGGCGGCCTCCGCGTAGGCCCAGGAGGCGGGGTTGCCGATCCGGATCGCGGTGGCGATGGTCTGCGGCTTCAGCACCGGGGCGCCGTCCACGATCGGGGCCGAGCCGGAGGCCTGGAAGCCCCACATCCGCGGGGTGCGGGCGGCCAGCCCGTCCTTGGCGTACTCGGTGTAGCCCTTCCAGTAGGCGGTGATGTTGCCCGCGTTGCCCACCGGCAGCACGTGGATGTCGGGGGCGTCGCCCAGCATGTCCACGATCTCGAAGGCGGCGGTCTTCTGGCCCTCGATCCGCACCGGGTTGACCGAGTTGACCAGGGCCACCGGGTAGTTCTCGGACAGTTCGCGGGCCAGCGTCAGGCAGTCGTCGAAGTTCCCGTCCACCTGGAGGATCTTCGAGCCGTGCACCAGCGCCTGGCCCATCTTGCCGAGCGCGATCTTGCCCTGCGGCACCAGCACCGCGCAGACCATCCCGGCCCGCACCGCGTAGGCGGCGGCCGAGGCGGAGGTGTTGCCGGTGGAGGCGCAGATCACCGCCTGGGCGCCGTCCTCCTTGGCCTTGGAGATCGCCATGGTCATGCCCCGGTCCTTGAAGGAGCCGGTCGGGTTGGCGCCCTCGACCTTGAGGTAGACCTCGCAGCCGGTGCGCTCGGAGAGCAGCTGGGCCGGGACCAGCGGTGTGCCGCCCTCCAGCAGGGTGACCACTGGCGTGGCTTCGGTCACCGGGAGGCGGTCGCGGTACTCCTCGATGAGCCCGCGCCACTGGTGGGTGTGCCCGCTGACCCGGTCGATCACGGCGTTCATGGTCGTCTCATTCCCCTTCAACCCGCATGATGCTGGCCACATCCCGCACGCTGTCCAGCGCGCGGAGCTTGTCCACCGTGGCCGAGAGGGCGGCGTCGGTGGCGCGGTGGGTGACCACGACGAGCGAGGCGTCGCCGTCGCGGCCCTGCTGGCGCACGGTGTCGATGGACACCCCGTGGTCGGCGAAGACCGAGGCCACCTGAGCCAGCACACCCGCGCGGTCGTCCACGTCCAGGCTGACGTGGTAGCGGGTGATGACCTCGTCCATCGGCTTGGCCGGCAGCTGGGTGTAGACCGAGTGGCCCGGGCCGGTGGCCCCGCCCAGCTTGTTGCGGCAGACGGCGACCAGGTCGCCGAGGACCGCCGAGGCGGTCGGGGCGCCGCCGGCGCCCGGCCCGTAGAACATCAGCCGGCCGGCCGCCTCGGCCTCCACGAAGACCGCGTTGTAGGCCTCCCGGACGCTGGCCAGCGGGTGGCTGAGCGGGATCATCGCCGGATGCACCCGGGCGGTGACCGACTCGCCGTCGGCGGCCCGCTCGCAGATCGCCAGCAGCTTGACCACGCAGCCCATCTGCTTGGCCGAGGCGATGTCGGCCGCGGTCACCTCGGTGATGCCCTCGCGGTAGACGTCCGCGGCGGTGACCTGGGTGTGGAAGGCGATGCCGGCCAGGATCGCGGCCTTGGCGGCGGCGTCGAAGCCCTCGACGTCGGCGGTCGGGTCGGCCTCGGCGTAACCCAGCGCGGTGGCCTCCTCCAGCGCCTCCGAGTAGCCGGCGCCGGTGGAGTCCATCTTGTCCATGATGAAGTTGGTGGTGCCGTTGACGATGCCCAGCACCCGGTTCACCCGGTCGCCGGCCAGCGACTCGCGCAGCGGGCGGATCAGCGGGATCGCGCCGGCCACCGCGGCCTCGTAGTAGAGGTCCACCCCGGCCGCGGCGGCCGCCCGGTGGAGTTCGGCACCGTCCTTGGCGAGCAGCGCCTTGTTCGCGCTGACCACCGAGGCGCCCTGTCCGAAGGCCGAGAGGATCAGGTGTTTGGACGGCTCGATGCCGCCCACCACCTCGATCACCACGTCGATGTCGCCCCGGTTGACCAGGGCCTCGGCGTCGGTGGTGAGCAGGTGCTCGGGCACCCCGGGGCGCGGGCGGCCGGCCCGGCGGACCGCGATCCCGGCCAGCTCGACCGGCGCGCCGATGCGCGCGGCGAGGTCGGCGGCGTCCGTCGTCATGATGCGCGCCACCTCGGTGCCCACCACACCACAGCCCAGCAGCGCCACCTTCAGCGGCCGCGTACGCATCATCCGACTCCGCTCATTCCGTTCGTGCATTCTCGGTCTTGGGGTCAAGTCTCGGGGACGACTGGTAAAGATCTATGGGCATTCCAGGATCTGAGACAGGATTTTCGTCATCCGATATCGAGTCGCAGGAGATCCTCCTCCGTCTCGCGCCGGACGATGACCCGGGCGGACCCGTCGGCCACCGCCAGCACCGGCGGACGGAGCGCGTGGTTGTAGTTGCTCGCCATCGAGCGGCAGTAGGCGCCGGTGGCGGGCACCGCGATCAGGTCGCCGGGCGCCAGGTCGGCCGGCAGGAAGGCGTCCTTGACGACGATGTCGCCCGACTCGCAGTGCTTGCCCACCACCCGGACCAGCACCGGCTCGGCGGTACTGGTCCGGGAGGCCAGCGCGACGGAGTACTCGGCGTCGTAGAGCGCGGTGCGGATGTTGTCGGACATCCCGCCGTCCACGCTGACGTAGCTGCGCAGGCCGGCCAGCGGCTTGACGGTGCCGACCCGGTAGAGCGTGCAGGTGGTCGGGCCGGCGATGGCCCGGCCCGGCTCCACGCTCAGCCGGGGCACCGCCAGGCCGGCCGCCGCGCACTCCCGGCGGACGATCTCGGTGAGCGCCGCGGCGATCTCGGCGGGCTCGCGCGGGTCGTCCTCGCTGGTGTAGGCGATGCCCAGGCCGCCGCCCAGGTCGATCTCCGGCAGTTGCACCCCGTGCTCGTCGCGGACCTCGGCGAGCAGGCCGACCACCCGGCGGGCGGCCACCTCGAAGCCGGCCGTGTCGAAGATCTGCGAGCCGATGTGCGAGTGCAGGCCGCGCAGCTCCAGGCTCTCCTCGGCCAGCACCCGGCGGACCGCCTCGGCGGCGGCCCCGCCGGCCAGCGAGAGGCCGAACTTCTGGTCCTCGTGCGCGGTGGCGATGAACTCGTGGGTGTGCGCCTCGACGCCGACCGTGATCCGGATCAGCACCGGCTGCCGGACGCCCTGGGCGCGGGCCGCTGCGGCCAGCCGCTCGATCTCCTGGAAGGAGTCCAGCACGATGTGGCCGACCCCGGCCTTGACCGCCTGCTCCAGCTCCTCGGCGGACTTGTTGTTGCCGTGCAGGGCCAGCCGCTCCGGCGGCATCCCGCCGGCCAGCGCGACGGCCAGCTCGCCCGCGCTGCAGACGTCCAGGTTCAGCCCCTCCTCGTGCAGCCAGCGCACCACCGCCTTGGAGAGGAAGGCCTTGCCCGCGTAGTAGACGTCCGCCGCCGTGCCGAAGGCCTCCCGCCAGGCGCGGGCCCGGGCCCGGAAGTCCGCCTCGTCCAGCAGGTAGGCGGGGGTGCCGAACTCGGCGGCCAGCTCGGTGACCGGCACGCCGCCGATGGTCAGCACGCCGGCCGCGTCCCGGGCCGCGGTGCGCGACCAGACCTTGGGGTCCAGCGCGTTGAGGTCGGCCGGGGGCGCCGTGTAGTGGCCCTCGGGCAGCACGTCGCCGTGCCGGGGTCCGGCCGGGTGGGCGGAGCGGCTCATCTGTCTTCCTCCTGCTGTGCGCAGGGGCGGTGACGGTCCTGGTGGACCGTCACCGCCCCCGTTGGCAAACGGATGCAGCCTGCTGCTGCGTTACATCCGCTCGGGGGCGCTGACGCCCAGGAGCGTGAGGCCGTTGGCGAGCACCGTGCGCGTCGCCTCGACCAGCCAGAGGCGGGCCTTGTGGGTGTCCGTCAGCTCCTCGTCGCCCTTGGGCAGGAACTGGCAGTTCTCGTAGAGCCGGTGGTACTTGCCGGCCAGGTCCTCCAGGTAGCGGGCCACCCGGTGCGGCTCGCGCAGCTCCCCGGCGGTCGCCACGATCCGGGGGAACTCGCCGAGCGCGCCGAGCAGGTCGTTCTCCCACTCGGTGGCGAGCAGCTCGGGCTTGAACTCGTCGGCGGCGCCCTTGTCCACGCCCAGCTCGGCGGCCTTGCGGGCGACGCCGCACATCCGGGTGTGCGCGTACTGGACGTAGTAGACCGGGTTCTCGTTGGTCTGGCTGGTCAGCACGTTGATGTCGAGCGTGATGGTGGAGTCGGTGGAGGAGCGGCTGAGGGTGTAGCGCGCGGCGTCCACGCCGATCCAGTCGACCACGTCGTCGATGGTGATGATGTTGCCGGCCCGCTTGGACATCCGGACCTCCTCACCATCGCGCAGCATCTTGACGAACTGGCCGATCTTGACCTCGATGTTGCGGTCCATGTCGTCGCCCGCGCAGGCCGCGATGGCCTTGAGGCGGTTGACGTAGCCGTGGTGGTCGGCGCCCAGCATGTAGACGCTGACCTCGGCGCCGCGGTCGCGCTTGGAGAGGTAGTAGGCGGCGTCGGCGGCGAAGTAGGTGGTCTCGCCGTCGGCCTTGATCAGGACCCGGTCCTTGTCGTCGCCGAAGTCGGTGGTGCGCAGCCAGATCGCGCCGTCCTGGTCGAAGACGTGGCCCTGCTCGCGCAGCCGCTCGATCGCCTTGGTCACGGCGCCGGAGTCGTGCAGGGTCTGCTCGGAGAACCAGGTGTCGAAGTGGGTGCCGAACTCGTCCATCGAGCGCTGGATCTCGGCCACCATCAGCCGCAGCCCGTGGGTGCGGAAGGCCTGCAGCTGCTCCTCCTCGGGCAGCTCCAGGATGCCGGGCACGCCGTCGGTGATCGCCTTGGCGATGTCGGCGATGTACTCGCCGACGTAGCCGTCGGCCGGCACCGGCTCGCCGTTGGCGGCGGCCTTGAGCGAGGCGGCGAACTTGGAGATCTGCACGCCGGCGTCGTTGAGGTAGTACTCGGTGGAGACCTCGGCGCCGGTGGCCTTGAGGATCCGGGCCAGCGAGTCGCCGACGGCGGCCCAGCGGACGCCGCCGATGTGGATCGGGCCGGTCGGGTTGGCGGAGACGAACTCCAGGTTGATCCGCAGGCCCTTGAGCGCCTCGTTGCGGCCGTACTCGGCGCCCGCCTCGACGATGGCGCGGGCCAGCTCGCCCTGGGTGGCGGCGTCCAGCGTGATGTTGAGGAAGCCCGGGCCGGCGATGTCCACCTTGGCCACCCCGGGCAGCTCGCGCAGGCGGCCGGCCACCAGCTCGGCGACCGCGCGCGGCGGCTTGCCGGCCGGCTTGGCCAGCTGGAGCGCCACGTTGGTGGCGTAGTCGCCGTGGTCGCGGTTCTTGGGTCGCTCGACCGTCACCGACTCGGGAACGTCGACGGACAGCTCGCCCGCCTCGACGGCGGCGCGCACGGCGACCTGGACTGCCTGGGAGAGCTCTGCGGGTGTCACGGGCCCAAGCCTAGGCGAGAGCCGCCGACGCACTGCGCGGAGGCCGCCCGTCGAGATCCTGTTCGCTCTGGGCGAACACCGGCTCAGCCGGCTCCGAAGGTGAAGTCCTCGCGCCGCTCGCCGCGCCCCGCCGCCAGCCGGCGGACCAGGGCCACCAGGTCGGCCGGGTCGAAGGGCTTGGCCAGGTAGCCGTCCACCCCCACCGACTCCCCCTTCTCCAGGTCGGCCGGGGTGCAGGCGCTGACGATCGCGATCGGCAGGTCCGCGGTGCCCGCGTCCGCCCGCAGCCGGGCCGCCGTCTTCAGCCCGTCCAACCGCGGCATCATCACGTCCAGCGTCACCACGTCGGGCCGCACCCGGCGGACCACCTCCAGGCACTCGGCACCGTCGGCCGCGGTCACCACCTCGAAGCCCTCCAGCTCCAGGTTGACCGTGATCAGCTGGCGGATCGCCTCGCTGTCGTCCACCACGAGGACCCGCCCGGACACACCCGACACCCCACCGAGCCTAGGCCCGCCCACCCGCCCCCGTCCGGCCTTTGGCCACCTTGCCCGGCCCCGCCGCGAAAACCCGTGCGCGGGCCGGTCCGCGGAGCTGGTAATGTTCTCCACGTCGCCGGAACGCAGTGCGAACCGGAGGCGAACAGAGCAGGCCCCCGTAGCTCAGGGGATAGAGCACCGCCCTCCGGAGGCGGGTGCGTAGGTTCGAATCCTACCGGGGGCACTTCTGACGGAGTGTCGCAACAGGCCCAGGCAATCGCCTTGGGCCTGCTCTGTTTTCCGTGCCACGATGCCCGCCGTGGACTTCATCGCCCCCCGCCTGCTCCTGCTCACCCGGCTCGGCTGGTTCCACCTGGACCGCCCCGTCTTCGTCCCGGCCGGCGCCCGCTGCCGCACCGAGGCCGACGCCTTGGTGGTGGAACTGCCGGACGGCCGGCGGCTTTCGTATCCGGGATCGGTCTGCCGCTGACCGGAAGTCGGCGGAGCCGGCGTTCCGAAAAGCCCCGCGCCGCGATTCGCCCCCGATCCGTGCGGCGCCCCACCGGGCGGACACCAGGTCAGCGGCCGCTGCGGGCAGCCTCCCTGCGGCCGCGACAGGCTGAAAATATGTCCTTGTATCCATCAGAGTGAATCGGTGTGCATGCGACCGAGAATTCACCGGCTCCTGGGGCATTCTGTTGTCCAGATCGGGCCGAAATGACCGGCCCGCCGATGAAATGGAATGCATATGCGAATTCGTACCGCCGTGATCGGCTTCGCCCTCGCGTCCATGGCTGTGGTCGGGGCTGCGGGCAGCGCCAGTGCGCACGGCCACAGCGCCTGGTTCGAGAAGAGCCACCACAACACCGGCGGTGTGGTGGCCGGCAAGGGCCAGGTCGCGGAGTTCCACGACAACCAGGGTGAGTCCGAGGGCGGCATCTCGGGCAACTGATTCGCGCCCGCCGTACGGCCGCGGGCCCGCTGAGCAGCTGTCAGCGGGCCCGCAGCTGTGCCTCGAGATCGGCGCGGGCGATCTCCTCGTAGCCAAGCCGGGGGCGCAGGCCCTCGATAAGGAGCGAGAGGAAGAGGCCCGGCAGCAGCACCACGACGAAGAGCAGGTAGGCCAGCAGGGGCAGCAGGTAGAGGTAGCGGACGACCGGATCGGACCACAGCCGGAAGAACGGGATGCCCTGCCGGAAGAGCACCATCCGCAGCCCCTCGGCCGTCGCGAGGACACCGGCCGCCAGGGTCGCCCAGCCGGCGGCATCGAGGCCGCCGCCCTTGGCGTCATCGGCCAGCGCCCCGAGCCACCAGACCAGTTGCACGGCCACCATGCCGGCGGACAACAGCAGGCAGCCCAGGCGCCGCAGCCAGTACGCCGGACCGCGGCGGAGCCAGCTGGTGCCCAGGAACGGCACCTGGGCCACGGTGACCCCGGGCGGGTGCTCCGCGAGCCGGACCCGCCGCCAGGCGCCGGGCACCGGTGTGGCGCGCGGGGCGGCAGCGGGATTCACGACCGGCGCCGGGCCTTACCCGCCTTGCCCGCCTTGCGCCCGTCGAGCTGGGCGTCCAGGTCGGAACGGGCGATCCGCTCGTTGTGGGGCACCGGGCGCAGCCCGTCGACGGTGGCGGCCAGGAAGAATCCCGGCGCGATCAGGACCGTGGCGACGAAGTAGACCACGAACGCCACCGTCAGCAGCGCGTCGGTGACCTTGTTCCGCGGCCGTACTCCGGTGAAGGGACCGCCCGATGCGGAGCCGGCCGCACGGTAGCCCTCCGCCCCTGCCAGCAGGCCGAACAGCAGGACGCCCCACCACTGCGCGCCGAGCGGCCTGGCATGCGGATCACCGACCAGGACCAACCGGTAGACGAGCAGCTGGACGGCCAGCACCGCCGCGACCAGCACCAGCCGGCCCACCCGGACCAGCCAGTACTGCGAGTCGCGCCGGTACCAACCGGTGCCGACCCCGGGAATCGAGAGGACCGACACCCCGCGCGGCAGCCCTGGAAGCGTGACGCGTTTCCAGCGGGGCGGCACTGGGCCGGTCGGCGGGTTCATGGGGGCGGCTCCTTGCGGGGAAGGCTGGAAACTGGTCAGAAGATGCTGTGCCAGATCTTCTTCCCCATGTTGGCGAGGTCCTTGCCGGTGTTGACCACGCTGTGGCCCACCCCGTCGGCGACGCCGAGGACCACGCCGTCCTTGTGGATGTCCTCGTCCCAGTGCTCGTGGAACAGGTTGGTGGCGAAGTCGCCGACACCGACGCAGACCACGCCGCCGACCACGGCACCGGCGACCACACCGCCGACCGTCGCGCCGGCGAAGCCCATGGCGGCCACCCCGGCGCCGACCGCGGTGCCCACCGCCGCGCCGGCCGCGAGGCCGCCGATGTTCGAGAGGGCGTTCTCCGGTACGGCCTCGTACCAGGGCATGCCCTTCTGCATGTCGTCCCTGGCGCCGAAGAAGGTGCCCGCGCCGGTGGCCAGGATGTCGATCACCGGTATCTCGCCGCCGAACTTGACGGCCTTCTTGAGGAAGCTGATGTCGCCGGCGGCGTCCGCCTCGGCCGCCATGCCGCTGAAGAAGGTGGAGACCCGTACGTCCAGGGCCTTGGAGAGCAGCGTTTTGCCCTCCGCCGACTCCGCCGTCGCCAGCCTCGCGTCGGTGGCCTTGAGCTTGTCCCGGGCGGACCGCAGCGCGTCCTTCGCGTCCTGCGGGATCGGGACCCGGGGGTTCGGGCGGGCGTTCTTCGCCTCGGTCCAGGCCTTCTTGGCCGCCACCGCGTCGGCCTCGGCCTTCTGCGCCTGGTCCCCCACCACCTTGCTGTACGCCGACGGCACGGCCCAGAGCCCGCGCAGGTAGTCCCCCACGGTGACCTGGTCGCCGGTGCTCAGCGTCTGAGTGCCGGCGGCCCCGGGCGGGGCGATCTGCTGGTACACCTGCTGCAGCTGTCCCGCCGCGTCCGTCCGCGCCTGGTCGGCGAGTTGCAGCGACTCGGTCCAGAAGGTCGAGTAGTCCCCGGCCATCTGCTGCGCGGTGCCCGGGACCGGGCCGGTCGGCGGCTTGCCGTCCTCGCCGACCGGCAGGCCCGCCTTCTTCGCCTGGTCGGCGGCGTCCTCCAGGGCCGACTCGATCGCGGCCAGGTTGACCGCGAGGGTGTCGATGATGTCGGCGGCCGACCCGATGGCGCCCTCCAGCGCCTGGGAGGCCATCGCGTCGGTCTCCCACGCCTCCTCGAAGGAGGAGGCGGCCGAGCCGGACCAGCCCGCGTCGTGGGCGACCTTGTTCACGCTGCCGTTCAGGAACGAGGTGACGTCCTCCATCTGCGGCCCGTAGCCGTAGAGGGTTCCGGCGAGGGCCGAGAGGCCGTGGATGTCGCCGCCGATCCAGTCGTGCGAGAAGTTCGCGAGCGCCGAAGGGCTCTTTCCTGCCATCTCCCCGTCCCCCGTCAGCTGATGTTCTTCGGATCGCTGATGTCGTCGTAGAGCTCGCGCACCGACACTTCGCAGTTCTGGTAGTTGTCGTGCGCCTTCAGCAGCTTTCCGCCGTGGTTGTCGATGGCGCCCGCGACCGCGAAGTGCAGCCCGCTGATCGCCTCCAGCACCGTGCTCATCATCCCGTTGATCGCGTCGCTGCCGCCGTCCGGGCGCGGCGGCCCGTTCATCGGGATGATCGCCGCGTAGCTCTGCGACTCGCGGTGGAAGGTGTCGGACGCGGACTTCAGGTCGTCCAGGACCACCTGGAACTGGCTCACCGCCACTCCCCCTCGAACTCGGCCAGCCCCTCCGGGGACCAGCGCCAGATCTGCTCCGTGATGTCGGGGTCGAGTTCCACCCGCTCCACCCCCGCCTGGGCCATCAGCGCCCGCAGGGCCCGCAGCGGTGCCTGGGCCCAGGGCTGGGCCGGGCCGAGCGCGGCCACCAGCCGTTCCCGGGTGGTGAAGACCGGCAGCACCCGGTCGCCCCCGGGCAGTTGGCGGATCTCGTAGAGCACGTCGACGCCGTGCTCGCCCTGGTACGGGCGGGCCGGCGCGTAGACCAGCGCCGGCAGTGCATTGGACATGGCCGAATCCCCCGGTTCGCACCGCCGCCGGGTACGGCGGCGGACTCCCGAGGAGAGTAATCCTGTGCTATCGAATTGTCACCAGATGATCATCTAGGTGCCCTACGACGAGGTCGCGAGCTGGTACAGCTTCCCGATCGTCGAGTCGAAGTAGGCGCTGTACGAGGTGTCGTCGGTGTTGCCGCCCTGCTGGTAGCCGCCGATCACGCCGATCACCTTGCCGGTGGCGGTGGAGATCCAGGGGCCGCCGCTGGTGCCGGCCGGGTAGGAGGGGCAGTCGATCCGGCGCTGGTAGGCGGACTGCTGGGTGGTGGCGTTGCTGCAGAGGATCGGCTGGTCGGTGGTGTCGGGGTAGCCGTAGAGGCGGACGGTGGCGGTGAAGGGCTCGTTCAGACCGAGGTCGAAGCCGCCGACCACGTCCTCGATCCGCTGGCCGGCGCTGTTGGGGGCGACCTGGAGGATGGCGAAGTCCTGGTCGACGTCGCCGTTCTGGCTCCAGCCGTTGGTGGTGTAGAGCTTGGTGGCCTGCCAGCTGCCGTACGGGGCCTGGCCGTTGCGGTAGCCGGGGACGAAGCTGACGCCGTTGGCGCTGCTGACGCAGTGGGCGGCGGTCAGGATCAGGTCGTGGGCGGGGCTGTGCAGGACGCTGGCGGTGCAGAAGTGGTTGCCGGGGCCGACCGAGCCGCTGAACAGGGCGCCGACCCGGTTGGACTCCCAGCCGGCCGGGGCGACCTGGGTGGTCGGGGCCGAGCGGGTGTCGGAGCTGGTGGGCGACGGGGTAGCGGTGTCCGGCGGGGTGGCGGAGGGCGACGGGGTGGTGGAGGGCGTGGGCGTGGGGGTCGGCGTGGGGGTGTTCACCGGCGGCAGCTCCGCGGCGGGCGAGTCGGTGGACGGCGCCGGGGCCGCGGCCTGCCCCGCGGTGTCGGCGGCCGACGGGGTGGCGCTGGGCGCGGCACCTGCACCGGCACTGGTACTGGCACTGCTGGAGCTGGGGGCGGCGGCGGGGGCCGCGGAGTGGCCCGGCTTGCCGGTGCTGCGGTGCCCGGCCAGGCCGGTGAAGGCCCAGGCGTCGGAGTCCAGCAGGCTGACGCTGCCGACGGCCCCGAGCAGCACGCCGAGCGCGGCCAGCGTGACGGCCGGACGGGACACGGTTCGGCGTTCTGCCCGGCGATGGCGCTGACTGCTCATCAGGTCGGTGACTCCTGCCCACGAAGGTGCTCGTGCTCGGTGGCCTCGGTCGGCCGTGGTTCCGGCACCAGGGGTGCGGCGCCGCGGCCTCGGATCGACTATCACCCGGCGTACTGCGAACCGGATGACGCTCGACTGAGAGCCGGGTGAGAAATCCACCGAGTGGGGCAAAACAGCAGGCAGGAGTCGGCTGCGGAACGCCCCGGTGGACTTCTGATCACATCATCGCCGACAGTTCATGACAGGTGAAGAGGGCCACGCGGGGCGCCTGGGGTGGGCGGGGCGCTCAGGCCGTCGCCCGCACCTCCGCCTCGCTCCCGGCCCCGGCCTCCTTCTCGGCCTCGCCGGGCCGGTGGTTGACCATGGTGAAGGCCACCACCGCGGCCAGCAGGAAGATCCCGAACGCGACCAGGGCCGCCACGCTGTAGCCGTGCACCGCGCCGGCGTCCCGGACCGCCTTGCTGGTCACGTCCTTGCCGACCAGGTAGGCGGTGGTGGCGCTGGCCGCGATGGTGTTCAGCAGCGCCGTGCCGATCGAGCCGCCGACCTGCTGGGCCGTGTTGATGGTGGCCGCCGCCGCGCCGGTCTCGCGCGGCGCCACGCCGAGCGTGGCCAGGCTCATCGCCGGCATGAAGACCAGGCCCATGCCGAGGCCGAGCAGCAGCTCGCCGGGCAGCACCATCGCCGCGTAGGGGCTGTCCACCTTCATCTGGCTCAGCCAGGCCATGCCGCCCGCGCCGAGCAGCAGCCCGGGCACCATGAGCGCCCGCGAGGGCACCCTGTTCATCAGCCGGGCGGCCACGCCGGTGGAGCTGAAGATGATCGCCGCGGTCATCGGCAGGAAGGCCACGCCGGTGAGCAGTGGCGAGTACCCCTTGACCGCCTGCAGGTAGTAGGTCAGGAAG
Organism: Kitasatospora sp. NPDC006697; assembly: GCF_042869935.1. NCBI lineage: Bacteria > Bacillati > Actinomycetota > Actinomycetes > Kitasatosporales > Streptomycetaceae > Kitasatospora > Kitasatospora sp. NPDC006697. Next base: position 156,917 of record NZ_JBIAGU010000004.1, read on the forward strand.
AGGAAGAGGCCGAACAGCCCGATCACGGCCAGGCCGACCGAGAGCGCGGCCCCGCCGCGGTTGCGGTCGCGGACCACGTGCAGCGGCAGCAGCGGGTGCGAGGACCGGCGCTCCACCAGTACGAAGCCGACCTCCAGCAGCACGCCGAGGATCAGGCAGCCGAGCACCAGCCAGTCGCTCCAGCCGCGGGACTCCGCCTCCGAGGTGCCGTAGACGATGGCCAGCAGCCCGCCGCAGCCGAGCGCCGCGCCGGGCAGGTCCAGCGGGATCCGCTTGCCCTTGGCGATGTGGTCGCGGTGCAGCAGAACGTAGGCGCCGACCGCTGCGGCCAGCGCGATCGGCACGTTGACGAACAGGCACCAGCGCCAGTCCAGGTACTCGGTGAGCAGCCCGCCGGCGATGAACCCGATCGCGCTGCCGCCGCCCGCGATGGCGCCGAAGATGCCGAAGGCGGTGGCCCGCTCGCGCGGATTGGTGAAGGTGGTGGAGAGCAGGCCCAGCGCGGAGGGCGCCAGCAGTGCGCCGAACGCGCCCTGCAGGGCGCGGGCGAAGAAGAGCATCCCCGGCGACTGGGCGGCTCCGCCGAGCGCCGAGGCGGTGGCGAAGCCGAGCAGGCCGATCATGAAGGTGCGTTTACGGCCGAACAGGTCGCCGAGCCGGCCGCCGAGCAGCAACAGCCCGCCGAAGGCCAGGGTGTAGGCGGTGACCACCCACTGCCGGTCCCCGGTGGAGATCCCCAGGTCGCGTTGGGCGGACGGCAGTGCGATGTTCACGATCGTGATGTCGAGCACGATCATCAGTTGGGCGACGGCGATCACGGCCAGCGCGCGCCAGCGGCGCGGATCCGGCACCGGGTCGCTCGTCGCGTGTTGCTCGGACACGGGAGAGCCTTCCGGAGGGGGGTGCCGCCGGCGTGCGCGGACGGCACTGGACTCCAGCGAAACTCGCTGCCCCCGGAAGGGCAAGGAAATAGCTGTTCAAAATGGGAATAATATGGACATTTTAGCCAAGTTTTAACCGGCCGGTTCGCCCGCGGAACCCCGTGTGTCACGGGGTTCCGCGGGCGCGGAGATCAGAGCGCCGACAGCTCGGCCACCAGGTCGTCCAGCCCGAGCGAACCCTGCGAGAGCGCGGCCATGTGCCAGGCCTTGAGGTCGAACTCCTCGCCGCGGGCCTCGTGCGCCGCCCGCGCCGCCGCCCGGCCGCGCAGCCAGGCCCGCTCGCCGAGCTTGTAGCCGATCGCCTGCCCGGGCATGCCCAGGTAGCGCACCAGCTCGCTGTCCAGGAAGGCCGGGGAGAGCCCGCAGTACTCGCCGAAGAAGGCCCGGGCCAGCTCCGGGGTCATGGTCTCGCCCGGCCGGAACGGCGAGTCGGCCGGGAACTCCAGGCCGAGGTGCATGCCGATGTCCACGATCACCCGCAGCGCCCGCATCATCTGGGCGTTGAGGTAGCCGAGGCGGTGGCCGGGGTCGGTCAGGTAGCCGAGCTCGTCCATCAGCCGCTCGGCGTAGAGCGCCCAGCCCTCCAGGTTGGCGCTGACGCCGCCCAGGCTGACCTGGTAGGTGGAGAGGCTGCCGGCGACGTAGTTCCACTGCGCCAGCTGGAGGTGGTGGCCGGGCACGCCCTCGTGGTACCAGGTGCTGACCAGGTCCCAGACCGGGAACTTCTCCCGGCCCAGCAGCGGCAGCCAGGTCCGCCCCGGACGGCTGAAGTCCAGCGAGGGGGCGGTGTAGTACGGCGCGGCGGCGCTGCCGGCCGGGGCGATCCGCGACTCCACCCGGGTGACCGGCTCGGCCAGGTCGAAGTGCACGCCCTGGAGGTCGTTGATCGCCTGGTCCATCAGGCCCTGCAGGTACTCCCGGGCCGGCTCGGCGCCCACCACGGCCTCGCCGTCGGACTCCAGCCACTTCATGGCCTGCATCGGGGTGCTGCCGGGGCGGACCTTCTCGGCCTCGGTGCGCATCTGCTCGGCCAGGTCGTGGAACTCGGTCCAGGCCCAGGCGTAGGCCTCGTCCAGGTCCAGGTCGGCGCCGGTCCAGAAGCGCACCCAGCGGGCGTAGCGCTCCCGGCCGACCGCGTCGGGGGTGTCGGCGGCGGCGGGCCGGTAGACGGCGGTCAGCCACTCGCGCAGTTCGGCGATCTCGGCGGAGGCGGCGGCGGCGTGGCCGATCAGCTCCGCGCGCAGCGACTCGGGGGCCGGGCTGACCAGCACCCCGAACCAGCCGGCGGAGCGGGCCTCCTCGACCGCCTCCGGATCGGCCTCCAGCCACTCGCCGAGCTGGCCGATCACGGTCTCCACCTGGCGCGGGCCGGAGAGCAGGCCGGCCGCGATGCCGGCCTCCAGGGTCTCCCGGTACTGCCGCACCGCCTCGGGCACCCGGGCCAGCCGGCGGCCGAGGTGCGCCCAGTCCTCCTCGGTGTCGGTGGAGAGCAGGGTGAACATCTCCCGGGTGTTGTGCAGCGGCGAGCCCAGGTTGCGCACCGCGCGCAGGTCCTCGCCCGCTTCGTGCACGGCGAGTTCGGCGGTCAGCCGCTCACGCAGCAGCCGGGCGCAGCGGCGCTCGGCCTCGGGGTCGGCGGCGGAGTCGACGGCGCCGGCGGCCTCGGCGGCGTCCAGCTGGGCCAGGGTCCGGCGGGACAGCTCGGCGAGCGCGGTGTGGCCGGCCGGGGAGAGGTCGGGGAGGCGGTCGTCCCCGGCGTTGAGTCCGAGGTAGACCGCGGTCAGCGGGTCGAGGTCGGCGAGTGCCTGGACGAAGCCGTCCGCAATGGTGCGCGGGGTCGCGTCGACGGCGGTGGAGGGATTCGGTTCGGAAGCCATTCGGACATCTTTTCGCAGCCCGGGCGCTTTGCAAGCCCCTTTCCGGAACCGGTCGATGCTGTTGGGAAGCGTGCTGACCGTCCGTAAGCCGATCGATCGCACAGTGCTGCGGCTATACGCTGACCGCCATGAACGAGACGGAGCCGGCCGACCCCACCGCCCCCGCCGCGAAGAAGCGTTCCGGCTACCGCCGGCTGCCGGTGCAGCAGCGCCGTGAGCAGCTGATCTCCGTCGCGCTGGCGCTGTTCGCCAGCCGTCCCCCGGAAGAGGTCAGCCTGGACGACGTGGCGGAGGCCTCCGGCGCCTCCCGGCCGCTGGTCTACCGGTACTTCGCCGGCGGGAAGCAGCAGCTCTACGAGGCGGCGCTGCGCAGTGCCGCCGAGGAGCTCACCGAGCGGTTCAGGCTCTCCGTCCAGGGCACCCCGACCGAGCAGCTGGGGGCGGTGCTGGACGGCTACTTCTCGTTCGTCGCCGAACACGACGCCGGCTACGGCGCGCTGCTGCGCGGCGGGTCGGTGGTGGAGACGAAGCGGACCACGGCGATCGTGGACGAAGTGCGGCGCACGGCGCTGCGCCGCACCCTGCGCTACATGGGGGTGCGCGAGGCCGGACCGCGGCTCACCCTGCTGGTGCGGTCCTGGATCTCGGTGGTCGAGGCGGCCGCGCTGAGCTGGCTGGACGAGGGACGGCAGATTCCGCCCGCCGAGCTGCGCGACTGGCTGGTGGACGAGTTCGTGGCGATGACGGCGACCGCCGCCGGCCACGACCCGCAGACGGCCGAGGTGCTGGCCGGGCTGCTCGCCCTGGAGGGTCCCGGGGGGCGGGCCGCGCTGCTGCTGGCCCGGCTCGGTGCCCTGCCCGCCGACCGCTGAGGCACCGTCAGGCCTTGCCGAGCACCTGGCGCTGCCGGCCGAGCCCGCCGACCTCCAGCTCCATGACGTCGCCGGGCTGCAGGAACGGGGTGCCGGGGCGCCCGAGGGTGACGCCGGCGGGGGTGCCGGTGGTGACCACGTCACCGGGCTCCAGCACCATGAACTGGCTGATGTAGCGGATCACCTGGTGCACCGGGAAGATCATCTCCGCGGTGCTGCCGTGCTGGCGCAGTTCGCCGTTGACCCAGAGCCGGAGCTCCAGGGCCTGCGGGTCGCCGACCTCGTCGGGGGTGACCAGGTAGGGGCCGAGCGGGTTGAAGGTCTCGCAGCACTTGCCCTTGTCCCACTGGCCGCCGCGGTCGAACTGGAAGGCCCGCTCGGTGACGTCGTTGGAGGCGGTGTAGCCGGCGATGCAGTCGGCGGCCTCCTGGTCGGTCTCCAGGTAGCGGGCGGTGCGGCCGATCACCACGGCCAGCTCGACCTCGTAGTCGGTCTTGGTGGCGCCGCGCGGCACCAGCACCTCGTCCTCGGGGCCGACCACGGTGTCGGTGCCCTTGAGGAAGAGCACCGGCTCGGCCGGGATCGCGGCGCCCGCCTCGGCGGCGTGGTCGCGGTAGTTCAGGCCGACGCAGACCAGCTTGCCGGGCCGGGCCACCGGGGCGCCGATCCGCTGCCCGGCCAGCTCCAGCACCGGCAGCGAGCCGCCGGCCACCAGGGCGGCCAGCTCCTCGCGGTCGAGCCGGGCGAGGAAGGCACCGTCCAGGTCGGGGGTGGTTCCGGAGAGGTCGTACGCGGTGCCGTCCGGGCCGAGCACGGCCGGTCGTTCGGCGCCCGGCGGTCCCACTCGGAGGAACTTCATCTGCCATCACCTCATCGCACATCGAGGGTTTACTGGAACCCCGAGATATATCAACCGGTGCGGAGGGCGGGCCAGGGGTGGCCGATCGGCCAGTTCCTATCAATTCATCCGATCGACCCGGGGCCGAATCGGGTGCGCGTACGGTTGACAGGCCTGGGGCTGTCTGATGGTTCCCGGCGGGAACCGTCAGACGGCCCCCAGCAGCGCGGTGAGCAGGCCGGGGGCGCAGGGTTGGGCGGGCGGGCGCGTCCGGGCCAGCCTGCGCTGGATCGCCGCCACCTCCGGATCCTCCTCGCCCAGCGCCTCGGCGGCCGCCGGCAGCAGCTCGGCCAGCAGGCAGTAGGCCTCCTCGGGCCGGCCGAGCCGGATCAGGGCGAGCGCCAGATCGTGGCAGGTGCGCAGGGTGCGCCCGTCGCCCGGACCGAAGGCCAGCGCGAACTGCTCGGCCAGCGGCCGCAATTGCTCCTCGGCGGCGGCCGCCCGGCCGTCCGCGAGGGCCTGGAAGGCGGCGTCCGCCCGGCGCCGCAGGTCCTTCACGTCCTCGATCGCCTGGGCCAGCCGCTCGGCCACCTCGGTGGCGTCGGCCGGGCGCTCGACCGGATCCTTGGCGAGCAGCTGCAGCACCAGGTCGGCCAGCTCGGTGGGCACCGCGAGCGGGCGGGCCGGCTCCGCCTCCTTGTGCTCCAGCATCAGCGAGAAGGTGCCGTCGGTGGTGAACGGGCGGGTGCCGGTGAGCAGTTCGTACAGCACGCAGCCGACCGCGTAGAGGTCGGTGCGGACCGTGCCGGGCTGGTAGTCCCAGCGCTCGGGGGCCATGTAGGGCGCGGAGCCGAGCAGCCCGTCGTGGGTGCCGGTGAGCCCGTCCTGGTTGTCGGCGATCTGCGCGATGCCGAAGTCCAGCACCTTGAGCACCCGCCGGTCCGGGCTGGTGAACATGATGTTCTCCGGCTTGATGTCCCGGTGGATCACGTCGGCGGCGTGCGCCGCGGCCAGCGCCTCGCAGAGCTGCACGGACCAGCGCAGCGCGGTCAGCAGCTCGGGCCGGCCGCCCTCCAGCACCGTCTTCAGGGTCTGGCCGTTGAGCAGCTCCATCACCAGGTAGGTGAACCACTCGCCGTCCGACTCCGCCTCGCCCTGGTCGTAGACCTGGACGATGTTGGGGTGCACCAGCTTGGCCAGCACCAGGATCTCGCGCAGCAGCCGGGCCAGGTCGGAGACCGCGTGCGGACCGGTCGGGCTGCGCAGCGCCTTGATCGCGACCTGCCGCTGCAGCCGGGTGTCGTAGGCTTCCCAGACGACGCCGAAGCCGCCCTGCCCGAGCTTCCCGACCAGCCGGTAGCGTCCGTCCAGCACATCGTTGGCTCTCATGAACTCCCCCAGTGCCCCCGCGCGGCACGCGGGTACGGCCCGCCGGCCTGCCGCCGCCAGCGATATCGTCAGTCATCGGGGGCCGGTTGGCAAGGCTCGGACCCCGGCCTGATGCGCCGTCAACTCCCCTTTCCGAGGAAGGCCCGGGTGCGCGGGTGCGCGGGGCGGTCCAGCACCTGCTCCGGCGGGCCCTGCTCGACCACCACCCCGCCGTCCATGAAGACCACGGTGTCCGCCACCTCCCGGGCGAAGCCGATCTCGTGGGTGACCACCAGCATGGTCCGCCCGGCGGCGGCCAGGTCGCGCAGCACGTCCAGCACCTCGCCGACCAGCTCCGGGTCGAGCGCCGAGGTCGGCTCGTCGAAGAGCAGCACCCTCGGCTCCAGGGCCAGCGCCCGGGCGATCGCCACCCGCTGCTGCTGGCCGCCGGAGAGCCGGCGCGGGTACTCCCCCGCCCGGTCGGCCAGGCCGACCCGGCCGAGCAGCTCCAGGCCGAGCTCCGCCGCCTGCGCCCTGGACCGGCCGAGCGCGCCCACCGGTGCCTCGATCACGTTCTCCAGCACGGTGAGGTGCGGGAAGAGGTTGAAGCTCTGGAAGACGAAGCCGATCCGGGTGCGCTGCCTGCGCACCTCGCGCGCCGGGAGCTCGTGCAGCCGGTCGCCGACCCGGCGGTAGCCGATCAGCTCGCCGTCGATGGCGACCGTGCCGCGGTCCAGCGGCTCCAGGTGGTTGATGCCGCGCAGCAGGGTGGACTTGCCGGAGCCGGAGGGCCCGAGCACCGCGGTCACCGAGCCGGCCGGCACCGTGAGGTCCACCCCGCGCAGCACCCGCTGCTCGCCGAAGGCCTTGTGCACGCCCCGGACCTCGATCGTGGCGCCGGCCATCAGCTGTGCTCCGGCGGGTTGGTCTGCGAGGCGGGGATGGCCGAGCCGGCCGTGCCCCACTTCTCCAGGATCCGCTGGTAGGTGCCGTCCTTGATCAGCTGGTTGACGGCGGCCTGGAAGGCGGGGGCCAGCGGGGTGCCCTTCCTGAACGCGAAGCCGACGTCCAGCCGGTGGTACTCGCCGAGGAACTTCACCCCGGCGGCGGGCTGGGCGGCCTGGTAGCGCAGGCCGTTGATGGTGGACATCTCCACGTCGGAGCGGCCCTGCTGCAGGCTGGTGAGCACCGCGCCGTTGTCCGAGTAGGACTGCACCGTGTACGGCTTCTTGCCGGCCGTCGCGCAGGCCGCCTTCTTGGCGTTCAGGGTGCTCTCGAAGGTGGTGCCGGCGCCGGTGGCGATGTTCAGGCCGCAGAGCTGGACCAGGTCGGTGACGGCGGTCAGCGAGCTGTTGTCCTTCTTCACCGCGAAGCCCTGGCCGTCGTCGATGTAGGTGACGAAGTCGACGGTCTGCAGCCGGGCGGTGGTGACGCCGAAGTTGCCGGTGCCCAGGTCGTACTTGCCGCTGCCCAGGGCGGGCAGGATGGTGTCGAAGGCGGCGTCCTCGCGGTTGACGGTGAGGCCGAGCACCCTGGCCACCGCGTCGGTGATGTCGATGTCCAGGCCGGCCGCCTTCTTGCTGCCCGGGTCCGGGTAGTAGGCGCTGGGCGGGGAGCCGAAGGCGGCGCCGACCTTGACGCTGCCGGCGGCCCGGACCTCCGGCGGGAGCAGGGCGGCGATCGTGTCCACCTTCTTCTCCTGGGAGACCACGTCGCGGCCGGGGTCCACCCCCTGGGCGGTCTTCGCCGGGGAGCCCCCGGACCCGCAGGCGGTCAGGGCCAGCACCGGGAGCAGGACCGCGGCCAGGGTCTTCGGGGTTCTCACGGTTTCGGGTGCCTTTCGGGATCGGGGCGCACGCGGGCAGGCCGCGGCGACCCTCCGGGAAACGATCTGACGCAGCGTCAGTTAATGGACTGGTGAGAGCGGATGAGCGGGAGCGGAGCAGAGCGGGGCGGCCGTGCGGACGGCGGCGTTCGGCGAAGGGCGGCGGTCCGGCGGGCGCACGGCCGGCCGGACTCGCATGCAGGGGGCGACAGCAGGTCCCGGCCCGCGACGGGGCACCGAGGGAGGAGTCTCCGAGAAGGGAGAAGGGCCGGTCAGACGGCCCGCTGCCGGATCAGCCCGGACATGCCGCCGACCACACCCGACCGAAGTCGATGTGGTCGCGGGTGACCAGGTGCTGACCGGCGTTCATGCCGACCAGTTGAGCAGCGGACGAGCGGATCCGTCAACCACCGTCCACCCTTGACACCCCTCCCCCCTTGCTGCCTACGATCGTTGACGGAGCGAGAGCAGTGCCGCCGCGTTGAGGGACGCGGCCCGTGCGTGATCCGGCCGCAGGTCCGCCGTCCCCCCTGCCCGCACAGGAGTCCGCCCCATGGCCGCCTCGCCCGAAGTCCTCACCGCCGCCAGTCCCCCCAAGGACCGGCCCGCGGACCCCGACCTGCCGATCGTCCGACGCCGCCGCCCCGGCCAGTGGCTCGCCACCGCCGCCGCCCTGCTGCTGCTCGCCCTGGTGGCGAGTTCGGTGGTGCGCAACCCGCGCTTCCAGTGGGGCGTGGTCGGCGACTGGTTCACCACCGCCGCCGTGCTGCGCGGGCTCACCCTGACGCTCTGGCTGACCGCCGCCACCATGGTGCTCGGCTTCCTGCTCGGCACCGTGCTGGCGGTCGCCAGGATCTGGGGCAACCTGCTGCTGCGCAGCCTCAGTTGGGGCTACGTCTGGCTGTTCAGGTCGATCCCGCCGCTGGTCCAGCTGCTGCTCTGGTTCAACATCGGCGCGCTCTACCCGCGCCTCGGCCTGGGCATCCCGTTCGGCCCGGAGTTCGTCAGCGTCCGCACCGTGGACCTGTTCGGCCCGCTGCTCACCTCGGTGATCGGACTGACCCTGCTGGAGGCCGCGTTCGCCGCCGAGGTGGTGCGCGGCGGCCTGCTCTCGGTGGACCAGGGGCAGTTGGAGGCCGCCGAGTCGCTGGGCCTGGGCCGCTGGCGGGTGCTGCGCCGGATCGTGCTGCCGCAGGCGATGCGCTCGATCGTGCCGACCGCCGGGAACATGCTGGTCGGACTGCTCCGCTCCACCTCGATCGTCAGCGTGCTGGCGGTCCAGGACCTGCTCTACTCGGTGCAGTTGGTCTACAACCAGACCTACCAGGTGATCCCGATGCTGCTGGTCGCCACGCTCTGGTACCTCGCGCTGACCACCCTGCTCTCGGTCGGCCAGTACTACCTGGAGCGGCACTTCGCCCGCGGCGCGGGCCGGGCCGGCCTGCCGCCCACCCCGCTGCAGCGGGCCAGGGCCGCGCTGGGCGCGCTGCGCACCCGGGTGGACGCCCGGTGAGCGGCGCGATCGCGATCGTCGGAGCGGGCCCGCGCGGCACCGGCCTGCTCGAGCGGATCGCCGCCAACGCCGACGAGCTGCTCCCCGCCGACCAGCGGTTGACCATCCACCTGATCGATCCGCACCCGCCGGGCGGCGGCCGGATCTGGCGCCACCGGCAGTCGCCGCTGCTGCGGATGAACTCGATGGCCGAGGACGTCACCATGTTCACCGACGAGCGCTCGGTGCTGACCGGCCCGGTGCGCCCCGGCCCCTCGCTCGCCGACTGGGCCGCCGACCAGCCGGCCCACCCGCCCTACCGCCCGGTCGCCGACCCGGGCACCGCCGCCGAACTGGCCGCGCTGGCGCCCACCGACTTCGCCACCCGGCGGGCGCAGAGCGCCTACCTGGACTTCGTGCTGCGCCGCGCCGCGGCCGAACTGCCCGACCGGGTCACCCTGCTGGTGCACCGCGAGGCCGCGGTATCGGTGGCCAACCAGGGCCCGGCGGACGGGCCGCAGACCGTCACCCTGGCCTCGGGCCAGGTGCTGACGGTCGACCAGGTGGTGCTGACCCTGGGCCACTTGGGCTCCGGCCCGGACCCGGAGCACGCGGCGGTGGCCGAGTTCGCCGCCCGGCACGGCCGGTTCCACCTGCCGCCGGCCTTCACCGCGGAGGCCGACCTGTCCGGGATCGCCCCCGGCGAGCAGGTGCTGGTGCGCGGCTTCGGCCTGGCCTTCGTCGACCTGATGGCGCTGCTCACCGAGGGCCGTGGCGGCCGGTTCGAGGACCGGCCGGACGGCTCCAAGGCCTACCACCCGTCCGGCCGGGAGCCGGTGCTGCACGTGGGCTCCCGGCGCGGGGTGCCGTACCACGCCAAGACCGGCTACCGGCTGCAGGGCCCGCCCGCGCCGCTCCCCCGCTACTTCGGCCCGGAGGCGGTGCGCGAACTGGCGGCCCGGCCGGGGCGGCTGGAGCTGCGCCGGGACGTCTGGCCGCTGATGGCCAGGGAGATCGGCTTCGGCTACTACCACGAGCTCTTCCACGCCCACCCGGAGCGCACCGCGCTGCCCTGGGCCGAGTTCCTCGCGGAGTACGACCGGTACGGCTGGTACGAGGAGCGGACCGCCGCGCTGATCGCCCGCGCGGTGCCCGACCCGGCCGACCGGCTGGACTTCGAGCGGCTGGACCGCCCGCTGGCCGGGCTGGAGTTCGCCACCGACGCCGAACTCCAGGCGCACCTGCGGGAGTACGTCCGGGCGGACATCGAGCGCCGGTCCGACCCCGGGCACAGCGCCGACCTGGGCGCCTTCCTGGCCCTGCTCTCGCTCTACGGGCAGCTGCCCGGGCTGGCCGCGACCGGCAGGCTGACCGCCCGCTCGATCGGCCAGGAGCTGGACGGCTGGTGGCACGGCTTCTTCAGCTTCCTCGCCTCCGGCCCGCCCGGCTTCCGGCTGCGCGAGCTGCTGGCCCTGCACGAGGCCGGGGTGGTGCACTTCCTCGGCGCCGACCTGCGGGTGCGCCTGCGGGAGTCGGACGGCCGGTTCGTCGCCGAGAGCCCCGGCCTGCCCGGCGGGCAGGTGGCCGCCACCGCGCTGATCGAGGCCTACCTGCCGGTGCACGCCCTGGAGCGCACCGAGGACCCGGTGCTGGCCCGGCTGCTGCGGGCCGGCGAGCTGGCCGAGGACGTGGTCGCCGACCCCGGGCACACCCACCGCTCCGGGCTGCTGCTCACCGAGATCGCCGACGGCCGGCTGCTCGACCCCTCCCTGGCCGGCGCCGGCCACCCGCGCCGGCTGGCCCTCGGCCCGCACACCAACGGCCGCACCCACGCCGCCTTCGCCCGCCCGCGCACCAACTCCCCGGCCTTCCGCCAGAACGACGCCGCCGCCCGCACCCTGCTGCGGACCGCTGCCCTGCTCGGCAGGGCGAGTGGAAGGATGGAGGGGGGGCTGACGACGGCGCGGCCCTGACGAGCGGAGGAACGAGCCATGGCCAAGCAGGCCCCCCTGACCGACCCGGCGCAGGACGCCCCCGAGGTGGGCGCGCCCCAGCACGCGGCGGCCGGCCTGCCGGCCGTCGGGCACAGCCTGCGGATGGCCCGGGAGCAGATGGGCACCGGCCGCGCGGTGGCCACCCTGCGCAGGGTGAACCAGCACGGCGGCTTCGACTGCCCCGGCTGCGCCTGGCCCGAGCCGGACAAGCCGCACACCGCCGAGTTCTGCGAGAACGGTGCCAAGGCGGTGGCCGAGGAGGCGACCGAGCGGCGGATCACCGCCGAGTTCTTCGCCGCCCACCCGGTGGCCGAGCTGGCCGAGCGCTCCGGCTACTGGCTCGGCCAGCAGGGCCGGCTGACCGAGCCGATGCTGCTGGAGGCGGGCGCCACCCACTACACGCCGGTGGCCTGGGAGCGCGCCTTCGAGATCATCGCCGAGGAGATCGCGGCCCTGGACTCGCCGGACGCCGCCGCCTTCTACACCTCGGGCCGGACCAGCAACGAGGCCGCCTTCGCCTACCAGCTCTTCGCCCGCCGGCTCGGCACCAACAACCTGCCGGACTGCTCCAACATGTGCCACGAGTCCTCCGGCTCGGCGCTGGTGGAGACCCTGGGCGTGGGCAAGGGCAGCGTCAGCCTCAAGGACCTCTACCAGGCCGACCTGATCATCGTGGCCGGCCAGAACCCGGGCACCAACCACCCCCGGATGCTCTCCGCCCTGGAGCGGGCCAAGCGGGCCGGCGCCACCGTGGTCAGCGTCAACCCGCTGCCGGAGGCCGGGCTGGAGCGGTTCAAGAACCCGCAGAACGCCCGCGGCCTGGTCGGCCACGGCACCAAGCTGACCGACCTCTTCCTGCAGATCCGGCTCGGCGGCGACCTGGCGCTGTTCCGCGCCCTCAACCAGCTGATCCTGCGCGCCGAGGGCGGGGTGGACCGGGCGTTCGTCGCCGAGCACTGCCACGGCTTCGAGGAGTTCGCCGCCGAGGCCGAACTGACCGACCGCCAGGAGGTGCTGGCCGCCACCGGCCTGCCCTGGGAACAGATCGAGCAGCTGGCCGAGCTGGTGCTGCGCTCGCGCAAGGTGATCGTCTGCTGGGCGATGGGCCTGACCCAGCACAAGCACGCCGTGCCGACCATCCGCGAGGTGGTCAACTTCCTGCTGCTGCGCGGCAACGTGGGCAGGCCGGGGGCCGGCGTCTGCCCGGTGCGCGGGCACAGCAACGTGCAGGGCGACCGCACCATGGGCATCTTCGAGCGGCCCGCCCCGGCCTTCCTGGACGCGCTGGGCAAGGAGTTCGGCTTCGAGCCGCCGCGCCACCACGGGCTGGACTCGGTGGACACCATCCGGGCGATGCGGGACGGCCGGGTCAAGGTGTTCTTCGCGATGGGCGGCAACTTCGTCGCGGCCACCCCGGACACCCTGGTGACCGAGGCGGCGATGCGCCGCTGCGCGCTGACCGTGCACGTCTCCACCAAGCTGAACCGCTCGCACCTGGTCACCGGCGCCCGGGCGCTGATCCTGCCCACCCTGGGCCGCACCGACCGGGACCGCACCGAGCGCGGCGACCAGTTCGTCACCGTCGAGGACTCGATGGGCATGGTGCACTCCTCGCAGGGCCGGCTGCGCCCGCCGGCGCCCGGGCTGCTCTCCGAGACGGCGATCGTCTGCCGGCTGGCCCGGGCCGTGCTCGGGCCGCAGGACCCGCTGCCCTGGGAGGAGTTCGCCGCCGACTACGACCTGGTCCGGGACCGGATCGCCCGGGTGGTGCCGGGCTTCGCGGACTTCAACGCCAAGGTCCGGGTGCCGGGCGGCTTCGCGCTGCCGCACGGCCCGCGGGACAGCCGCACCTTCCCGACCGCGACCGGCCGGGCCAACTTCACCGTCAACCCGCTGACCGCCCCCGAGGTGCCGGCCGGCCGCCTGCTGCTGCAGACCCTGCGCTCGCACGACCAGTACAACACCACGGTCTACGGCCTGGACGACCGCTACCGGGGCATCACCGGCGGCCGCCGGGTGGTGCTGGTCAACCCGGCCGACGCGGCCGAGCTGGGCCTGCCCGAGGGCGGCTACGTGGACCTGGTGAGCGAGTGGACGGACGGCGTGGAGCGGCGCGCCCCGCACTTCCGGGTGGTGCACTACCCGGTGGCGCGCGGCGGGGCGGCCGCCTACTACCCGGAGACCAACGTGCTGGTGCCGCTGGACTCCACCGCCGACATCAGCAACACCCCGACCTCCAAGGCCGTGGTGGTGCGCTTCGAGGCCGACTCCGGGGCGGTCTGACCGCCCCGGCCGGGCGTCAGCCGGTGGCCGCCGTGCTCGCGGCGGTCGCCGTAGGCGTGCTGCCGGAGGCGGTGGCCGTGGGCGTGCCGCTGCCGGAGGGCGTGCCGCTGCCCGAGGCCGAGCTGCTGGCCGAGCCGCTCGCCGAGCCGCCGGCCGAGGCGCTGGCGGAGTTCGACGGGGTGCCGCTCGCCGGCGGGGTGCCGGTGGCCGAGGCGCTGCCGGAGGAGCTGGGGCTGCCGCTCGCCGGGGCGCTGGCCGAGTCGGACGGCGAACCGCTCGCCGACGCCGAGGGCGAGCCGGCCGAGGGGCTGGCCGGCTCGGAGGACCCGGGCGCGGACGGGCTCACCGAGGTCGGCGGGGCCGCGGTCGGCGAGGGCGGGGCGACCGGCAGGATCGGGCCGACGGCCGGCAGCGGCGCCACCGCCGGCAGGCCGGGCTGGGCCGCCAGGTCCGGGGCGATCGGGGTGATGGTGTCGGCGTTCTTCACCGCGTCCGGCACCTTCCAGGCGCCGCCCGCGTCGTCCGCCGCGTCCTGCGGGTCGGGCCGGACCGCGCCCAGGATCGGCGCCATGCCGATCGGCGAGATCCGGATCACCGCACCGGTGTGCGGGGCCTGCACCACGAAGCCGCCGCCGATGTACATCGCGATGTGCTCGGCGTTGGCGTAGTAGACCACCAGGTCGCCGGGGCGCAGCTGGTTCAGCGGGATGTGCTGCAGGCCGGCCCACTGGTCCTGGCTGGTCCGCGGGATCTGCACGCCGGCCGCCAGCCAGGCCTGCGAGGTGAGGCCGGAGCAGTCGAAGGCGTCCGGGCCGGTGCCGCCCCAGAGGTAGGGCTTGCCGAGCTGGGCGAGCGCGAAGGCGACCGCCTTGCGGCCGGCCGCGGACGGGGTCCGCTCGCCCTGGCCGAGCACGCCGGAGGCGAGCAGCGCCTTCTGGCCGTCGTCGGCCTGCTTCTGCTCCAGCTGGGCCAGCTCGGTCTGCTGGGCGCCGGTCAGCCCGGAGACCAGCTGCTCGACGGTGGTCAGCTGGCGGGCGATCTCGGTCTTGTTCTTGTCCTGCTGGCCGAGCAGCGCCTGGGTGTCGGCGACCGCCACGGAGGACTGCGACTTCAGCTGCTGGAGCGCGCTCTGCTCGGTCTTCAGCTGGTTGACGAACTCGGCCTGCGAGCGGCCGGCGGCGGCCAGCAGCTCGCCCAGGTGCACGGCCTGGTACGGGTCCTTGGTGAGCAGCAGCTGGCCGTAGGCGGAGAGGTTGCCGTTCTGGTACTGGTCGGCGGCCAGCTCGGCGGCCACGTCCAGGCCGGTGTCGACCAGTTGCTGCTGCTGGGCGAGCTTGGCGTCGACCGCGTTGACGGCGTTCTGCTTGTCGGCCAGCTGCTGGGCGGTGGCGTTGTACTGCTCGGTGGCCGACTCGGCGTTCTGGTAGAGCTGGTGGATCCGGTCCAGCAGCGGGCCCAGGGTGGCCTCGGCGGCGGCCAGCGGGTCGGCCGGGTTGGCCGGGGCGCCGGCACTGGGCGAGGGGGCCGGCGCCGGTGACGGATCGGCCCAGGCCGCCCCCGCGGCGGCGGGCAGCGACAGCGCCGCGACGGCGAGCACCGCCCCGCAGCGCAGCGCGGCGCGGCGCCACGGCCTGGTTCCGGTCAGCTGGTCACGAGTCACGGCCCGCATCGGCCCCCCTCCCCTGGGAGGCCGCCGGCTGCGGGCCCCCGCCCGATCCTGCCATGCGGGTGACCGGAGGCGGCAGGCCGCAACCGAAGAGCTGATGAATTCTCAGCTGCGCTTCACGTGACGCAGATCTCAGCAAATGCAGGCGAATCGTACTCTTCGCGACATCCGCCCCGCCCACCTGGGCCTACGTCATCGTCTGTATGCCCTCAGGCAAGATATCGGACATGGACAGCCCTCCGATTCCTGGCGCAGTTAACCTTTTGTTCACTCGTCGTCCCTACCGTCGCCGCTGACGACAGCAGGACCCGTCAGACCACGTCAGCTCGACACCTACGACGATTGTTTGGTTCATGGAACACATCACGTTCCTGGTGGCGGTGGTGATCGTCACGGCGCTCGCCTTCGACTTCACCAACGGCTTCCACGACACCGCCAACGCGATGGCCACCTCCATCGCCACCGGCGCCCTGCGGCCCAAGGTCGCCGTCGCCATCTCGGCGGTGCTCAACTTCGCCGGGGCCTTCCTGTCGGTGAAGGTGGCCGGCACCATCTCCGGCGGCATCGTGAACGAGAAGGCCGGCCTGCACCCCTCGGTGATCTTCGCCGCGCTCGCCGGTGCCATCCTCTGGAACCTGCTCACCTGGCTGCGCGGCCTGCCGTCCAGCTCCTCGCACGCGCTCTACGGCGGCCTGATCGGCGCGACCGTGGTCGGTGCGGGCCTGCACGCGGTGAACTTCAGCACCGTGGTCACCAAGATCCTGATCCCGGCCGTGGCCTCCCCGCTGGTGGCCGGCCTGGCCGCCTGGGGCGCCACCAAGGCCGCCTACCTGATCACCCGCAGCGCGGGCGAGAAGACCACCGAGAAGGCCTTCCGCCGCGGCCAGACCGTCTCGGCCTCGCTGGTCTCGCTCGCCCACGGCACCAACGACGCCCAGAAGACCATGGGCATCATCACCCTCACCCTGGTCTCGGTCGGCGCGCTGCCCAAGCACTCGCTGCCCCCCACCTGGGTGATCGCTGCGGCCGGCGCCGCGATCGCGCTCGGCACCTACATGGGCGGCTGGCGGATCATCCGCAGCATGGGCAAGGGCCTGACCGAGGTCCGCCCGCCGCAGGGCTTCGCCGCCGAGAGCGCCACCACCGCGGTGATCCTCACCTCCTCGCACATGGGCTACGGCCTCTCCACCACCCAGGTGGTCTCCGGCGGCATCATGGGCGCCGGCCTGGGCGGCCCGCAGGGCAAGGTGCACTGGGCGATGGCCCGCCGGATGGTCTACACCTGGGGCCTGACCCTGCCCGCCGCCGCGCTGGTCTCCGGCGCCGCCGCCTTCGTCGCCGACCGCGGCACCTGGGGCGTGCTGCTGGTGGGCGCCGCGCTGGCGGCCGGCTCCGGGGCGATGTGGCTGCTCTCCCGGCGCCAGCCGGTCACCGCGGACAACGTCAACGAGGTCACCCCGGTCGAGACCATCCCGGTCGCGGTCGGCCCGGCCCAGCCGGCCGGCCAGGCCGCGCCGTCCGCCGCCACCACCACCGTCGCCGCCTGAGGAGGGCCGCCGTGCACATCAACTGGAACGCCCTGGGCAGCACCGCCGCCGTCAGCTTCCTGGTCACCGTCGGCGTGGTCGCCTGCTTCGCGCTGGGCATCCTGGCGCTCGCCCGCCGGGAGGCCGCTACGGCCGCCGGCGGCCCGGCCGGCGGCCGCGGCCCGCTGGCGCTGGCCGGCGCCGGGCTCTGCTTCGCCGCCTGCGCGGCGGTGGTCGGCTACGGGATCAGCCTGATCGCGGGCTGACCCCGGAGAACGCGGAAGGGCCGCGTGGTGGAGGCTTCCACCACGCGGCCCTTCCGCGTTCCGCGACGGCCCGTCAGACCCGCTCGCCGGCGGGCGCGGCGGCCGCCTGCTGCGCCTGTTCGGACGGCGCGGCCTTGGCCCGCAGCGGCACCTCGCGGATGAACAGCACCGCCAGGAAGGCCAGCGCGGCGGCCGGCGCGGCGACCAGGAAGACGGTGCCGACCCCGTGCCCGAAGGCATCGGTGACCAGCGGCACCAGCGGCGCGGGCAGGGTGTGCAGGTCCGGCAGCTCGCCGCCGGGGAGCGCCCCGCCGGCCACCGGCAGGTGGGCGTGCGCCAGGTTCTCCGCCAGGTAGTGGCTGACCCGGTTGCCGAGCAGCGCGCCCAGCGCCGAGACGCCCATCGCACCGCCCATGGTGCGGAAGAAGGTGACGGCCGAGCTGGCGGTGCCCAGTTCCTTGACGGGCACCGTGTTCTGCACCGCGAGCACCAGGTTCTGCGAGGTCAGGCCGAGGCCCACGCCGGTGAACGCCATGTAGAGCGAGAGCAGCCCGTAGCCGGTGTCCGCCCGGGCGGTGCCGAGCAGCGCCAGGCCCAGGGCGAGCAGGAAGGTGCCGGCCACCAGGTAGCGCTTCCACTTGCCGTAGCGGGTGATCAGCCGGCCGGCCACCGCGGAGGAGACGGCCAGGCCCAGGATCATCGGCAGGGTCAGCAGACCGGCCATGGTCGGGGTCTTGCCCTTGGCCAGCTGGAAGTACTGGCCGAGGAAGGTGGTGGTGCCGTACATCCCGATGCCGACCAGCGCGCTGGCCACCGCGGCCAGGCTGACGGTGCGGAAGCGGAACAGGCTCAGCGGGATCACCGGCTCGGCGGCCCGGCGCTCGGTCAGCACGAAGAGCACCACGAGCAGCAGCCCGCCGCCGACCATCGCCGCGGTCTGCCAGGAGCCCCAGGCGTAGTTCTTGCCGGCCAGCGAGACCCAGATCATCAGCAGGCTGACGGCGGCGGCGATCAGCAGCGCACCGAGGTAGTCGATCTTCGCGGCCCGCTTGACCACCGGCAGGTGCAGGGTGCGCTGCAGCACCGCGATGGCGATCAGCGAGAACGGGATGCCCACGTAGAAGCACCAGCGCCAGCCCAGCCAGGAGGTGTCCACGATCACCCCGCCGATCAGCGGGCCGCCGATCGTGGCCAGCGCGAAGACGGCGCCGAAGTAGCCGCTGTACCGGCCGCGCTCGCGCGGCGGGACCATCGCCGCCAGGCAGATCTGACCGAGCGCCACCACGCCGCCGGCACCGATGCCCTGCAGCACCCGGCAGGCGATCAGCTCGCCCGGGTTCTGCGAGAGGCCGGCCAGCGCCGAGGAGACGATGTACATCACCAGCGCGATCTGCACCAGCAGCTTCTTGCTCACCAGGTCGGAGAGCTTGCCCCAGATCGGCGTGGAGGCGGTCAGCGAGAGCAGCGCCGCGGTGATCACCCAGGTGTAGGCGGACTCGCCGCCGTGCAGGTCGTTGAGGATGGTCGGCAGCGCGTTGGAGACGATCGTCGAGGAGAGGACCGCCACGAAGAGGCCGATCAGCAGGCCGGAGAGGGCCTCCAGGACCTCCCGGTGGCTCATCGGTCGGGCGTCGTCCGGCGCGCCGCCGTGCGGGGGGCGGTGCGCCGCTGCTGCGGATGTCATGGGCCGGTCCTTCGAAGGTTCGACGGTGAGATTCGTTGCCTTAGGCAACTATATGGATAATAGTTGACCCGGGCAACCTTCTTCTCGATCCCGCCTCAGCCCTCGGGGTCGGCCAGCTCCACCGGCGGCACCTCGGCCACCGACTCGTTGAACCGCGCCAGCAGTTCGGCGAACCGGCTGAGGTCGCCCGGCTCCCAGCCGCCCAGCATCTCCCGGAACGAGGCCAGCCGCGCCTCGTGCGCCCGGCCGTAGCGCCGCGCGCCGTCCTCGGTCAGCGAGACCAGCGAGGCCCGGCCGTCCAGCGGGTCCGGCTCCCGGGAGACCAGCCGCAGCTCCTCCAGCGCCTTGATCTGCCGGCTGATGGTGGCCTTGCCCACGCCGAAGTGGCTGCCCACGTCGGTCACCCGGACCTGCCCGGCCTCGGCGAGGTGGGCCAGCAGCGAGTAGGCCATGCCCTCCAGCTGCGGGTGGACCAGCCGGGACATCTCGGCCGAGCGCGCCCGGCCGCGGCGGAACATCACCGCCACCTCGCGCTCCACCGCCCGGAACTCGGCCTCCTGCCGCACCGTCAGCTGCCCGTCCACCCTCACCGTCCCGATCGGCCGACCGCGCCGGGGCCCGACGCGCGATCAGTATCCACCAGCACCACCGGACGGCCGGACGGCGCGGGAGAGCGGCCGAGCAGCCCATTCATGCTATGAAGTGTCCGGTTAATCCCGTTTCACCCCGCTCTGCCTTCCGGAGGGTCGCTCGATGCCAGGATTCGTCGCCGAACTGAAGGACGCGGTCTCCGGACGGGCCGCCCTGCTGGTCTTCGCCACCCTGCTGCTGCAGCTCGGCTTCGTCCTCTCCTATGTCGGCGCACTGCACCACCCGGCCCCGCACCGGCTCTCGATCGGCGTCGCCGCGCCGGCGCAGGTACAGCCCAAGCTGCTGGGCGCGCTCGCCCAGGTGCCGAACGAGGCGGTCAAGCCGGTCGCGGTGGCGAGCGCGGCGGACGCGGAGTCCCGGATCAAGGACCAGAAGATCTACGCGGCGCTGGTCTTCGACCCGTCGTCCTCCCAGGACGTGCTGCTGGTCGCCAACGCCCGCGGGCCGGCCGCCGCGGTGGCCGCCGAGTCCATCGTCACCTCGCTGGAGCAGACCCAGAGCCGCACCGTGCAGGTCCGCGACGTGGTGCCGCTGGCCACCGGGGACGCCAAGGGGCTGTCCTCGTTCTACCTGGTGATCGGCTGGTGCGTGGGCGGCTACCTGGTCGCCTCGATCCTCGGGATCAGCGCCGGCTCGCGGCCCGCCAACCTCAACCGGGCGGTGATCCGCACCGGGGTGCTGGCGCTCTACTCGATCGGCGCCGGCCTCGGCGGCGCGCTGATCGTCGGTCCGATCCTGGGCGCGCTGCCCGGCAGCATCGCCGGTCTCTGGTGGGTCGGCAGCCTGGTGGTCTTCGCGGTGGGCACCGTCACCATGGCCATGGAGTGCCTCTTCGACGTGGTCGGCATCGGCCTGGCGGTGCTGGTCTTCGTGGTGCTGGGCAACCCCAGCGCGGGCGGGGTCTACCCGACCCCGCTGATGCCGCCGTTCTGGCGGGCCTTCGGCGCCTGGCTGCCGAACGGCGCGGGCACCGACGCCACCCGCTCGATCGCCTACTTCGGCGCCGGCAACCTGCTCCAGCCGCTGCTGGTGCTCTCGGCCTGGACCGCGGTGGGCCTGGCGGTCACCATGGCCGCGGTGATCCTGCGCCCGCGGGGCGGCCGTCCGATGGCAGCCACCCCGCCGTCCGTCGCCGCCTGAGCGGCGGTCGGTCAGCCGACCCGCGCGGGCGGCTCGGTCCGCTTGTCCTCGGCCTCGGTGTAGCGGGTGGTGGTGAAGACGAACTTCTTCATCGCCCAGTAGCGGAACGCCATCGCGACCAGGGTGCCCAGGATGATGCCGCTGAGGAAGTCGGCCGCCTCCTGGGTGAAGTGGCTCACGCTCGGCTCGCGCAGGTTGAAGACGTACCGGCTGACCAGCAGCGGCAGGTCGTTCACGCCGACTGCGATCGCGCTGACCAGGATGAACGGGATGGCCTCCTTGTGGCTCCCCTCCGAGCGGAAGGACCAGGCCCGGTTCCACAGGTAGGAGACCACCGTCGCGGCGGCGGTGCCGATGGTCAGCGCGACCACCGGCTTGTTCTGGCAGACGGTGTACTTGAGCCCGTAGTTGATCACCATGGTCAGCAGGAAGCAGGTTCCACCCACCACGAGGAACTTCACCAGGCTGCGGTGCTGCACCAGGAACGGGCGCAGCGGCCCCGGCACCTTGGCCAGGGCTTTCTGTGTACGCGATGGCATTGGCGCAGTGTCGCACAGGAACCCGAGCCGCCGTCACCCGACTCCCCGCCTCGACACGCCGCGGCGGTGCCGGTGGGGACGCTGGGGGTGTGGTAGCGCACCGGGGGCCGGAAAGCGGGCGGGCCCGGCGGACCGCGAAGGGTCCGCCGGGCCCACTGACGGCCTGGTCAGGCCGCCGCCACCAGCACCTCGGCCGGCTCCAGGGCCAGCGCCAGCACCTCCCGCACGTCCGACACCGGGTGCACGGTCAGGCGCTCCAGCACCTCGGCCGGCACGTCGTCCAGGTCGGGCTCGTTCCGCTTGGGGATCACCACGGTGGTGATCCCGGCCCGGTCCGCGGCGAGCAGCTTCTGCTTCACCCCGCCGATCGGCAGCACCCGGCCGGTGAGCGAGACCTCACCGGTCATCGCCACGTCGGTGCGGACCTTGCGGCCGGAGAGCAGCGAGGCCAGCGCCGTGGTCATGGTGATGCCGGCGCTCGGGCCGTCCTTGGGGACGGCGCCGGCGGGGACGTGCAGGTGGATGCCGCGCTCCCGCAGCCCGGTCACCGGCAGCTCCAGCTCCGCGCCGCGCGAGCGCAGGTAGGAGAGGGCGATGTGCGCGGACTCCTTCATCACGTCGCCCAGCTGGCCGGTCAGGGTCAGGCCGGTGGAGCCGGTCTCCGCGTCGGCCAGCGAGGCCTCGATGTAGAGGACGTCGCCGCCCGCCCCGGTGACCGCCAGGCCGGTGGCCACGCCGGGCACCGCGGTGCGCCGCTCGGCCGGCTCCTGGGCCGCCTCCGGGGTGTGGTGCGGCCGGCCGATCAGCCCGCGCAGGTCAGCGGCGCCGATCGCGGTGGGCAGCTCGCGCTCGCCCAGCTCGCTCTGCGCGGCGACCTTGCGCAGGATCCGGGCGACCGCCCGCTCCAGGTTCCGCACGCCGGCCTCGCGGGTGTACTCGGCGGCCAGCCTGCGCAGCGCGTCCTCGCCGACCGAGACGTTCTCCGGGGTCAGCCCCGCGCGCTCCAGCTGCCGGGGCAGCAGGTGGTCGCGGGCGATGACGACCTTCTCGTCCTCGGTGTAGCCGTCCAGCCGGACCAGCTCCATCCGGTCCAGCAGCGGCTCCGGGATGGCCTCCAGCACATTGGCGGTGGCCAGGAAGACCACGTCGGAGAGGTCCAGCTCGACCTCCAGGTAGTGGTCCCGGAAGGTGTGGTTCTGCGCCGGGTCCAGCACCTCGAGCAGGGCGGCCGCCGGGTCGCCGCGGTAGTCCGAGCCGACCTTGTCGATCTCGTCCAGCAGCACCACCGGGTTCATCGAGCCGGCCTCCTTGACGGCCCGGACGATCCGGCCGGGCAGCGCGCCGACGTAGGTGCGCCGGTGGCCGCGGATCTCCGCCTCGTCCCGGACGCCGCCGAGCGCGACCCGGACGAAGTCGCGGCCCATCGCGCGGGCCACGCTCTCGCCGAGCGAGGTCTTGCCGACCCCGGGCGGGCCGACCAGCGCCAGCACCGCGCCTCCGCGGCGGCCGCCGACCAGGGTCAGCCCCTGGTCCGCCCGGCGCTTGCGCACCGCCAGGTACTCGACGATCCGGTCCTTCACGTCGGACAGGCCGGCGTGGTCGGCGTCCAGCACGGCGCGGGCGCCGGCGATGTCGTAGGCGTCCTCGCTGCGCGCGTTCCAGGGCAGCTCCAGCACGGTGTCCAGCCAGGTGCGGATCCACGACCCCTCGGGCGACTGGTCGGAGGAGCGCTCCAGCTTGTCGACCTCCTTGAGGGCCGCCTCGCGCACCTTCTCCGGCAGGTCGGCGGACTCCACCCGGGCCCGGTAGTCGTCCTCCTCGGAGGCGGACTCGCCGTTCAGCTCGGCCAGCTCCTTGCGCACCGCCTCCAGCTGGCGGCGGAGCAGGAACTCCTTCTGCTGCTTGGCCACGCCCTCTTCGACGTCCTTGCGGATGGTGTCGTTGACCTCCTCCTCCGCGAGGTGGTCCTTGAGCAGCTGCAGCGCGTACTCCAGCCGGGCCAGCTGGTCGGCCTCCAGCAGCACCTTGAGCTTCTGCTCGGCGCTGACGAAGGGCGCGTAGCCGATGTTGTCGGCCAGCTCGCCGACGCCCTCGATGGCGGCCACCCGGTCGACGATCTGCCAGGCGCCGCGCTTGCGCAGCCACTCGGTGGAGACGGCCTTGTACTCCTTGGCCAGCTCGGCGGCCCGGCCGCCGACCGGCAGGCCCACCGAGGACTCCTTGAACGGCGTGGTCTCCACCCAGAGCGCGGCGCCGGGGCCGGTGGTGCCGGCGCCGATCCGCACCCGCCGGACCGCCCGGACCAGCGCGGCCGGCTCCCCGTCGGCCAGCCGGCCGACCTGCTCGACGGTGGCCAGCGCGCCGACCGACGCGTACGAGCCGTCCAGCCGCGGCACCAGCAGCACCTGCGGCTTGCCGCCCTGGCCGGAGGCGGTGTCCACCGACGTGCGCGCGGCGGAGCGGGCGGCCTCCACGGCGGCCCGCACCTCGGTGTCCTTGAGGTCCAGCGGCACCACCATGCCGGGCAGCACCACCTCGTCGTCGAGGGGCAGCACGGGCAGAGTGAGCGGAGCGGACGTCGATGCCATGATCTCTCCCCAGTCAGTGAACTTGAGTCGATCTGACTAAGGAATGGCGGGGTGCAGATGTTCCCCGGCCGCTGTTCGCCCTGAGCGATCAATCAATCAAGCGGCCGGACACGGAATGCGGAGGGGCGGGGGAGCCGGGGGTCAGACCCGGTCGAGCGCCGGCTTGCGCATCCGCGGCAGCCGGGCGGCCAGCCGGCGCGGCCCGCCGGACCGGCCGGGCGGGCGCCGCAGCACGCCCCACAGCGCCACCCCGACCAGCAGCGCGGTCGGGTGGCCGATCATCGTGACCAGGTCCTGGTCGCTCTGGATCTGGTGCAGGATCAGCAGCACCCCGCCGCCCAGTGCCAGCAGCCGCCCGACGGGCCGGAACTGGCCCGCGAGCGCGCCGAGGCTGGCCAGCACCCCGTAGCTGACCCCGATGTCCAGCTCGTCCAGCAGGCCGGCCGGCGCCTTGCCGGCGGCCACCGCCACGGCCACGACCGCCTGCGAGAGCAGGGTGCCGACCACGTGCCCGGACCAGAAGACCAGCGCCGCCCGGCGCCAGCCGACCCGGCGCTCCAGCGGCGCCACCGTGAAGGCGAAGCCCCACAGGTAGGGCATCCAGACCGGCCCGGCCACCCAGAGGCCGCTCATCAGCAGCGAGCGCAGGGGGGTGTGCAGCAGGTGGTGGCCGTCGGTGCTGGACATCGTCTGCAGCTGGCGGACCAGCGCCGGGTCCCCGAACCGCGCGAAGACCGTGGTGCCCGCCAGCAGCGCGAGGTAGGCCAGCGCGAACGGGTTGCGCCGGGGCGTGGGCATCCGGTCCAGCACCCATTCCAACGGGCCGGAGCGCAGCCCCAGCCGCAGTCCGGCATAGGGCGCCATCGCGCCGCGCCGCCCGGGGACGCCGGGTGCCTCAGCCATTCCGCCTCCGTCCCGTACCGCCCCGCCGGGCCCGCCTCGGCCCGCCCTCGGCGGCACGCTAGCTCCGCGTGCACACCGTGCCATCGCTGGCCGGTTTCGTCCACGGTACGGGTCAGGCGTGAGAGCCGTCTGAGGAACGCTTCCGCCTGCCCGTAACGGCAGTTCAGCCATTGGTACGGACCATTCCCGATCCATCCTGGCTGCCGGGGGCGGCTGCGCGTCAGCGCATACACACCGTTACGGTGATGCGACATGGACGGGTAAGGTAGCGCCCCGTGCCGGTCCCCGGGGCGTGCGCACGACCGGTTCGACCCGGAAATCCGCGGTCCGCCTGTCGAGCTTCGCCCGGGGTCCGTACCCTGCGAGGGTGTGCATGTCGGACGGTGGCCCAGCAACCGTCGTCCGACCGGGTCGGCGGAGCCCGGGGCGATCTCGACCGGCACGGAACAACAACGACGGAACAAGACTACGAGCGGTGCCCGCCACTCCCACAGATGGCGGCCCGCAGGCCCTGGGGGCGGTGGCGTGACCGTGACAGAAATTCAACAGGACACCGGTACGAGCGGTGTGATCGCACAGCGACGCGTTCTGGTGGTGGAGGACGAACCCACCATCGCCGAGTCCATCGCGGCCCGGCTGGGCGCGGAGGGATTCAAGGTGGCCGTCGCGCACGACGGCCCCGGCGCCGTCGACGGCTTCCACACCTGGCAGCCCGATCTGGTGGTGCTCGACATCATGCTGCCCGGCTTCGACGGTCTGGAGGTCTGCCGCCGGATCCAGGCGCAGCGCCCGGTGCCGGTGCTGATGCTGACCGCCCGGGACGACGAGACCGACCTGCTGGTCGGCCTCGGCGTGGGCGCCGACGACTACATGACCAAGCCGTTCTCGATGCGCGAGCTGGCTGCCCGGGTGAACGTGCTGCTGCGCCGGGTCGAACGGGCCCAGCAGGCGGCCCGCACACCCGCGCTGGGCAGCCTGCGGTTCGGCGAGCTGGAGATCGACCACGTGCAGCGCCGGGTCCGGCTGGGCTCGGGCGACGTCCACCTGACGCCGACCGAGTTCGACCTGCTGGCCTGCCTGGCCGCCCAGCCGCGCGCGGTGCTCACCCGCGAGCAGCTGCTGGCCGAGGTCTGGGACTGGACCGACGCCTCCGGCACCCGCACCGTGGACAGCCACGTGAAGGCGCTGCGGCGCAAGATCGGCGCGACCTGGATCCGCACCGTGCACGGTGTGGGCTACGCGCTGGAAGCCCCGGTGGGATGACGGCGCCGCACGCGGCGCACCCGGCGGCCCGGACGGCCCCGGGGGCAGGGCACCGATGACGACCAGCAGCTCCGAGCCCGATCCCGCGGCGCGGCACGGCCGGACCGGCCGTTTCGCGGCCAGGGCGTGGCAGGCGGTCCGACCGCTCGACCCAGCCCGCTCCATCAAGGGCAAGCTGGGCCTGCTGGTCACCATCGCGGTGGCGATCGCCACCGGCCTGATGGTGATCGCGATCCGCTCCGAGACCCAGGTGCGGGTGATCCTGGTCTTCTCGATGATCGCCTCGCTGCTCTTCATGCAGATCCTGGCGCACACCCTGACGGCGCCACTGCGGGAGATGACGGCGGCGGCCCGGGCGATGGCCGGCGGCGACTACAGCCGCCGGGTCAAGGCGCCCTCCCGCGACGAGATCGGCGAACTGGCGGCCACCTTCAACCAGATGGCGGCCGATCTGGAGGCCGCCGACCGGCACCGGCGGGAGCTGGTGGCCAACGTCTCGCACGAGCTGCGCACGCCGATCGCCGCGCTGCAGGCGGTGCTGGAGAACATGGTGGACGGCGTGGTGCCGCCCGACTCCGCCACCCTGGGCGCGGCGCTGGAGCAGACCGAGCGGCTGGGCCGGCTGGTCACCCACCTGCTCGACCTGTCCAAGCTGGACGACGGGGTGGTGCCGCTGGACGCCCGGCAGTTCGAGGTGGCGCCGTTCCTGGCGGGAGTGCTGCGCGGGCTGACCGTGGACGGCGCGACCGCCGGCGGCGCCTGGAGCCGGCGCGGTGACGTGCGGCTCAGCCTGGACGTGCAGCCGCAGGGCCTGACCGCGGTCGCCGACCCGGAGCGGCTGCACCAGGTGGTCGCCAACCTGGTGGACAACGCCTGCAAGCACTCCCCCGCGGACGGCCTGGTGACCGTCCGGGCCCGGGCCGGCGAGGGACAGCAGGCGCTGCTGCTGGAGGTCGAGGACCAGGGTCCCGGCATCCCGGCGCAGGACCGCACCCGGGTCTTCGACCGGTTCAGCCGGTCCGGCAGCGCCACCGCGGCCGGTCCCGGCAGCGACGGCGGCACCGGGCTGGGCCTGGCGATCGCGCGCTGGGCGGTGGACCTGCACGGCGGCCGGATCGCGGTGGCCGACGGCACCCAGGGCTGCCTGATCCAGGTGGTGCTGCCGGGCGGCGCGCTGTCGCTGCCGCAGCCGCGCTGAACCGCCCCGGCGCGGGGGTCACGGGGGCCGCTCCCCGGGACCCCCGCGGTGTTAGTTACGGCACACCGGCGACACGCACCATCCACCCGGTCCAGCCTTGTCACACAATTGCGACATCTCGGTGCTCGACAGCCGAAGACTGATCGCATCCGGTCGATCAGGCAGGAATTTGTCCTGTTTGGATGCGATGTGGGGGCATTTCCTCACCCGCGGAACGGGGCCCTTTTCCCCGCCAAACCGCACTTCTAACGCAAAAAACCGGCCAATCTCGCTCAGCGGACTGTGATCTGGACGACGCCGGGGCCCCGGGGACTGCGCGATCACTGGTCAGGGGCGTAGCCTTAATCCCCGCTGTCCAAACATCCCAAAAGGAAGCGGAAGAGGGCGGTTGCCGCCGTGTCGCCACAGTCCCCTGAAACCCCCAACAGCTCGGCCCCACGCAGTGCGGAGAAGCCCAGTGGCTTCGGTCCCAATGAGTGGCTCGTCGACGAGATCTACCAGCAGTACCTCCAGGACCCCAACTCGGTCGACCGAGCCTGGTGGGACTTTTTCGCCGACTACAAGCCCGGTACCGAGGTGACCTCAGTGACCCAGGCCGTGACCCCGGGCGGCTCCGTGCCGGCCCCCGTCGCCGCCCCTGCTCCCGCTGCCGCCCCCGTGGCGGCTGCCCCGGCCGCCGCTCCGGCAGCTGCGCCCGCCCCCGCGGCGCCCGCACCTGTCGCCGCCGCGCCGCTGGCAGCCCCGCCGGCCGCGCCGCCGGCCCCCAAGGCCGCCGCGCCGGCGCCCGCCCCGGCGGCCGCGAGCACCGGTCCCGAGCTGGTCCCGCTGCGCGGCCCGGCGAAGGCCGTCGCCACCAACATGGACGCCTCGCTGGAGGTCCCGACCGCGACCTCGGTGCGCGCCGTCCCGGCGAAGCTGCTGATCGACAACCGCATCGTCATCAACAACCACCTGCAGCGCGCCCGCGGCGGCAAGGTCTCCTTCACGCACCTGATCGGCTACGCCATGGTGCAGGCGCTGAAGGCGACCCCGGGGATGAACCACAGCTACCAGGTGAAGGACGGCAAGTCCTTCCTGGTCAAGCCGGACCACGTGAACCTGGGCCTGGCGATCGACCTGGTGAAGCCGAACGGCGACCGGCAGCTGGTCGTCGCGGCCATCAAGAAGGCCGAGACCCTGGACTTCTTCGGCTTCTGGCAGGCCTACGAGGACATCGTCCGCCGGGCCCGCGCCAACAAGCTGACCATGGACGACTTCACCGGCGTCACGGTCTCGCTGACCAACCCGGGCGGCATCGGCACCGTGCACTCGGTCCCGCGCCTGATGCAGGGTCAGGGCACCATCCTCGGCGTCGGCGCGATGGAGTACCCGGCCGAGTTCCAGGGCACCTCGCAGGAGACCCTGTCCCGGCTCGGCGTCTCCAAGATCATGACGCTGACCTCGACCTACGACCACCGGGTCATCCAGGGCGCCGCCTCCGGCGAGTTCCTGCGCGCGATCCACCAGCTGCTGCTGGGCGAGCACGGCTTCTACGACGAGGTCTTCGAGTCGCTGCGGATCCCGTACGAGCCGGTCCGCTGGGCCACCGACGTGGCCACCACCCACGAGGACGAGGTCAACAAGACCGCCCGCGTGATGGAGCTCATCCACTCCTACCGGGTCCGCGGCCACCTGATGGCCGACACCGACCCGCTGGAGTACAAGCAGCGCAAGCACCCCGACCTGGACGTGGTCCAGCACGGCCTCACCCTGTGGGACCTGGAGCGCGAGTTCGCGGTCGGCGGCTTCGGCGGCCAGAAGATGATGAAGCTGCGCGACATCCTCGGCCTGCTGCGCAACACCTACTGCCGCACCGTCGGCATCGAGTACATGCACATCCAGGACCCGAAGCAGCGCAAGTGGCTGCAGGAGCGCCTGGAGAAGCCGTACACCAAGCCGGAGCGCGAGGAGCAGCTGCGGATCCTGCGCCGGCTGAACTCGGCCGAGGCGTTCGAGACCTTCCTGCAGACCAAGTACGTCGGCCAGAAGCGGTTCTCGCTGGAGGGCGGCGAGTCGCTGATCCCGCTGCTCGACGCGACGATCGACGCGGCCGCCGAGCACCGCCTGGACGAGGCCGTGATCGGCATGGCCCACCGCGGCCGTCTCAACGTGCTGGCGAACATCGTCGGCAAGCCGTACGGCAAGATCTTCGGCGAGTTCGAGGGCAACCTGGACCCGAAGTCGATGCACGGCTCCGGCGACGTCAAGTACCACCTGGGCTCCGAGGGCACCTTCACCGGCCTGGACGGCGAGACCATCAAGGTGTCGCTGGCCGCCAACCCGTCCCACCTGGAGACGGTGGACCCGGTGGTCGAGGGCATCGCCCGGGCCAAGCAGGACATCCTGGACCAGGGCGGCACCACCTTCCCGGTGCTGCCGATCCAGATCCACGGCGACGCGGCCTTCGCCGGCCAGGGCGTGGTCGCGGAGACCCTGAACATGTCGCAGCTGCGCGGCTACCGCACCGGCGGCACCGTGCACATCGTGGTGAACAACCAGGTCGGCTTCACCGCCGCCCCGGCCTCCAGCCGCTCCTCGATGTACTGCACCGACGTGGCGCGGATGATCGAGGCCCCGATCTTCCACGTGAACGGCGACGACCCGGAGGCCGTGGTCCGCGTCGCGCGACTGGCCTTCGAGTTCCGCCAGGCGTTCCACAAGGACATCGTGATCGACCTCATCTGCTACCGCCGCCGCGGTCACAACGAGGCCGACAACCCGTCCTTCACCCAGCCGCTGATGTACGACCTGATCGACAAGAAGCGCTCGGTGCGCAAGCTCTACACCGAGGGCCTGATCGGTCGCGGCGACATCACCATGGAAGAGGCGGAGCAGGCGCTCCAGGACTTCCAGGGCCAGCTGGAGAAGGTCTTCGCCGAGGTCCGCGACGCGGCCGGCGCCCAGGGCGCGGCTCCGGCCGGCCGTCCGGTCGCCGACTTCCCGGTCAGCATCCAGACCGGCATCTCGCAGGAGATGGTGAAGCGGATCGCCGCCTCGCAGACCAACCTGCCGGAGTGGCTGACCGTGCACCCGCGCCTGCTGCCGCAGCTGCAGCGCCGGGCCGCCTCGATCGAGGACAACACCATCGACTGGGCCACCGGCGAGATGCTCGCCATCGGCTCGCTGCTGATGGAGGGCCACCCGGTCCGGCTGGCCGGCCAGGACAGCCGCCGCGGCACCTTCGGCCAGCGCCACGCGGTGCTGATCGACCGGGTGACCGGCGAGGACTACACCCCGCTGCTCTACCTGACCGAGGACCAGGCCCGGTTCACCGTCTACGACAGCCTGCTGTCGGAGTACGCGGCGATGGGCTTCGAGTACGGCTACTCGCTGACCCGCCCGAACGCGCTGGTCATGTGGGAGGCGCAGTTCGGCGACTTCGTCAACGGCGCGCAGACCGTGGTCGACGAGTACATCGCCTCGGCCGAGCAGAAGTGGGGCCAGCACTCCGGCGTCACCCTGCTGCTGCCGCACGGCATGGAGGGCCAGGGCCCGGACCACTCGTCCGCCCGCCCGGAGCGCTTCCTGCAGCTGTGCGCGGACAACAACATGACGGTCGCGATGCCGACCTCGCCGTCGAACTACTTCCACCTGCTGCGCTGGCAGGTGCACAACCCGCACCACAAGCCGCTGGTCGTCTTCACCCCGAAGTCGATGCTCCGGCTCAAGGCGGCGGCGAGTGCGGCGGAGGAGTTCACCTCGGGCTCGTTCCGCCCGGTGCTCGGCGACACCACGGTCGACCCGCAGCAGGTCCGCAAGGTGGTGATCACCGCCGGCAAGTTCTACTACGACCTGGAGGCGACCCGCGCCGAGCGCGGCATCACCGACACGGCGATCGTCCGGGTCGAGCGGCTCTACCCGCTGCCGATCGCGGAGCTCCAGGAGGAGCTGGCCCGCTACGGCGAGGAGGTCCAGTTCGTCTGGGCCCAGGAGGAGCCGGCCAACCAGGGTGCCTGGCCGTTCATCGCGATGAACCTGATCGACCACCTCGACGTGGTGATCGGCCGCAAGGCCGGCGCGGCCCGGCTGCGCCGGGTGGCCCGTCCGGCCGCCTCCGCCCCGGCGGTGGGCTCGGCCAAGCGCCACGCGGTGGAGCAGCAGGCCGTGCTCGACGAGGTCTTCTCGATCTGACGGCTCGGTGCCCGATCGCAACGATCCGGGACTGATCCGACGCGAGGTCCTCTGACATCACGTCAATAACGGTGCGGGGCCCGGCCTGAAATCAGGCCGGGCCCCGCGCTACTCTCTGCGCCATGCCCGCTGACGAGTCGCGCCCCGCCATACCCCTGCCCCCGGTCTTCCAGCCGCTGCTGCCGGACGACCCGGCCGAGGTGGCCGGCTACCGGTTGTTCGCCCGGCTGGGTTCGGGCGGGATGGGCCGGGTCTACCTCTCCTACACGCCCGGCGGCCGGCCGGTGGCCCTCAAGGTGGTCCGGCCCGAGTTCGCCGAGGACCCGGAGTTCCGCCGCCGGTTCGGCCAGGAGGTGGCCAACGCCCAGCGGATCCACGGCCTCTACACCGCCCAGGTGATCGACTCCGGCACCACCGCGCAGGCGCCCTGGCTGGTCACCGCCTACGTGCCCGGCCCCTCGCTGCAGCAGGTGGTTCGCGAGCACGGGCCGCTGCCGGTGCGCACCGTGCTGCTGCTGCTCGGCGGCATAGCCGAGGCGCTGCAGGCGATCCACAGCGTCGCCGTGGTGCACCGCGACCTCAAGCCGGCCAATGTGCTGGTCGCCTCGGACGGGCCGCGGGTGATCGACTTCGGCATCGCCCGGGCCGCCGACGCCACCGCGCTCACCGGGACCGGCTACCGGATCGGCTCGCCCGCCTTCATGGCGCCCGAGCAGGCCCAGGGCGGCGCGGTCACCCCCGCCACCGACGTCTTCGCGCTGGGCGCGCTGACCGCCTACGTGGCGAGCGGGGTGCAGCCGTTCGGCGAGGGGCCGGAGACCGCCGTGCTCTACCGGGTGGTGCACGAGCCGCCGGAGCTCTCGGGGGTGCCGGCCGACCTGCGCGACCTGGTGCTGCGCTGCCTGTCGAAGGCGCCGCAGGACCGGCCTAAGCCGGCCGAGATCATCGAGGTGGCGCGCAACCACCCTGCGGTGGGCGGGCAGTTGCGGTTCGCCGACGACTGGCTGCCGTCGCCGGTGAACACCGAGATCACCCGGCGCTCCGACCTGCCGCGCACGCCGCCGCGGGCGGTGCCGGCGATGCCCGCGATGCCGGCCGCCGCGCCGACCGTGGGGGCCGGCGGAGCGGCCGGCGTGGCCGGGGCCTCCGGGATGCCGGGCACGCCGCCGCCGATGCCGACCGCGCCGCCGGCCGGTGCGCCCGGGCCGGCGACCGGGACGGGCACCGCTCCGCTGCCGCCGTACCCCGGCACCCCGCTGCCGCCGCCCGCTGCGGCGCCGGCCCAGACCCAGCCGACCATGCGGCTGACGCCCGCCCCGGCCGCGGCGCCCGCGCCGGCCCCCGCCACCGCGGCCGAGCGGCCCCACCGCCGCGGCAGCGTCTCCTGGAAGACCCTGCTCGTCGTCGCCCTGGTGATGGCGCTCGGCGGTGCGCTGACCGCGGTGCTGCTGACCCGCGGCGACGGCAAGTCCGGCAGCACCGGCACCGGCGACCACGCGGGCAGCAGCGTCGCGCCGACCGGTCCGCCCACCGCCCAGCAGCCGGTGGTGATCGCCCCGACCACCCCGGGCACCACCGCGGGCGACAGCGGCCCGGCGGTCTCCGCCCCGCCCACCAACGCCTCCGGCAGCCCGGTCGCCGGGGTCTCCGCCACCGGCGGACCGGCCGGCTGGACTCCGCTGATCAGCAAGGTGGAGCTGGACATCCCGGCCTCCGAGTACGCCTCGAGCGCCTACCGGGTGGACCTGACGGCGGGCAAGCTGGTCGCCTCGGGCACCGGCGGCAAGTGGCTGCTGGAGCTGCGCTCCGACAACTCCGGCAGCGCCCGGGCCGCGGGCTTCGGCCCCGCCGGCGACGACGACTCGGACTACGCGGTGATCACCGACCCCTCGGTGACGCCCAGCCAGTGCGACACCGCGATCGACACCCACCCGGACTCCGACCTGAGCTTCGCCCACGCCGCCGCGGGCCGGCTGCTCTGCATCCGGGACCGCTCGACGCACACGGTCGCGATCGCGGCGATCGAGTCGACCAACGGGCAGACCGGCGAGGTCAAGCTCTCGGTGAGCAGCTGGCAGGGCAGCAACTGAGCCCTTCCGAGCCCGTCTATCCTGGCCGGGTAACCACCCGACACCACTGAGCACCGTGCGGAGCAGAACCGTGTACTTCACCGACCGCGGCATCGAGGAGCTGGCGAGCCGGCGCGGCGACGAGGAGGTCACCTTCGAGTGGCTGGCCGAGCGCCTGCGCGAGTTCGTCGACCTCAACCCGGACTTCGAGGTCCCCGTGGAGCGGCTGGCCACCTGGCTGGCCCGGCTGGACGACGAGGACGAGGACTGACACCGCCGTGCGGCACGAAGGGCCCGGGAGGCAACCGCCTCCCGGGCCCTTCGCAATTCGGCTCGGCGGAATCGGGCGAAGCCGCTTGACTCCACCGCCACGCGATATATCGTGTCTCTGGAGAGAACGCGATACATCGCGACTTGCCGGATCGTCGCCACTCCAGCGTACGACGGCGGCCGCGCACGGGAGGAGCAGAAATGAGCCAGTGGACTGTCAGCGAGCCCGAGCAGATCACCCTGGACGGGCCGGTGCGGTCGGCGCAGATCCGGATCATCGGCGGCGCCGTCAACGTGGTCGCGGCCGAGGGCCCGAGCCGGCTGGAGATCAGCGGCCTGAAGGGCGAGCCGCTGCAGGTCAGCCTGGAGGACGGGGAGCTGGTGGTCACCTACCCCAACCTCTCCTGGAACGACTTCGGCCCCAGCCTGAAGTCGGTGGACGCCGTCAAGGACCTGTTCGCCTCCTGGAAGCGCAAGCGCGAGGCCGTGGCCGTGGTCTCGCTGACCGTCCCGGCCGACGCGCAGGTGAAGGTCGGCACCGTCAACGCCGAGACCACGCTGACCGGCCTGAAGGCCGAGTCCACCGTCTACGGCGTGGCCGGCGGCACCACGCTGGTCGGCCTGGCCGGCCGCACCGAGGCCTCCACCGTCTCCGGTGACGTGGCCGCCGAGTCGGTCGCCGGCGAGCTGCGGCTGAAGTCGGTCTCCGGCGACCTGACCGTGGTGGCCGGCACCGCCACCACCGTCCGGGCCGGCACCGTCGGCGGCGCCGTCACCCTGGACCTGGCGGGCGCCGCGCCCGCCGACATCAAGGTCAACACCGTCAACGGCGACGTCGCGGTGCGGCTGCCGCGCCCGGCCGACACCACGGTCGACGCCGGCTCCACCAACGGCCAGTTCTCCACCGCCTTCGATGAGTTGAAGGTCGGCGGCAGCTGGGGCGCCAAGAAGCTCACCGGCACCATCGGCACCGGCGCCGGCAAGCTCCAGGTCGCCACCGTCTCCGGCGCCATCTCGGTGCTCGGC
This sequence comes from Kitasatospora sp. NPDC006697, assembly GCF_042869935.1. Lineage (NCBI taxonomy): Bacteria > Bacillati > Actinomycetota > Actinomycetes > Kitasatosporales > Streptomycetaceae > Kitasatospora > Kitasatospora sp. NPDC006697. Next base: position 191,366 of record NZ_JBIAGU010000004.1, read on the forward strand.
CGGCCGGAGCCGGAGGACGACGGGCCCAGCCTGACCAAGGAACTGACCTCCGGTCCGGCCGCCGCCTCCGACGAGGAGGAGCAGGCATGAGCAACGTCTTCGCCCACGGCCGGCTGCGCCTCTACCTCCTCAAGCTGCTCGACGAGTCGCCCCGGCACGGCTACGAGGTGATCCGGCTGCTCGAGGAGCGCTTCCAGGGCAGCTACGCGCCCTCCGCGGGCACCGTCTACCCCCGGCTCGCCAAGCTGGAGCAGGAGGGCCTGGTCGAGCACTCCACCGAGGGCGGCCGCAAGGTCTACCGGATCACCGAGGCGGGCCGGCGGGAGCTGGCTGACCGTCAGGCCGACCTGGCCGAGCTGGAACTGGAGATCAACGCCTCCGTCGCCCAGCTCGCCGACGCCATCCGCGCCGACGTCCGCGACTCCGCCAAGGACCTGCGCGAGGAGCTGCGCAACGCGGCCCGCAGCGCCCGCCAGCCGGAGGACCCGGCCGGCGCCACCTGGCAGCGCACCCGCGACGAGTTCGCCGAGTTCAAGGCCCAGGCCAAGCGGGCCAAGGAGCAGGAGAAGCTCGCCAAGGAACAGGCCAAGCGCGCCAAGGAGGAGGCCCGCAAGGCCCGCGAGCAGTCCCAGGCGGTCCGCCAGGCCGCCCAGCAGGAGGCCCTGCGGATCAAGAGGCGGGTCGAGCAGCAGTTCCGTGAGCACGCCGGCGCGGGCGACTGGCCGACCGGCCTGAGCGAGGGCATCTCCGAACTCACCAAGGGCCTGGCCGGCCTCGCCGACCCCTCCCGCTGGGGCGCCGCCCCGCCCCCGCCGCCGGCCCCCCAGGACATCCCCGGCTGGGCCGAGACCGACCCCGCCGCCGACCCGGCCCGCGAACTCGACCGCCTCCTCGACCGCTTCCGCGACCAGGTCCGGGACGCGGCCCGCGACGGCAGGACCGCGGTGACCCCGGCCCAGCTGGCGGAGGCCCGCGCGGTCCTCGGCGAGGCGGGGGAACGGCTGCGCCGGCTGCTGGGCTGAGCCGGGCGCTGCCGCACGGTGGGGCGACCCGGACTCCGGGTCGCCCCACAGCTGTCCTGCCGGGAGCGTGACGCCGAACCGGTCCCACCGCCCTGGTGGGCCACTCAGCCCTCTGAAAGTCGATCAGCCCGACTTCCCATGGGCATGCACTCCTCGAGCAGCGCCACGAGGTCGCGCCACACCCGCCGGGCGTGCAGCGGGTGGTGGGCGACCCCCGGCACCACCTCCTGCTCCACCGGCGGATGGTGGAAGGCGTGCTGCGCTCCGCCGTAGACCACCAGGCGCCAGTCGACGCCAGCCGCCTGCATCTCGGCGGCGAACGCGTCCCGCTGCTCGGCGGGCATGATCGGGTCCTCCGACCCCACCCCCGCCCACACGGGGCAGCGAATCCGCTCCGCCTCTCCCGGCCGTCCCGTGGTCAAGGCGTTGACCGTCCCGATCACCCGCAGCGCGGCCCCCGCCCGCCCGAGCTCCAGCGCGATCGCACCCCCGGTCCCGAACCCGATGGCGGCGACCCGGGCGGGGTCGGCCCGCGGCTCGTCCCGGAGCACGCCGAGCGCCGCACCCCCGATGTCCCGCAGCCGCTCGGGGTCGGCGAGGAGCGGCATCACGCGGTCCAGCATCTGCTGCGGATCGGTGAACCAGTGCCCGCCGCCATGGAGATCGAACGCCAGTGCCACATAACCGAGTTCGGCGAGCGCATCAGCCCGTCGCCGCTGCACGTCGTCGAGGCCGGGCCCCTCGGGCCCGAGCAGAACGGCGGGCCGGGGGCCGGTGCCGGGCGGGAGCGCGAGGTGCCCGATCATGGTCAGGCCGTCGGCGGGGTACTCGACCGTGCGTGTCGTCACCGATGTCATGGAACCGAAGCTAGTGACGCCCGGGGCTCGGGTGGAGTGCCCTTCACCATCGGCGGAACGGAGCTACCGGCTTTCGCCGTCGGCGAAACGACGAGCCGGGCGGCAGGGGCCGATGGGCGCGACTTCTCTGCGGCGCGACCCCGCCCCGCCCCTCAGCGCCCCCTACGGCCGCAGCACCAGCTTCCCGAACACGTCCCCCTTCTCCAGCCGCGCGAACGCCTCCCGCGCATCCCCCAGCGCGTACGCGGAGTCCACCACCGGCCGCACGCCCGTCGTGGCGCAGAGCGAGAGCAGGGCCGCCAGTTCCTCCTTGGTGCCCATGGTCGAGCCGACGACCTTCAGTTCCAGGAAGAAGATCCGGTTCAGCTCCGCCGACTTCGGGCTCGGCCCCGAGGTCGCGCCCGAGATCACGATGGTGCCGCCCGGCCGCAGCGACTTCACCGAGTGGGACCAGGTGGCCGCGCCCACCGTCTCCATCACCGCGTGCACCCGCTCCGGGAGGCGCGCGCCGCTCTCGAAGACCGCGTCGGCGCCCACCGACAAGGCGCGCGCCCGCTTGGCCTCGTCGCGGCCCGTCACCCAGACCCGCAGGCCCGCGGCCTTGCCGAGGACGATCAGGGCGGTGGCGACGCCGCCGCCGGCGCCCTGGACGAGGACGGTCTGGCCGGGCGTCACCCCGGCGTTGGTGAAGAGCATCCGGTAGGCCGTCAGCCAGGCGGTGGGGAGGCAGGCGGCCTCCTCGAAGGAGAGTTCGGCCGGCTTGGGCAGCAGGTTCCAGGTCGGCACCGAGACCTGCTGGGCGAAGGTGCCCTGGTACCGCTCGGTGAGGATGGAGCGCGGCTCGTCCGGCCCGACGCCGTGGCCGCTCTGGCCGATCACCGAGTGGATCACCACCTCGTTGCCGTGCTCGTCGATCCCGGCCGCGTCGCAGCCCAGGATCATCGGCAGGCGCTCGGCGGGCAGTCCCACGCCGCGCAGCGACCAGAGGTCGTGGTGGTTGAGCGAGGCGGCCTTGACGGTGACCGTGGTCCAGCCGGGCCGGGCCTGGGGCTCGGGGAGCTCACCGATCTCGAGGCCGGAGAGCGGGTCGTCGGGGCTGATGCGGGCGGCGTAGGCGGCGATCATGTCCCGGACACTAGCCCCGACGGCCGGGGCCCGGAACCACGCCGGAGTGTGACCTCCGCCGCGTGTCCCGGGCCCCCGGAGCGTGCAGGCGCGATCAGGCGCGCGCCACGCCCTCGCGCCGCGCGGCCTCGGCGACCGCCAGGGTGACCGCCGGCGCGACCCGCGGGTCGAACGGCGAGGGGATCACCTTCTGCGCCGTCAGCTCGCCGGCCACCACACCCGCCAGCGCCTCGGCGGCGGCCAGCTTCATGCCCTCGGTGATCCGGGAGGCCCGCACCGACAGCGCGCCCGCGAAGATGCCCGGGAACGCCAGCACGTTGTTGATCTGGTTCGGGAAGTCGGAGCGGCCGGTGGCCACCACCGCGGCGTACCTGTGCGCCACCTCGGGGTGGATCTCCGGGTCGGGGTTGGCCATCGCGAAGATGAAGCAGCCCTCGGCCATGGTCGACACGGCCTCCTCCGGCACGGTGCCGCCGGAGACGCCGATGAAGACGTCCGCGCCGGCCAGCGCGTCGGCCAGCGAGCCCTTGAGGCCGGCCTTGTTGGTCAGCCCGGCGATCTCGGCCTTGACGTCGGTCAGATCCTCGCGGCCCTGGTGGACCACGCCGCGCCGGTCGCAGACCGAGACGTCGCCGATGCCGGCCGCGACCAGCATCTTGGCGATCGCGATGCCGGCCGCGCCCGCGCCGGAGATGACGGCCCGCAGCGAGCCGATCTCCCGGCCGGTCAGCTTGGCCGCGTTCCACAGCGCCGCGGTGGTGACGATCGCGGTGCCGTGCTGGTCGTCGTGGAAGACCGGGATGTCCAGCGCGTCCTGCAGCCGGCGCTCGATCTCGAAGCAGCGCGGCGCGGAGATGTCCTCCAGGTTGACGCCGCCGAAGGACGGGGCCATCCGCACCACGGTCTCGACGATCTCGTCCACCTCGGTGCAGGCCAGCGCGACCGGCACCGCGTCCACGCCGCCGAACTGCTTGAACAGGATCGCCTTGCCCTCCATCACGGGGAGCGAGGCGGCCGGGCCGATGTCGCCCAGGCCGAGCACGGCGGTGCCGTCGGTGACCACCGCGACGGTGTTGGCGACCCAGGTGTACTCGTGCACCAGGTCGGGCTGCTCGGCGATGGCGGTGCAGACCCGGGCGACGCCGGGGGTGTAGGCGAGGGACAGGTCGTCCGCGTCGCGCACCGGCACGGTGGCCGCGACCTGCATCTTGCCGCCGCGGTGCAGCGCGAACACGGCGTCGACCGGATCCGCGGTGTCCTCGGTACGAGGGTGAATGATCTCCGCTGCCACGATGACCTCTTTGTCATGAATCAGCGAGGGCGCGCTGTGCCCGAACAGCGTGCAAGGGCTCTCGGGCGGCAGTCGCCCTCGAATGAGGGTGTTGGGGTGTGTGTTCCGCACGGTGGACCCGGCTCAGTGCTTGCCGGATCGTTTCGACCGGCCTGAGCCTAGGGCGGGATCACGGCATCGCACCGGTGCCTTGATTCCTCGTCACGCACTGTTCACGCACACCCGGAGGAGTGAACCACAGCCCCGGAGGGGAGGTGGCGACGCGGTTACGGAGTCGCGGTGAGACGACTTCCGGTCCTCGGCGCCCCGGCCCTGTCGCGAGCCGGCGGGTCTGTTGGTTCGGGTATCGGGGATCACCCGATAGCGAATTCTGACACACCCGCCGGTCGGCCCGGCAGGGCGGGATGCGAGGATCACACTCCAGGACCCTACGCCGGACCTCGTAGGACACCGGTCGCGCATCGCTCAAGCCGCGGCCGCACAGGGCAGACCCGAGGTCCCGCTGCACACCCAGGCAGCCGGCAGCACGCGGACCTTCATCCTCCGTTCTCCCCGCATTCAGCGAGGACGGAGCCTCCGCCGTCCCCTCCCGCACCCACCCCCTTCCCTCCCTCAGGAAGCTTCCTCCGCCATGGACCACGGCACCCCTCCCGGCTTCGCCATGCCCAGACGAGCCGCCCGCCCCGCACTCAGCGTGACCGCCGCCGCCCTGCTGCTGGCCGGCTGCGCCAGTACTCCGCCCCCCGCCGACTCCCCCGCCGCACTGCGTGCCCTGCTCCCCAAGGCGGTCCGCGGCAGCGGCGTCCTGCGGATCGGCGCCGCGCTGAACTACCGCCCGGTCGACTTCCGGGACGACGACGGTGCCCCCGCCGGCCTGGACATCGACCTGGCGAACGCGCTGGCCGGCCGGCTCGGCCTGAAGGCGCAGTTCACCGGGCAGCCCTTCGACACCCTGATCCCGGACGTCCAGCAGCACCGGCTCGACCTGGCGATGGCCGGCGTGGTCGACACCCGCCGGCGCGAGGCCGGCGTGGACGCCGACGGCAGGCAGACCGACCCGGGCGTCGACTTCGTCGACTACTTCCTCACCGGCACCGCGATCGTGGTCCGGTCCGGCGATCCCCTGGGCATCGTCACCCTGGACGACCTGTGCGGCCGCCGGGTCGCCCTGCAGCGCGGCACCATCCAGGCCGAGATCGCCGCCCGGCAGGCCGCGGTCTGCCAGAAGACCGGCAAGGAGCTGACCGTCGACCAGTTCGACACCGACGACCAGGCGCTCGCCGAGCTGGCCTCCGGCCAGGCCGCGGCCGGCCTCCAGGACTACCCGGTGGCGACCTGGGACACCCGGCCCGGCAACAGCCGCGGCCAGTTCCAGGTGACCGGCGCGATGCTGCAGACCAGCCCCTACGGCATCACCGTCAACAAGGCCGACACCGGTCTGCGGGACGCCCTGGCGAAGACGCTGGACCAGCTGATCACCGACGGCAGTTACGGCACCATCCTGGACAAGTGGGGCGCGCAGGGCGGCGCGCTGCCCTCCTCGGAGGTGAACGGCGGCTTCTGACCTGGGCTCGGATGCCGACGCGAGGTCAGCTCCACCGTCCCCAATGTCCGCACTGCACCTCTCCGTTACACATTTTTGATCTGCCGGATCGACCGTTCGGCAGGTCCGCGATGGCAAGATCTCTCGCACCAGTGGGCGGAGAGTGGACCACCCGACCACTCTCCGCCACCGCGGTCTGTTCCGCCTCACCTTCCCACCGGAGGCCCCCTTGAGCACCCGCATGCGCCGAACCCGACCGGCCGCAGCCTTCGCCTCGGCCCTGACCGCCACGGCCCTCGCCCTCACCGCCGCCGGCTGCAGCAGCAGCGGCGGCGGTTCCGCGTCCGGGACCGTGTCCATACCCACCCCGACCGCCGTCGCCTCGCTGGTCGCCCAGCTCCCACCGGACGTCAAGTCCGGCGGGAAGCTGGTGGTCGCCACCGACGCCTCCTACGCGCCCAACGAGTTCAAGGACGCGAGCGGGAACATCGTCGGCATGGACGTCGACCTGGCCAAGGCGATCGCCCAGACCCTCGGCCTGACCGCCGACGTGCAGAACGCCACCTTCGACTCGATCATCCCGGGCATGACGGCGCAGAAGTACCAGATGAGCCTCAGCTCCTTCACCGACACCAAGGACCGCGAGGCCAGCGTCGACATGGTCACCTACTTCAGCGCGGGCACCGGCACCGCCGTGAAGAAGGGCAACCCGAACAAGGTGGACCCGAGCGACCTGTGCGGCAAGAAGGTCGCCGTGCAGACCGGCACCACCCAGGCCGACGAGATCAAGAACGTGATCAACCCGGCCTGCCAGAAGGCCGGCAAGCCGACCGTCCCGAACGACGGCGACAAGTTCGACCTGCAGACCGACGTGACCACCGCCCTGGTCTCCGGCCGCGACGACGCGATGCTCGCCGACTCCCCGGTGGTGGACTACGCGGTCCAGCAGACCAACGGCCAGCTGCAGACCCTCGGCTCGGTCACCGACACCGCGCCCTACGGCGTGGTGCTGCCCAAGGGCACCGCGCTGACCCAGGCCGTCCAGGGCGCCGTCCAGTCGCTCATGGCCAACGGCATCTACCAGGACATCCTCAAGAAGTGGGGCGTCCAGGCCGGTGCCGTGACCACCTCCTCCGTCAACGCCGCGACCAGCTGACCCCGGGGCTACACCGTGAACCCACCGCACCAGGGGACGGCGGAGGAGGGGCGGCCGCAGACCATCGCGGCCGTCCCGGTCCGCCACCCCGGACGCTGGGCGGGCGCCACCGTCGTCGCGGTCCTCGCGCTGATGCTGGTGCACGCCCTGATCACCAACAAGCAGTTCCAGTGGCACGTGGTCGGCCGCTACCTCTTCTCCCCGTCGATCCTGCACGGGCTCGGCACCACCCTGGAGCTCACCGCGCTGTCGATGCTGATCGGCGTGGCCGGCGGCACCCTGCTGGCCGTCATGCGGCTCTCCGCCAACCCGGTGCTCTCCGCCACCGCCTGGTTCTACATCTGGGTGTTCCGCGGCACTCCGGTCCTGGTCCAGCTGCTCTTCTGGAACTTCCTGGGCGCGCTCTGGCTCCGGCTCTCGGTCGGCGTGCCGTTCGGCGGCCTGTTGGGCCTGGCGGACGGCGGCGCCTTCTGGTCGGTGGACACCAACAAGCTGATCCCGCTGTTCGCCGCCGCACTGCTGGGCCTGGGCCTCAACGAGGCCGCCTACATGGCCGAGATCGTCCGCGGCGGCATCCAGTCGGTGCCGGCCGGCCAGACCGAGGCGGCGCACGCGCTGGGCATGAGCCAGTCGGCCACGCTGCGCCGGATCGTACTGCCGCAGGCGATGCGGGTGATCATCCCGCCGACCGGCAACGAGACCATCTCGATGCTGAAGACCACCTCGCTGGTCTCCGCGATCTCGCTGGAGGAGCTGCTGCGGGCCGGCGAGAACGTCTACGCCCGCACCTTCCAGACCATCCCGCTGCTGGTCGTGGTCAGCCTCTGGTACCTGCTGCTGACCTCGATCCTGACGGTCGGCCAGTACTACCTGGAGCGGCACTTCGCCCGCGGCGCCAACCGGGTGCTGCCGCCGACCCCGCCGCAGCGGCTGCTGAAGCTGCTGCGGGGCGCGGCCGGCCCGGCCGGCGCCCCGATCGGAGGTGCCCGGTGACCGCCCCCGCCGACAAGATCCCCGGCTGCGGGATCCCGATGCTCCGGGCCGAGTCGCTGCACAAGTCCTACGGAGCGGTGCCGGTGCTGCGCGGCGTCGACCTGGAGGTGCACCCCGGCCAGGTGTTCGTGCTGGTCGGCCCGTCCGGCTCGGGCAAGTCCACCTTCCTGCGCTGCGTCAACCACCTGGAGAAGTACGACGCCGGCCGGCTCTGGGTGGACGGCGCGCTGGTCGGCTACCGGGAGCACCGCGGCCGGCTGCACGAGCTGCGGGAGCGCGAGGTGGCGCTGCAGCGCCGCGAGATCGGCATGGTCTTCCAGCACTTCAACCTCTTCCCGCACCTGACCGCGGCGCAGAACGTCGCCGAGGCGCCGGTGCAGGTCCGCGGCGAGTCGCGGGCCTCCGCCCGGGAGCGGGCGGCGGAGCTGCTACGCAGGGTCGGGCTGGCCGACAAGGCGGACAGCTACCCGGCCCAGCTCTCCGGCGGCCAGCAGCAGCGGGTGGCGATCGCCCGGGCGCTGGCCATGCAGCCCAAGCTGATGCTCTTCGACGAGCCCACCTCGGCGCTCGACCCGGAGCTGGTCGGCGACGTGCTGGACGTGATGCGGCGGCTGGCCGAGGAGGGCATGACCATGGTCGTGGTGACCCACGAGATGGGCTTCGCCCGGGAGGTCGGCGACGCGCTGGTCTTCATGGACGGCGGCCGGGTGGTCGAGTCCGGCCACCCGCGCGAGGTGCTGACCGACCCCAAGCACGAACGGACCAGGGCCTTCCTCTCCAAGGTGCTCTGACCGACTGCACGGTGCTCCGACCGGCTTCACGGTGCCCTGACCGGCCCGCCGTGACCCGCGCCGCGGGTCCGGGCCACCCGCCGCACCGGACGGCGTAATAGGCTTAAGGCGACTCACCAATTACCGCTCCCTCGGAGGACCCCGTGGAGCTCGCCCTGTACGCCGACTACGCCGTCCGGCTGGTCAACAGCGAGGAGCCGGACCGCGGCACCGACGCGCTGACCGGCCCGGATGCCGTGCGCCTGCTCTTCGGCAACCCGGACTCGGACGCCGCCCGGCTGGCCACCGAGGCCGACCTGCCCCCGATGCGGGCGCTGCGGGCCAAGCTGCGCGCGGTCTTCGAGGCCGCCGCGGCCGGCCGGGAGACCGCCGGGGTGGACCTCCTGAACGAACTGCTGGCCGAGTACCCGGTCAGCCCGCAGGTCTCCGGCCACGACCACCTGGACGACAGCGGCCGCCCGCGCTGGCACCTGCACCTGGCCGACCACGCGCCGACCGCCACCGCCAACTACGCCGCGGTGGCCTGCATGGGCCTGGCCATCCAGCTGACCGAGCTGGGCGCGGACCGGCTCGGCATCTGCCAGGCCGCGCCCTGCCGCAACGCCTACCTGGACACCTCCACCAACCGCTCCCGGCGGTACTGCTCGGACCGCTGCGCCACCCGGGCCAACGTCGCCGCCTACCGGGCCCGCAAGCGGGCCGAGCAGGCCGGGCAGCCGGCCCGGGAGGGCGCCGCGGCCGGCTGAGCGGCCACGGGCGTCCTACAGCTCCGGGCTGAGCCGCCGGAACACCCCGAACCGCGCCGCCAGCCAGGGCACCCGCCCGAGCGGCCAGCGGCAGAGCGCCTTCTCCAGCCAGCTGGCCGGCGCCAGCCAGACCACGCTGGGGCTCACCCGCAGCAGCACCCGGCCGAGCACCAGCTCGTGCGGCACGCAGCCGAAGTCCCGGCTGTCGTTGCCCAGGAACTGGTTGTCCGACAGCAGCCACCAGCCCCGCGTCCGCAGCTCCGCGGCCCGCTTCACCAGCAGCAGGTCCTGCCGCATGGGGTGGCGCACCAGCACCACCGCCCCGGGCCGCACCCGGGCCCCGTACCGCACCACCACCCGGTCCCCGTGGTAGAGCGTGGGGACCATCGAGGGCCCGTCCACATCCACCAGTCCGACCGGCAGTACCCCGCCCCCCGTGCGGACCACGGGTTCTGGGCCTGCGTCAGTGTCCCGCCGCCGCAGTGCCGCCATGCTGCCCACCTCCTCGTCGTGCCGTTGCGGTCAGTGGAGCCGCCAGCGGCTCCGGTGTCCAGCATCCCGCATGCACAACGCCTGCCCGATATCGACCGGTTCCGACTCGGCCTTTTGCCTTAGGCCCCCGTCCCCGCCATGAGTTCCGGCACCCGGCGGGGTAGTCTCGGCGCGGGAAGACGATCTAAGGAAGGACTCCCATGTTCTCTCGTCTGTTTGCGCCGCGAGTCACCGCTCACGCCCACTGCGACCTGCCCTGCGGTGTCTACGACCCGGCCCAGGCCCGGATCGAGGCCGAGTCGGTGAAGGCCACTCAGGAGAAGTACCAGGCCAACGAGGACGCCGACTTCCGCACGCGCGCCATCATCATCAAGGAGCAGCGCGCCGAGGCCGTCAAGCACCACCTGTCGGTGCTGTGGAGCGACTACTTCAAGGCCCCGCACTTCGAGAAGTACCCGCAGCTGCACCAGCTGTTCAACGACGCCCTGAAGGCCGCCTCGGCCACCAAGGCGTCGAACGACCCGGCCACCGGCCAGGCGCTGCTCGACCTGATCGCCCAGATCGACAAGATCTTCTGGGAGACCAAGCAGGCCTGAGGCCCGCTGCCCCCGGCGGCGCCGCGCACTCCGCACCCGGAGCGCGCGGCGCCGCCGCGTCGTTCCCGGGCCCGGCCGGCTCCCGGACCGGGTCGACTATGGTCGATGGCATGATCCGCAACGCCGTCGTCGAGGACGTCCCCACCATCATCGAACTGATCCGCGAGCTGGCCGAGTACGAACGGGCGCTGCCCGAGGCGCAGGCCACCGAGGAGCAGCTGCGCGAGGCGCTGTTCGGCGAGCAGCCGGCCGTGTACGGGCTGATCGCCGAGGACGACGCCACCCTGGAGACCGTCGGCTTCGCCCTGTGGTTCCGCAACTTCTCCACCTGGAAGGGCACCCACGGGATCTACCTGGAGGACCTCTACGTCCGCCCGGCGCACCGCGGCGGCGGCCACGGCCGGGCGCTGCTCGCCGCGCTGGCCCGGATCGCCGTGGAGCGCGGCTACCAGCGGTTCGAGTGGAGCGTGCTGGACTGGAACGAGCCCTCGATCGGCTTCTACAAGTCGCTGGGCGCGGTGCCGATGGAGGAGTGGACGGTCTTCCGGCTCTCCGGCGACGCGCTGCGCGAGCTGGGAGCTTCCTGACAGTCCGGAGCGCTCCGGTGACCCCGCGCGGGGGAATCCGGTCGCGGGTCGCGACATCTCTCGGCCGATCGCGGTAACGTCTCGGCGGACGGCCCGCGTCCGGCGCCACCGCGGCGGGTAGTACTCCGTTGGTGCCGTACGTACCGCACCACCCCTCAAGACAGTTGGGGCGAAGCAGTTGAGCCAAGCAACAGAAGGTGCCCAGATCCCCCGGGCCCAAGCACAGCGCGTCACCCAGGAGGTGAGGGTGTCCCAGATCGACGGCGCTCCCGAGGAGCCGGCGGCGAACGACTTCGTCGAGGTCCGGCTGCCCGCCCAGGGTGCGTACCTCTCGGTGCTGCGGACGGCCACGGCCGGTCTCGCGGCGCGGCTGGACTTCACTCTGGACGAGATCGAGGACCTGCGGATCGCGGTGGACGAGGCCTGCGCCATCCTGCTGCAGCAGGCGGTCCCCGGTTCGGTGCTGTCCTGCGAGTTCCGGCTGGTCGGCGACGCGCTGCGGGTGACCGTGTCGGCCCCGACCACGGACGGCCGGGCCCCCGAGCGGGACACCTTCGCCTGGACGGTGCTCTCCGCACTGGCCGGCGAGGTGGAATCCTCGGTGGCCGAGGACCGCACGGTCAGCATCAGCCTGCACAAGAAGCGCGGCGGGACCCTGCTCCAGCCATGACGCGGCCGTCGGGCGGACCGGGCCGGTCCGCCCCGTCCGCCCGAGCGGACCGACAGCACTCCCGTCACCCGGCCGGGTCGCGGAACAATCAATGTGATGGCCCGGTCGCGGCTGCGGACCGGGCGCTCCCGGAACGGAACGGGGGATCACCGTGAGTGATCTGGATCGCAACTCCACCGTCGGGCCGCGGCCCGCGGAGGACCTGCCGGTGGACGCGCCGTCCACCGGCGGTCCGGCCGCGGCCGTCAGCGCCACCCGGCGCCGTACCGTGCCGGCGCAGTCCGGCGGGTCCGCCGCCGGGCCCGCCCCCTCCCATGACGCGCACCCGAAGGACTCCCAGCGGATGAGCCAGCCCACCGACCCGACGCCGGACGGCGCGGCGGCCGTGCCGCCGCCATCCGGCGGATCCCAGCCGCACCCGCGGCGGGCCGCGGAGCACGGCGAGGAGGAGCTGGCGGACGAGCTGCGGGCCGCGGTGCCGCCGCAGGGCGCGGACCGGCACCGCACCGGCGCCCCGGACCGGGAGGCCGCCCGGGCGCTGTTCGTGCAGCTCTCGGTGCTGCCGGAGGGCTCGCCGGAGCGGGTCGAGCTGCGCAACCAGCTGGTCCGGATGCACATCCCGCTGGTCGAGCACCTGGCCCGGCGGTTCCGCAACCGCGGGGAGCCGCTGGACGACCTGACCCAGGTCGCCACCATCGGCCTGATCAAGTCGGTGGACCGGTTCGACCACGAGCGCGGGGTGGAGTTCTCCACCTACGCCACCCCGACCATCGTGGGCGAGATCAAGCGGCACTTCCGGGACAAGGGCTGGGCGGTCCGGGTGCCGCGCCGGCTGCAGGAGCTGCGGCTGTCGCTGACCACGGCGACCAGCGAGCTCTCCCAGCGGCACGGCCGCTCCCCCACGGTGCACGAGCTGGCCGAGCACCTGGGGATCTCCGAGGAGGACGTGCTGGAGGGCCTGGAGTCGGCCAACGCCTACTCCACCCTCTCGCTGGACGTGCCGGACAGCGACGACGAGTCGCCGGCCGTCGCCGACACCCTGGGCGCCACCGACGAGGCGCTGGAGGGGGTCGAGTACCGCGAGTCGCTGAAGCCGCTGCTGGCCCAACTGCCGCAGCGGGAGCAGAAGATCCTGGTGCTCCGGTTCTTCCGGAACATGACGCAGTCGCAGATCGCCGCCGAGGTGGGGATCTCCCAGATGCACGTGTCGCGGCTGCTGGCCCGCACGCTCGCCCAACTGCGGGACAAGCTGCTGGTCGAGGAGTGACCGACCGAAGCATGCGCCGGGGCGCGCGCCGTATGGCGCGCGCCCCGTTCGTGCGTCGGTGCTCCTACTCCTGCGGCCCGTCCTGCCGGTAGAGCACCTCGGTGACCCTGGGGTTGAGCAGCAGCACCAGCCCGGCCAGGCCCGCCAGGCCGACCAGCACGCCGAGCGCCGCCATCAGGCCGCCGGCCCCCCACATGAACCAGGCCACCGGCAGGCAGAGGGTGTGGATCAGCACGGCCGGCGTGCGCCCCCAGCGCTGCAGCCGCAGCAGCCCCCGGCCGGCCAGCAGCGGCAGCAGCCCGAGCAGCAGGATCACCACCCCGCCGTACTCGGCCAGGCCCTGGTTGCGGGTGCTCTCCACCAGCCCGGCCACGATGATGTAGAGGCCCCAGACCACCAGGGCGGAGCCCTCCACGACGGTCAGTGCCACGCCGGCCAGCAGCGGAGTGGGGCGCGCGGGGCGCGCGGCGGGGGCGGGAGCAGCGGGCGAGGATTCTGCGGTCACTCCAGCAGGGTAGCCGCCGACCGCCCGGCGCCGAGCCTTAGGCTGATCCTCATGCGCGCGCTCCTGGTCGTGAACCCGAAGGCCACCACCACCAGTGGCCGGACCAGGGACGTGCTGACCCACGCCCTGCGCAGCGAGCTGAAGCTCGACGTGGCGGCCACCGAGTACCGCGGCCACGCCCGGGACCTCGGCCGGGCGGCGGCGGCCGAGGGCACCGTCGACCTGGTGGTGGCGCTGGGCGGCGACGGCACGGTCAACGAGGTGGTGAACGGCCTGCTGGCGCACGGGCCGGGCGAGCGGGTGCCGCGGCTGGCCGTGGTGCCCGGCGGTTCGACCAACGTCTTCGCCCGGGCGCTGGGCCTGCCGAACGATCCGGTGGAGGCCACCAGCGTGCTGCTGGACGCCCTGGCGGCGCGCCGCGAGCGGGCGATCTCGCTGGGCAAGGCGATGACGGCCGGCCTGCCGGACCGCTGGTTCACCTTCACCGCCGGCCTGGGCTTCGACGCCGGGGTGGTCGGCCGGGTCGAGGAGCAGCGCCGCAGCGGCCGGCGCTCCACCCACGCGCTCTACGTGCGCGAAGCGCTGCGGCACTACGTGACCGAACGTGAGCACCGGAAAAACGGCCCGGTGACGCTCGAAATCCCGGGCCGGGCACCGCAGTCCGGCCTGGTGATGTCAATAGTGTCGAACACCTCACCGTGGACTTTCCTGGGCAACCGCCCGGTGCTCCCCTCCCCTTCCGCTTCCTTCGAGACCGACCTGGACGTCTTCGGCATCACTCGAATGACAGCGTTCGGAACGGCTCGCACGATCCGTCAGATTCTGCGCCCGCACACACCTTCGGACGAGGCCGGCAAGGCCGCCGGTCCGACCGGCAAGCACGTCGTCTCCTATCACGACGTCCGGCACTTCACCTTGGTTTCTCAGGAACCGTCCCCGTTTCAGGTCGACGGGGACCACCTTGGAGACAGAAGCCGCGTCAGTTTCACAGGCGTACGGCGGGCACTGCGTGTGATTGTGTGACCAGAAGGGGGTCCCGCCCTTCTTCTCGAACGTGCGAGCCCCCTTCACCCCATAGAAGTACTGCCTGTGAGGTAGGCGACACCGAAGAATCAAAAATTCCTCCTCGAAGGGGGTTGTATCCAAGCCCGAGGTTTGCGAACCTCTACATGGCGATCGGGACGCGTCGCAGCGGGACAGCGAGGCGACCCACTGGTTCATCCCACTCAGCCTCCGGCTGGGGATCTCCCAGGATTCGCCCGAACCCCCCTCAGCACAGACCTTCTGGCCGTAGAGGCCTTTGGTCCCTTTTGCCGTTGTGGGATTCGTGAAAGCGTTCACATTCACAAGCCATCGATAGTGCCGGGGCCACCGCCGCCGGCAGGAGGAGTTGGACGACCATGGACTGGCGCCACCGCGCTGTCTGCCGCGAAGAGGACCCGGAGCTGTTCTTCCCGATCGGGAACACCGGTCCTGCTCTGCTGCAGATCGAGGAAGCCAAGGCCGTGTGCCGCCGTTGTCCGGTCATGGAGCAGTGCCTGCAGTGGGCACTGGAGACCGGTCAGGACGCCGGCGTCTGGGGCGGCATGAGCGAGGACGAGCGTCGTGCGATGAAGCGCCGCGCTGCCCGCAACCGCGCCCGCACCGCCTGAGCGATCGCACCCACGTCGATCGCTCTCCGTTAGTCAGCAGTACTCGATCAACACATGATCACAGGCTTCGACCGCCACTCCGTCGAAGCCTTCCGCAGGAGAAACCGCGCCCTGGCACTCGGCCGGCGCGGCCAACCGACGCTGCGACTCACCTCGGTCCTGATACTTGCCACTGCTCACGCAGAGCAATATCGTGGACCTGGGACGCTCACCGTACGCAAGGACGGGGCGGGCGTCTCGCCCACAGAGCCCCCGTTCCGACCGACTCCCCCCGACGGCCGGAACGGGTTGAGAGGCCCTGCCGACCCTCCCCCCCGGTCGGCAGGGCCTCGTTTCTTCTCCCCGCCGACTCTTCTCCGCGCCGGCCCCGGCTACCTGACCGGGATCTCCAGCACCACCTTGGTGCCGCCGCCGGGCGCCGCGACCATGTCGAAGCTGCCGCCCAGCTCACCGGTGGCCAGGGTGCGGACGATCTGCAGCCCGAGGTTGCCGGCCTGCTGCGGGTCGAAGCCCTCCGGCATGCCGCGGCCGTCGTCCTGAACGGTGATCAGCAGGTACTCCTCGGGCTTGGTCCCGCCGTTCCAGCTGTCCGACCAGCCCTTGCCGGTGGCCGGCGCCCGGCCGCGCAGCGCGCTCACCTCGACGGTGCCGCCGTCCCGGCCGCCGAACGCGTGTTCCAGGGCGTTCTGCAGAAGCTCCGTCAGCACCATCGCCAGCGGGGTGGCCACCTCGGCGGAGAGGATGCCGAAGGAGCCGCTGCGCCGGGCGGTCACCTGGCCGTCCTGGGACAGCTCCATCACCATCGCCAGCACCCGGTCGGCGATCTCGTCGAAGGCGACCTGCTCGTCCAGGGTCTGCGAGAGCGTCTCGTGCACGATGGCGATCGAGCCGACCCGGCGGACCGCCTCGTCCAGCGCCCCTCGGGCCGAGTCGTCGCCGAGCCGGCGGGACTGCAGCCGCAGCAGCGCCGCCACCGTCTGCAGGTTGTTCTTCACCCGGTGGTGGATCTCCCGGATGGTGGCGTCCTTGGTCATCAACTCCCGGTCCCGGCGCCGCAGCTCGGTGACGTCGCGGCAGAGCACCAGCGAGCCGGTCTGGGTGCCCTTGGGCTTGAGCGGGATCGCCCGCAGCGAGACCACCCCGCCCTGCGCCTCCACCTCGGCCTGCCGGGGCGCCCAGCCGCTGGCCAGCTTGACCAGCGCCTCGTGCACCGCACCGCGGGTCGGCGGCACCAACTCGGCGGTGGTGCGCCCGAGGTGACCGCCCACCAGATCGGTGGTCAGGCCCAGCCGGTGGTAGGCCGAGAGCGCGTTCGGGCTGGCGTAGGTGACGATGCCGTCGGCGTCCAGCCGGATCAGCCCGTCGCCGACCCGCGGGGCGGCGTCCATGTCCACCTGTTCGCCCGGGTAGGGAAACGTTCCTGCGGCGATCATCTGGGCCAGGTCGGAGGCGCTCTGCAGGTAGGTCAGTTCCAGCCGGCTCGGGGTCCGCACGGTGAGCAGGTTGGTGTTGCGGGCGATCACGCCGAGCACCCGGCCGTCCCGGCGGACCGGGATCGACTCCACCCGGACCGGCACCTCCTCGCGCCACTCCGGATCGCCCTCCCGGACGATCCGGCCTTCGTCGAAGGCGGCGTCGAGCAGCGGGCGGCGGCCGCGCGGGACCAGGTGGCCGACCATGTCGTCCTGGTAGGAGGTCGGGCCGGTGTTCGGCCGCATCTGGGCGACCGAGACGTAGCGGATGCCGTCCCAGGTGGGGATCCAGAGCACCAGGTCGGCGAAGGAGAGGTCGGAGAGCAGCTGCCACTCCGAGACCAGCCGGTGGAGCCATTCCACGTCGGCACCGGTGAGGGTGGTGTGGCGGCGGACGAGTTCGTTCAACGAGGGCACAACGTGAGCGTAGCCAACCGGTGGCCGGGCGGCGCCCCCAAGGTTGTCCAGACCAATTTCCGGCTCCTTCTGGACAACCCAGATTGGTCTAGTCCACAATGGAAACGCACCAAGGAGAGACCACCGCGCAACTGCCCTGACCGCGCGCGGCCTCTCCGCGGTCGGACCGCTCGGCACCGGGATCCCGCACAATTCCGGCGCCGGCCCCGCGGTCCGACGACAGCTTCGGGCTGCGGCGCTGCGTGGGTTGAGGGTCCCGCGTCGGCGCCGTGGCCCGTAGTGCGTTCCAGGGCCGTTCCCAGGCCTCCTGCGGCCCCTCAGTGCGTCTCGGTGACCTTGGCCAGCGCCCGCGGCGCGTCCGGGTCCTGGCCGCGCGCGATGGTGATCTCGTAGGCCAGCTGCTGCAGCGGCAGGATCTCCAGCACCGGCTGCACCTCCTCCGGCACCCCGGGCGGCAGCACGAAGCCCGCCGAGGCGGCCGCCACCTGGTCCCGCTGCCCGACCACCATCAGGTCCGCCCCGCGCCCGCGCAGCCGGTCCAGCACCGGCTGCAGCGCCTCCCCGCCCTTGCCGTCCGGCACGATCGCGATCACCGGCGAGACGTTGTCCACCATCGCCAGCGGCCCGTGCAGCAGGTCGGCCCCGGAGAACGGGGTGGCCGGGATGTAGGTGGTCTCCATCAGCTTCAGCGCCGCCTCCCGGGCGGTCGGGTAGCCGTAGCCGCGCGAGGTGATCACCAGCCGCTGCGCGAACCGGTACCGCTCGGCCAGCGCCCGCACCTCGCCCTGCCGGGCCAGCACCGCCTCGGCCAGCGCCGGCAGCTCCCGGGCCGCCGCCACTCCCCCGTCGCCGCGCAGCCCCTGCACGAAGAGGTAGAGCGCCAGCAGCTCGGCCGTGTAGGTCTTGGTGGCCGGCAGCGCCCGCTCCGCACCGGCCAGCACGTCGATGTGGAACTCGGAGACCTCGGCCAGCGGGGAGCCCGGGTTGTTGGTCACCGCCAGGGTGACCGCGCCGGCCTCCCGGGCCGCCCGGGTGGAGGCCACCAGGTCCGGCGAGCCGCCGGACTGGCTGACCGTGACCACCAGCACGTCGGTCAGGTCGGGCCGGGCGCCGTAGGCGGTGGTGGTGGACATCGAGGCCAGCCCGGCCGGCTTGCCCAGCAGCACCTCGATCAGGTACTTGGCGTAGAGCGCCGCGTTGTCCGAGGTGCCGCGGGCGGTGAGCAGCACGAAGCGCGGCCGGCGGGCGGCGACCTGCCCGGCCACCGCCCGGATCCGGTCGGCGCCCTCGTCCAGGATCCGGCGCAGCACGGCCGGCTGCTCGGCCATCTCGGCCGCCATGATCCGGCCGGGGACGCCGGGCTGCTGATCGGTGGTCATCGACTGGGCCTCCGTCGGTGCGGTGGGTGTCCGTTCCCCCCGGCCGATCGTAGGACCGGGGGAACGGCGCGGCACCGCGATACCGCCGGACGGCTCAGGACTGGTTGTTGATCAGCTGGTTGATCTGCTGGTCGGCGGCCTTGGCGGCGTCGTCCACCGGCTTGCCGGCCAGGATCGAGTTGAGCATGTTCACCAGCACGTTCTGCTTCTCCACCTGGGCCCAGCCCGGGGCCAGCGGGGTGAACCAGGCGTCCGGCACCGAGTTGGCCGCGGCCGCGGTCTCCGGCTTGACCTTCAGCGGGTCCAGCTGGTTGAGGTTGTTCGGCAGGATGTCCTTGCCCGCCAGCAGGGCCTCCGACTTGGTGCTGGTGAAGAGCTTGACCCAGGTCCTGGCCACGTCGGCCGCCTGCGACTTGGCGGTGATCGCCAGGTCGGAGCCGCCGATGAAGCTGGGCAGCGGCTGGCCGTTCGGGCCGGGGAAGGCGGCGACCTTGAGGCCGTCCTTGAGCGAGGGGTCGGCGCCGGCCATGCCGGAGGCGTTGCCGGCCTCCCAGCCGTTGCCGTAGATCACGGCGGCCTTCTGCTTGCCGAGCACGTCCGACTGGTGCAGCTCGTTGACCGTCAGGTCGCCGTGGTTGTACCGCTTGACCAGGTCCACGAAGTGCTGGATGCCCTGCTCGGCCTTCGGGTCCTCCAGGGTGCCGTGCCAGTTGCCGGCGCTGTCGAACTTGGCGATGGTGCCGCCGTAGGCCGCCACGTAGGACATCGCCGCGTACCAGTACGGGCCGGGCAGGTAGAGCGGGGAGAAGCTCTTGTCGTCCTTGTGGGCCGCCGCGACCTTGTCCATCGCGGCCTTGAGGTCGTCCTCGGTCTTCGGGAAGTCGGCACTTCCGGTCGCCTGCTGGAGCATCGCGCTGTTGTAGATGCCGACTCTCGCACCCGCGTAGTACGGCACGCAGAACAGCTTGCTGTTGTAGGTGCAGGTGTTCTCCAGACCGCGGATCCAGCTGTCGGAGTTGTCGTAGTCGGCCTTGTCCAGCTGGGCCAGCGAGCCGTTGAGGATGTACTTCATGGTCTCGGTGTTTCCCAGCTCGACCACGTCGGGGGCCTTGCCCTGGGCGAGCGCGGTGTCCAGGTTGGCGACCTTGTCGGTCCAGGTCTGGTAGCTCAGTTTGAGGGTGACGTTCGGATACTGCTGCGCGAACTGGTCGTTGACCTGCTGGACCAGCTCCGGCCAGCTGCTCTGGGCGTCGTTCATCAGCCAGATGGTGAGCGTGCCGGTGACCGACTTCGGGTCGGTCGACTTGCTCGCGGCCGGACTGCCACCGCCGCCGCAGGCCGTCAGGCTCGCTGCGAGCGCGGTGACGACGGATGCGGCCAGGAGCTGACGACGCTTCACACGTTCCTCCGGGAATGACGGCTTGAGGGAACGCCCGGGGCAGGGAACGGCCGGGGGCAACCGAGGGTCGGGAAGTGGTCCAGACCAGGTTTCTGGAGCCTGGCCTAGACCAAACCTGATGTCAACGCGGAAAGAGTCTCAAAGGTCCACCGTTGTACACCTGTTGCGCGTGGTAAGCAGTGTGTCGCCAATTCACTACTTGAGGTGTCCTTAAGGCCTGCTTAATGTGTGACGAGTGCACCGCAAAATTACTGGCATGGACATTTTCGATAAATGCACCGGGGCCCCGGCGGAGGATTTCTCCTCCACCGGGGCCCCGGTGCTGAGCGGCGGTCAGAAAGTTCCGAACCGGCAGGACGCGGTCTAGCGGCTGACCGTGGGCTGGCCGGTGAGCACCTCCACCGCGGCCAGCCCGCAGGCCCGGGCCGCGCCGTGGGTGGCGATGTGCAGCGCGCCGGCCGGCGTGGCCTGCGGCACCCCCATCTCCACCACCAGCGCGTCCGGCCGGGCGTTCAGCAGCAGGCGCAGTGCCGCTGACATCCAGTCGTGGCGGTGCACATCGCGCACCACCAGCACCAGCCGCCGGTCCGCTGCCTCGGCCAGCAGCTCGGCGGCCAGCGCCTCCAGCTCGCCCTCGGCGGCCTGCTCCGGGCCGACCGCCCGGCTGCGGGTGCCGGGGAAGCGCTCGGCCAGCATGCCGGCCACGCCCCACGGGGTGTCGTCGCCGACCGCGATGTTCGACTCCGGCGAGAAGGAGGCGACGAACGGGCGGTCGGTCACCGGCTCGAAGGGCTGCGCCGGGTCGGCGGTCACCTTGAGGGCGCGGCGGGCGGCCCGCAGGCCGATCGACAGGTCCGGCTCGACCGGGGCGGCCTGGGCGGCCAGCTTCGATCGGCTCAGCCGGGCCCAGGAGCCCAGCGCGCGGACCCGGGCGGCGGCGTCGGCCAGCCGCTCCTGGTCCAGCCGGCCGTCCCGGACCGCCGCCACGATGGCGTCCCGCAGCTGCAGGACGGTCTCCTCGTCGCACAGCCCGCCGCCCACGCAGATCGCGTCGGCGCCGGCGGCCAGCGCCAGCACGGTGCCCTCGCTGATGCCGTAGGTGTCGGCGATGGCGCCCATCTCGATCGCGTCGGTGACGATCAGGCCCTGGTAGCCGAGGCCGCCCTCGCTCTCCGGCGCGCGCAGCAGACCGCCCAGCACGGCCTTGCTCAGGGTGGCCGGGTACTGCGGGTCGAGCGCCGGGATCATGATGTGCGCGCTCATCAGCGCCTTGGCGCCGGCCAGCACCGCGGCCCTGAACGGCGGCAGGTCGCGGGAGCGGACCAGCTCCTCGTCCACGTCGATCAGCGGCAGGCCGTGGTGCGAGTCCACGTTGGTGTCGCCGTGGCCCGGGAAGTGCTTGGCGCAGGCGGCCACGCCGGCCTCCTGCAGGCCCTCCACCCAGGCGGCGGTGTGCCGGGCGCAGAGCTCCGGGTCGGCGCCGAAGGAGCGCACGCCGATGATCGGGTTGCCCGGGTTGGAGTTGACGTCCGCGGCCGGGGCCCAGTTGAAGTTGATCCCGCACTCGGCCAGCGCCCGGCCCAGCTCGCGGGCCACCTCCCGGGTGAGCGCCGGGTCGTCGATCGCGCCCAGCGCCAGGTTGCCCGGCCAGGAGGAGCCGGAGCCGACCTCGAGGCGGGTGACGTCGCCGCCCTCCTCGTCGATCGCGATCAGCAGGTCCGGGTTCTCCCGGCGCAGCTCGGCGGTGAGCGCGGCCAGCTGGGCCTGGTCGGTCACGTTGCGGCCGAACAGCGCGACCGAGCCGAGGCCCGCGGCGATGTGCCGGTGCACCCACTCGGGCGGGGTGCCGCCCTCGAAGCCGGGCTGCAGCACGGTGAGCGCGTCGCGGTGCAGCTGGTCGCTGTCCGGGATGCTCCGTGTGAGGATGCTCACGGGGGTCAGCCCTTCACGGCGCCGTCGGTCAGACCGCTGACGGCCCGGCGCTGGAAGATGAAGAAGACGACGAGGACCGGGATCGCGAAGAGGCTGGAGGCGGCCATGGTGGCGCCCCAGTCGTCGCCGAAGGTGCTCTGGAAGGAGGTCAGCCAGAGCGGCAGGGTCTGGGCCGTGCCGGGGCCGGTGGCCTTGTTGAGGACCAGGGCGAGCGGCAGCTCGTTCCACGCGGTGATGAAGCCGAACAGCGAGGTGGACATCAGGCCGGGGGCGAGCAGCGGGAAGATCACCCGCACGAAGGCCTGGAACCGGGTGCAGCCGTCCACCATGGCCGACTCCTCCAGCTCCTTGGGCACCGCGGCGAGGAACCCGCGCAGCGTCCAGATGGTGAAGGGCAGCACCATCATCATGTAGAAGAGGGTCAGCGGGACCAGGCTGTTCAGCATGTCGTTGTCGCGGACGATCATGTAGACGGAGATCACCATGACCTCCCAGGGCGCCATCTGCGCGACCATCACGACCAGCACGAAGCCCTTGCGGCCCTTGAACTTCATCCGGGTCAGCGCGAAGGCGGCCATGGTGGCGATCACCAGCGAGGCGGCCACGGCGATCAGCGTGACGGTGAAGCTGTTGCCCACCATCTCCCAGAACTGGTCGGCGCCGGTGGCCGTCTTGAAGTGCTCCAGGGTCCCGTTGAACGGGATGAAGACCGGGGTCTTGCTGATGATGTCCGGGGTCCGCTTGAAGGCGGTGCTGAACATCCAGTAGACCGGGAAGGCGAAGAAGATGAAGAGGACGACGGCTACCGCGTTGGGCCAGCTGCGTCCCAGAACGGAGCGCCTCACAGCTCGTCCTCCTGCTTGAGAATGATCCGGAAGTAGTACGTCATCAGCACGCCGAGGCAGACCATGGTCAGCACCGCGATGGACGAACCCACGCCGTAGTGCTGGTTGCCCATGCCCTCGATGTACGCGTAGACCGGCAGGGTCTCGGTGAGCCGCTCCGGACCGCCGTTGTTGATCGCGAAGACCTGGGTGAAGGCCTTGAAGATCCAGATGATCTCCAGGAACGTGGTGCCCAGGAAGAAGGGCTTCAGGTTCGGGTAGATCACCGAGGTGAAGATCTTCCACGAGCCGGCGCCGTCCAGCCGGGCGGCCTCGTAGAGCTCGTTGGGGATGGTCGTCAGGGCCGCGTACATGTTGAAGGCCACGAACGGGATCGAGCCCCAGACCAGCAGCAGCAGGATGACGAAGAAGGTGGAGGTCTGGTTGCTGTACCAGTTGTAGGTGGCCATGCTGTGCCACCCGAGCTTGTCCAGGAACCAGTTGACCACGCCGTAGCGCTCATCGAAGAGCCAGGTGAAGACGGTGGTGCTGGCCACGATCGGCATCGCCCAGGCGAGCATCAGGCCGACCTGCAGCAGCAGCCGCATCTTCTTGCCGAGCCGGTTCAGCAGCAGGCCGACCAGGGTGCCGAGCACCATGATCAGCACCACGTTGAGCGCGGTGAAGGCCACCGAGCGCCCGGCGGTGTGCCAGAACTCGCTGCTGCCCAGCTGGTCCGAGTAGTTCTTGAACCCGTTCCACTCGGTCAGGTGGAGGATCAGCTGGCGCTTGTTGAGGTTCTGGAAGGAGAGCAGAACCGTCTCGATCAGCGGCCAGCAGAGCAGGGCCAGGGTGGCCAGGATGGCCGGGAGCAGCAGCAGGTACGGGGCGCCGCGGCTCAGCAGACTGGGACCGGCCGGTCGTCTCGGCCCCTTCAGGACGTCACCGCCCACGCCCAAGCCGGGCGAATCGGTCCGCACCGGTTCCGACTGAACAGCCATCGGTTCTCTCTTCCTCACGCCTGGCCGACTGGTGGCCGCAAACAGCAGGGCGGCGACGCCGCCCGCCGGTCCCCGCTTGGGGAGGACCGGCGGGCGACGTCGCCCGGGTATTACTGGCTCTGGCCGAGACGCTGGGTGATCTGATCGTCGTACTTCTTGGCGGTGCTGTCGTAGTCCGCGCCCTGCAGGACCGCGGCGAGGAAGTCCTTGATCGGGTTCGGGGTGTTCTCGACGTTCGACCAGGCCGGGATGTTCGGCGTGGTGGCACCGCTGGCGGAGGCCGGGATGGCGGCCTTGGCGTAGTCGGTGGTGGCCAGCGCGTCCAGCGAGGTCTTGTTCGGGACCAGGCCGGTGGAGGCCATCTGGCCCTCGAACTTGTCGGACATGGCGATCTTCAGGAAGCCCTTGGCCAGGTCCTGGTTCTTGCTCGCCTGGGCGATGGCCAGGTTCGAGCCGCCGAGGAAGACGCCGGACGGCTTGTCCGCGGTCTTGCCGGGGAGCGGGAAGTAGCCCACCTGGTCGGCCGGCATGTCCTTGGGGGCCGGGGCCTCCCAGCCGAGGCCGATCATCGAGCCGATGGTGCCCTTGGGGAACAGGGTGGACTGCTGCGGGGTCGCCTCGTCCTTGTCCTTGGGGGCGGTGGAGTAGGACTGCAGCTTCTGGTAGGTGGCGAAGGCGTCCTTGGCCTCCGGCGACTCCAGGTTGCCGGCCCACTTCGAGCCGTTCTGCTTGGCGATCTGGCCGTTGTTGCCGGCGATCAGGCCGAAGTAGGTGTACCACTCCTGGCCGGGCAGGTAGATCGGGTCCTGCACACCGGAGGCCTTGAGCTTGTCCAGGTCGCCGTAGTACTCGTCCAGGGTCTTCGGCGTGGCGGTGATGCCGGCCTTGGTCCACAGCGCCTTGTTGTAGATGACGACGCGGTTGGCGAAGTACCACGGGGCGGCGTACTGCTTGCCGTCCAGCACGGAGGAGGCGTTCAGGTTGGGGGCCCAGTCGGCACCGCCCAGGTCGGCCTTGGCGGAGGTCAGGTCGAGCAGACCGCCGGTGGCGGCGTAGCCCGCGGTCTGGGTGTTGCCGACCTCGAGGACGTCCACCGAACCCTCGGAGAGGGCGGTGGTGATCTTCTGACCGATGCCGTCCCACTTCTGGATCTGGATGTTGAGCTTGGCACCCTGGAACTGCGACTCGAAGTCGGTCTTGATGCCGTCCTGCCAGGCCTGCGGCGCCGAGCCGTCCATCAGCCAGACGTTGAGGGTCTTGCCGTTGTAGTTGGCCGGCTTGGACGAGCTGCCCGCGGTGTCGTCCTTCTTGGCCGAAGAACCACAGGCCGCGACACCGACGACCATTGCCGCGACGCCGACTGCCGCGATGAGCTGACGCTTCACGCCATCCTCCTGAGGGATGCCCGGGTGCCCCCCATCGGTGGCTGGCGACATACTCCCGCAAAACGGCCGAAAGCGGTGTCGCGAACCCTGAGATGGTCTGGGGATTCATGAGGTGGTCTGCAGTGGTGTAGACCAGATGCCTGGAGCTTGGCCTAGACCAATGGACGTGTCAACGGCCCGATGACCAATCCGGACGAGCCGTTATCAAGCCGACACCGCTCATCGTTCATCGTGTGATGAGGTCCCCTTCGCCATGGCATACGTGCAACGATGTGTGCCGTTAACGAGGTAGTGGGGCCGATGCGGACCCCGGCAGGAGCGGAGAACCGGCTCATGAGCACCGACGGGGGCACCACCGCCCAGCTCGCCCAGGCGGGGGCGTTGCCCGCGCAGGCCGCCACCACGGGCGACCCCGCGGCCGCGCGCGTGCCCAAGTACTACGGTCTGAAGCGCCACCTGCTCCAGCTGACCGAGACCCAGCCGGCCGGCACCCCGGTGCCGCCGGAGCGCGCGCTGGCCGCCCAGTTCGACACCTCGCGGACCACCGTCCGGCAGGCGCTGCAGGAGTTGGTGGTGGAGGGCCGACTGGAGCGGATCCAGGGCAAGGGCACCTTCGTCGCCAAGCCCAAGGTCGCCCAGGCGCTGCAACTGACCTCTTACACGGAGGACATGCGGGCCCAGGGCCTGGAGCCCACCTCCCGGCTGATCGAGGTCGGCTACGTGACCGCCGACGACCGGCTGGCGCCGCTGCTGGACATCAAGCCCGGCAGCCGGGTGCTGCGGATCGAGCGCCTGCGGCTGGCCAACGGCGACCCGATGGCGATCGAGGTGGCCCACCTCTCGGCCAAGCGGTTCCCGGCGCTGCGCCGCAACCTGGTCAAGCACAACTCCCTCTACACCGCGCTGCGCGAGGTGTACGGGGTGGTGGTGGCCGAGGCCGAGGAGACCATCGAGACCACCCTGGCCAACCCGCGCGAGGCCGGCCTGCTCGGCTCCGACCTCGGCCTGCCGATGCTGCAGCTCTCCCGGCACTCCTTCGACGCCGAGGGTGCCCCGGTGGAGTGGGTGCGCTCGATCTACCGCGGCGACCGGTACAAGTTCATCACCCGGCTGCAGCGGCCCAGCAGCTGAGCCGCACCTGACCGGAGCCCTTCGACGGCCCGGGGACACTGGCCGAACGGCCGGTGCCCCGGGCCGTTTCGCATGCCCGCTCCCGGGTGCCGCCGCGCGTCCGGAATCCACCGGTGTGAACCCTTCATCACGTCAGCTCGGGTGCCTTGGCTGATAGTTGACACTTTGGCGTGGTCTAGGCCAATCTGTCCAGGGAAACACGAGTTCGATTTCGGCGCGACCGGCCCGACCAGGCCGAATGTCCTGTTGTCTAGACCAACGGACGCCGCCGGCTCCCGGGTTCACCGCCCGTGCGGCGGTCCGTCCCGACCGCGGACTCGACGGCCGCAGCGTGCGGCCCGGCGGCCCGGGCAGGCCGCCCCCCGACTAGTTCCCGCCACCGACCCGTGGAGCACCGCATGGCGTCGTACCCCTATCTGCACCGGGCCGCCACCCAGCGCCCGTACTTCAGCAACGACGGCGAGGCGTACCTGGCCCAGACCCCGCTGCGCGACCTGGAGAAGGACCTGCCGCTGCGGGTGCTCTCCGCCGCGGACTTCGAGCACTGGCAGCAGTACGGGTACGTGGTGGTCCGGGAGGCGATCCCGGCGGCGGCCGCCGGGGCGCTGCTGGACTTCGCCTGGGAGTTCCAGCGGCTCGACCCGGCCGACCCGCGGACCTGGTACCAGGACCGGCCGTTCCGCGACGAGCTGGACCGGCACCTGCACGTCTACGGCTTCGTCGAGGCCTACCAGCACCAGCTGATCTGGGACAGCCGGCAGGCCCAGCGGGTCTACGACGCCTTCGTGGACGTCTGGGACTGCGAGGAGCTGTGGGTCACCCTGGACCGGCTCAACCTCAACCCGCCGAACGTGCGCAACCGGGACCGGGCCCTGATCGAGCCCACCGACCGCGGCTTCGACATCGAACTGCACTGGGACGTGGACACCACCCTCGGCAACCTGCCGCAGCGGGTGCAGGGCATCATCGCGCTCAACGACACCCGGGCCGAGCTCGGCGGCTTCCAGTGCGACCCGGAGCTCTTCCACCGCTTCGACCGCTGGCGGCTGGACCAGCCCGCCGGCCGCGACCCGATCCGCCCGGCCGTGGACCGCGCCGAGTTCCCGGTGGTCCGCCCCGAGCTGGCCGCCGGCGACCTGCTGATCTGGAACGGCCTGCTGGCCCACGGGGTGGCCCGCAACACCTCCGCCGACGGGGTGCGCGCCGTGCAGTACCTGTCGATGATGCCCGCGCTGGAGGAGCACACCCGGATGCGGGAGTCCCGGATCGACTCCTGGCAGCACCTCACCACCCCCGACTGGAACCGGACCCTGGTCGGCGACCCGGTCGAGCACGAGTCCCTGCGCTACGGCCCGGCCGCCCTCACCCCGCTCGGCGAGAAGCTGCTGGGCCTCAAGTCCTGGAACGGAGAGCCGGTATGAGCGGCACCACCACCGGGGTGCGGCGGATCTGCCTGGCCCTGCCCACCAACCGGGCCTGCCTGCCGACGCTGGCGCAGATCGGCGCCGAGGCGGCGCACGCGGCCCGGCGGTTCGGCGTCGCCGTGGAGCTGCTGGTGCTGGACTCGGCCGGGGAGGCGGCCGCCGCCGCGCACGCCGCCGCGCTGCGGGAGCTGCCCGCCGTGCCCGGGGTGACCGTGCACCACCTGGACGAGGCCGCCCAGCGCGCCTTCCTCACCGCCGCGATCGAGCGCTCCGGGCTGGCCAAGCCGGAGCTGCTGCTCGACCTGATGCTGCCCGACGGCGTCTCCTACGGCGCCTGCACCAACCGCGCCTTCCTGATCGCGGCCGCGCTGGGCTGCGACTCGGTGCACCGGCGCGACTCCGACCTGCACTACCAGCAGGCGGACGGCGCACCCCTCTACCCGGTCGACCAGGAGCTGGCCACCCTGGGCCGGACCGCCGCCGCCGCGGCCGCCGCGGTGACCGAGAACGCGCTGGACCCGGCGCTGGCCGGGCGGCCGGTGGCGCTGGTCGGCGCCTCCTTCATCGGCGAGCTCTCGGTGGACGTCGGCGAGATCGAGCGGCTGGACCCGCAGGCCTACCACGAGGTGGTGAGCCTGTGGGCGCCGATGGACGCGAGCGACCGGGAGAAGCGGGAGCTGGTCGAGGAGTCCTTCCGGGGCGCCGGCACGGAGCCGTTCACGGCCGACCGCAGCGTGCTCGACGTGCTCGACATGTACCGCGTGGACATGTGCAACATCAGCTTCCACCGGGCGGTCTACGAGGCGGTGCCGCTGCTGCCGGCCCGGGACACCATCGGCAGCGACTACTTCCTGATCCACGTGGTCTTCGACGCCAAACTGCCCGCCGTGCTGCACAACCGGCACATCGTCAACTTCTACACGCCCGAGCGGCGCACCGACGCCGGGTTCCAGGAGTACCAGCTGCGGTTCGCCAAGTTCCTGCTCTCCATGCTCTACCTCCACCACATCTACCGGCGGATGGGCGAGCTCGGCGGCCCGCTGGGCAGCGGGCTGCTCGGTGCCGGCCCGGCGGTCCGCGCCGACCTGATCGCCGGGCTGGCCCGGGAGAGCGCCGGGCTGGACCGCGCCGAGAACCGGCTGCGGCTGGCCGTGGTGGACGCCGCCTACCGCCGGCTGGGCGGGCGCTACGCGGAGTTCGCCGAGCTGCTGGCGGACCGCGGCGAGCGCCTGCTGGACGAGGCGCAGGCCGACATCGAGGAGTTCGCGCTGCTCACCGAGGGCTGGCAGCGGCTGGTCGCGGCCGCCCGCGGGCTGGGCATCGACCGGGCCGGGACCCATGCGGCCTGACCCCCGCCTGCGGGCCGCACTGGCCGCCGCCACCGGCGACGTGATCCTCTACGACCTGGCCGGCATCGCCGGGCAGTACGCCAACCTGCTGCGCGAACTGCCGGGCGTCTCGGTGCGGTTCGCGATGAAGGCCTGCCCGGTGGACGAGGTGCTGGCCACCCTGGCGGCGGCCGGCGCCGGCTTCGACGCGGCCAGCCCCAACGAGATCGCCCGGGCCGTCGCCACCGGGGTGCCGGTGGACCGGATCCACTACGGCAACACCGTCAAGTCCGACCGGCAGATCGCCGAGGCGCACGCCCTGGGCATCCGCGACTTCGCCACCGACTGCCTGGCCGACGTGGCCGCGATCGCCGCCGCCGCGCCCGGCTCCCGGGTCTTCTGCCGGCTGGCCACCAGCGGCGAGGGGGCGCTCTGGGGCCTGAGCCGCAAGTTCGGCTGCTCGGCCGCGGAGGCGGTGCGGGTGCTGACCGCCGCCCGGGAGGTCGGGCTGGTGCCGGCCGGCCTCTCGGTGCACGTCGGCTCCCAGCAGATGCAGGCCGAGGGCTGGCAGGCCGCCTTCGACACGCTGGCCGACGTGCTGGCCGGGCTGCGCACCGCGGGCATCGCGGTGGACCACGTCAACCTGGGCGGCGGACTGCCCGCGGCGGGCTGCCTGGACAAGCGGGGCCGGCCGCTGGAGCCGCCGCTGGAGAAGATCTTCACGGTGATCCGGGAGGGCCGGCAGCGGCTCTGCGAGGTGGCCGGCACCCCGCTGGACTTCCTGATCGAGCCGGGCCGCTACCTGGTCGCCGACCACGGCGCGATCCGGGCCGAGGTGCTGCGGCTCAGCGAGCGCGAGCAGCTGGGCGGGGAGCGCGGGCACTGGCTCTACCTGAGCTGCGGCAAGTTCAACGGACTCTACGAGATGGACGAGCTGCAGTACCCGCTGCTCTTCCCCGGCCGGGAGGGCGAGCCGCTGGTGCCCGCCGCGGTGGCCGGGCCGACCTGCGACAGCGACGACGCCTTCTGGCACGAGCGGGACCGCGGCCTGGTGCCGGTGCCGGCCGGGCTGGCCTCCGGCGACCCGGTCTGGGTGCTCTCCTGCGGGGCCTACGCGACCAGCTACCTGACCCAGGGCTTCAACGGGTTCACGCCGCTGCCGTACCGCTGCCTGCCGGTCGACGACCCGCTCGACGCGGAGGCCGGCTCGTGAGCGCGGCGCCGGCCCGGCAGCTGGCCGAGGCGGACTGGCCCGCCGTCACCGCCCTGGAGGCCGAGACCTACGGCCCGCTCGGCCTCTCCGAGGACCCGGCCGCGCTGCGCTCCCGGGCCGCCGCCTCGCCGGAGACCAACCTGGTGCTGGCGGACGGCGACGGGCGGCTGCTCGGCTACCTGCTCTCGCTCCCCTACCCGGACGGCCGCTACCCCGACCTCGGCCGTCCGGAGCCGGGCCCCGCCGGGCCGGACGAGCCGGACGGCAACCTGCACATCCACGACATCGTGGTCGCCCCCGGGCACCGCTCCCGGGGGCTGGCCGAGCTCCTGATGGTGCGGGTGGCCGAGACCGCCGCCGCGCTGGGCTACCGGCAGCTCTCCGCCGTGGCCGTCAACGGCGCCCACGCCCGCTGGGAGCGCAGCGGTTTCCGCCCCCACCCCGAGGTGCCGATCCCGGACTACTACGGGCCGGGCGCGGTCTACCTCCGCCGCCCGCTCGGCCCCACCACCCCCGAAGGAAGCTGATCCCCCATGTCACGCCCCAGCGGTCCCGCCCCGTACCGGCGGTCCCTGCTCGCCATCGCCGCGCTCTTCTGCTTCCTCGGCTTCCAGTACGCCAGTTGGGCCGCCCGGCTGCCGGCCTTCAAGAGCCGGCTGGGGATCGGCCCGGCCGAGATCGGCCTGCTGCTGATGGCCTGCGGGGCCGGCGCGGCCGCCTCCTTCCCCCTGGTCGCCGCGCTGCTGCGGCGGTTCGGCTCCCGGCTGCTCTCGCTGGCCTCCGGCGTGGTGCTGACCGGCGTGCTGCTGGCCTTCTCGGTGGTGCCCGACTACCCGCTGGCGCTGGTGGTCGCCGCGCTGGACGGGGTGGCGGTCGGCTGCCTCAATGTGGCGATGAACGCCCAGGGCGCGGCCCTGGAGGTGCGGCACGGGCGGACCGCGATGGCCAGGCTGCACGCCACCTTCAGCGGCGGCTCGCTGGCGGGCGCGCTGATCGCCTCCGGGGTGAACCTGTTCAGCACCTCGGTGGTGGTGCACTTCGCGATCGCCTCGGTGCTGCTGCTGGCGCTGCTCGGCTACGCGGCCCCGGCGCTGCTCGCCGAAGAGCCGGCGGCCGAGCCGGAACAGCCGGCCGGGAAGGCCGGGTCCAAGCTGCCGCTGCCCACCAGGATCACCCTCTGGATGGGCCTGGCGATGGCCTTCGGCACCGTCACGGAGGGCGCGATGAACGACTGGTCCGCCCTCTACCTGCGCGAGGTCGCCCACGCCGGCGCCGAGTTGGCGCCGATGGGGATCGCGGTGGTCTCGGTGATGATGGTGCTGGCCCGGGTCTTCGCGGACGGCTGGCGCAACCGCTGGGGCGACGGCCGCCTGGTCCGCTCCGGCAGCGCCCTGGCCGCCGCCGGCCTGGCCCTGGCCCTGCTGGCCGGCGGCACCGTCCCGGCCCTGCTCGGCTTCGCCTGCATGGGCCTGGGCATGGCCGCCGTCACCCCCTGCGTCTACGCGGCCGCCGCCCGGCACGGCTCCGACGCCCTCTCCCTGGTCGCCGCCATGGGCACCACCGGCCTGCTGGCCGGCCCCGCCGTGATCGGCTTCGTCGCCAACGGCACCTCGCTGGTCTGGGGCATGGCGACGATCTCGGTCTCCGCCGTCCTGGTCTCGCTCAGCGCGACCCGGATCCGGTTCCCCGCGGTGGCGGCGGGGGCGGCCGAGCCGGCGGTGGAACTGGCCACGCCGTAGCGCCCGTTCACCAGTAGGGTGCTGACCGTGTCGGAGAATCCGCGGCAGACCGCCGCCACAGTCGGTGTCTACCTGGCGCACCCGCGGCCGGGCAGCTTCAACCACGCGCTGCACGACGCGGTGGTGCGGGAGTTGCGCGGCCGCGGCTGCGACGTGCGCGAGCACGACCTCTGCGCCGAGGGCTTCCCCGCGCTGCTCGGCGCCGCGGAGACCGGCACGGTGGACGCCGCCCCGGCGCCGGTCGAGCCGCTGGTCGCGCTGCACCGGGCCGAGGTGGCCGAGCTGGACGCGCTGGTGCTGGTGCACCCCAACTGGTGGGGCATGCCGCCGGCCGTGCTCACCGGCTGGGTGCAGCGCGTCCTGGTGCCGGGGGTCGCCTACAAGCTCGGCACCGCCGCCGGGGAGCCGGCCGGGCTGCTGCGGGCCGGGCGGGCCCTGGTGCTGAACACCTCCGACACCCCGCAGGAGCGCGAGCAGGCCGAGTTCGGCGATCCGCTGGAGCGGATCTGGGCGGCCTGCGTGCTGCCCTACGTCGGTGTCACGGACATCCGCCGCACGGTCTTCCGCACCGTCACCGACTCCTCCGCCGAGCTCCGGGCCGGCTGGCTGGCCCGGGCCCGGGCCGAGGCCGCCGCACTGCTGGACGGCCTCCCCGGCTGACCGGCTGACCGGCCGTCACTGCGCCCGCCCCGCCAGCGCCGCCTCGATCCGCCGGTTGCTGGTCAGCGTCAGCGCCAGCAGCGCCGTCGCCGCGAGCAGCACGGAGCCCGCCACGAACGGGGCGCGCAGGCCGGCGGCGGTGGCGAGCCAGCCGCCGAGGAGGGCGCCGACCGGGGCGGCGCCGAGCGAGAGCAGGCGGCGGGCGGCGGCGACCCGGCCGGCCAGGGCGGTGGGGATCAGCGCCTGGGAGACGGTGGGCGCGAGCACCATGGTGGCGGCCATCGCCGCGCCGAGCAGGGCGAGCGCCACGGCGGCCTGGACCACCGGGGCCGGGCCGGCGGCGAGTCCGAGCGCCGCCAGCGACAGGCCCTCCAGCAGCGCGGTGGCGGTGAGTGCGCCGCCGGTGCCGAGCAGGGCGCGCAGCCGGCCGGCCAGCACCGCGCCGAGCAGCCCGCCGACCGCCTGGGCGGTGAGCAGCAGGCCGTAGCCGAAGGAGCCCAGGTGCAGCGCCTGGCGGGAGAAGAGCACCAGCACGGTCTCGGTGCCCGCGAAGGCCAGGTTGCCGATCGCGGGCCGCAGCGCCAGGCCGAGCAGCACCTTGTCGCGGAGCAGGAAGGAGACGCCGGCCCGGGCGTCGGCCCAGAGCGAGCCGCTGGGCCGCTCGGGCGCCACCGGCTGGGCGGGCAGCGTGCGGATCAGCAGCGAGCTGGCCAGGAAGGAGAGCGCGTCCAGCCCGAACGGCAGGGCGCGGGCCAGGCCGAAGAGCGCCGCGCCGGCCGGCGGGCCGGCGAAGTCGGCGGCCACCGTGCGGGAGCCCATCTGGCGGCTGTTCGCCTGCTCCAGCAACCGCAGGTCGCGGCCCAGGAGTTCGGGCAGGTAGGCGGAGCCGGCCGAGTCGAAGAAGATCTGGCCGGTGCCGAGCAGGAAGGCGACGGCCACCAGCAGCGGGATCGACAGCAGGTGGCAGGCGGCGGCCAGCGCGGGCACCGCGAGCAGCCCGGCGCGCAGCAGGTCGGTGAGCCACATGGTGCGCCGGCGGTCCCAGCGGTCCACCAGGGCGCCGCCGAGCAGGCCGAGGAAGAACCAGGGCGCCAGCGCGGCGGAGGTGACCAGGGCCAGCTCCATCGGGTCGCGGGTGAGGGTGGCGGCGAGCAGCGGCAGCGCGACCAGGTAGACGCCGTCGCCGAGCGAGGAGACGCTGCCGGCCAGCCAGAGGCGGTGGAAGGCGCGCGGCAGCCGGGGTGACTCGGCCTCGGGCACGGGAGCGGCGGCGGGCGCAAGCCGGATCTCGGTCACTTGGTGTCCTCCGGACGGAAGAAGGCGATCACCAGGGAGGCGGCGGCCTGGTCCGGGTCGCCGGCGGCGCGCAGCTCCTCGCAGAGCGCGGTGAACCGCCGGGCGAACTCCTCGTACACCTCGTCGCTGATCCGCACGTGCTGCAGCCGCACGGTGCGCGGGCCGGGCGGCGCGGCCTCCAGGTCGGCGATGGCGTGCCGCATCACGATGTCGGGCTCGCCGGGCGCCGGGTCGGGCAGCGAGAGGCCGCGCGAGGTGCGGGCGTAGTACCGCTCGGTGACCCCGCGCACCTTGCGGGTGGAGACCACCTCGACCAGCCCGGCCTTCTCCAGCAGCCGCACGTGGTAGCTGGAGCTGCCCTTGGCCAGGCCCAGCTTCTCGGCGAGCTGGGTGATGGTGGCGGGCCCGTCCCGCAGCACACCGAGGATCCGGTGCCGCACCAGGTTGTTGACGGCGCGCAGCTGCTCGTCGGTGGTCAGGTGGGCGATGCCCTCGGGGGGCGTCGCGAAGGGGTCGTCGGTCACGGGACCCAATGGTCAACACTTCTTGACCATTAGTCAATACCTGGCGGACCGTCATCCGTGCGCATCCGAACCGACCGAAGAGTGATACGTCCGGTTATCTCCGGTGACACCTGGGCATGCAGTGCCCTACATTCCCGTGCAGTCCACAGCCGATCACCAAGAGCGCTGCTCGGCGGGCGCGTCTTCGCGCTGCGGCGCTGCTGGGGGTCCCTTACCGCCGGAGTCGCTGATGTCCCCCGCACCTGACAGCCCGTCGGCACCACCGGGCGCCCTGCCCGCCGTCACCACCGCCCGGGTGCTCGCCGGCCTCGCGCTGGCCGTGCCCGTCGTCGCCCTGCTCTGGGTCTCGTCCTACTCGCGGATGACGCCGAAGCTGGCCGGAATGCCGTTCTTCTACTGGTACCAGATCCTCTGGATCCCGGTCTCCTCGATCTTCACCGTCGCCGCCTACCTGCTGCTGAACCACGACGCCAGGCAGCGCCGCGCCGCGAACGGGGGCAAGGGCCGATGAAGGTCAACACGGTCGCGCTGACCGTCTTCATCCTGTTCTTCGTGCTGGTCACGGTGGTCGGCTTCCTGGCCGCCCGGTGGCGGCGCGCGGACGACGCGCTCCACCTGGACGAGTGGGGCCTGGGCGGCCGCAGCTTCGGCACCTGGGTGACCTGGTTCCTGCTCGGCGGCGACCTCTACACCGCCTACACCTTCATCGCCGTCCCGGCGGCGGTGTACGGCGCGGGCGCCGCGGGCTTCTTCGCCGTGCCGTACACGATCATCGCCTACCCGCTGGTCTTCCTCTTCCTGCCCCGGCTCTGGTCGGTGGCCCGGGTCCGCGGCTACGTCACGCCGGCCGACTTCGTGCGCGGGCGGTACGGCTCGCGCGGGCTCTCGCTGGCCGTCGCGGTCACCGGCATCCTCGCCACCATGCCCTACATCGCCCTCCAGCTGGTCGGCATCCAGGCGGTGCTGGACACCCTCGGGGTGGGCGGCGGGGCGCACTCCAACTGGTTCGTCAAGGACCTGCCGCTCTTCCTGGCCTTCGCCGTGCTGGCCGCCTACACCTACTCCTCCGGCCTGCGGGCGCCGGCCCTGATCGCCTTCGTCAAGGACGTGCTGGTCTACCTGGTGATCATCGTCGCGGTGATCTACCTGCCGATGCGCCTGGGCGGCTACGGGCACATCTTCGACCTGGCCGGGCAGAAGTTCGCCACCCTCAACCCCAAGACCCACAAGCCGGTCGGCTCGATGGTCACCGCGCCCAGCGCGCAGTGGGGCTACGCCACCCTGGCGCTCGGCTCGGCGCTGGCGCTCTTCATGTACCCGCACACCGTCACCGGCGTCCTGGCCGCCAAGTCGCGCGGCACGGTGCGCCGCAACATGGCGATCCTGCCCGCCTACTCGCTGATGCTGGGCCTGCTGGCACTGCTCGGCTTCCTGGCCATCGCGGCCGGGGTGGGCAAGGGCGTGGCCGGCTTCAACCCGCAGCTGGCGGTGCCGCAGCTGTTCGCCAAGCTCTTCCCGGACTGGTTCACCGGCGTGGCCTTCGCCGCGATCGGGATCGGCGCGCTGGTGCCGGCCGCGATCATGTCGATCGCCGCGGCGAACCTGTTCACCCGCAACATCTACAAGGAGTTCGTCCGCCCCGACGCCACCCCGGCGCAGGAGACCAAGGTCGCCAAGCTGGTCTCGCTGCTGGTCAAGGTGGGCGCGCTGGTCTTCGTGCTGGGCATGGACAAGCAGCTGGCGATCAACATGCAGCTGCTCGGCGGGATCTGGATCCTGCAGACCTTCGTGTCGATCGTGGCGGGCCTGTTCACCCGGTGGTTCCACCGCTGGGCGCTGCTGGCCGGCTGGGCGGTCGGCATGGTCTACGGCACCTGGAAGGCCTACGGCCTCTCCTCCCCCGCCACCAAGCACTTCGGCGGCAGCTCGGCGACCATCCCGGTGATCGGCGAGATCGGCTACGTGGGCCTGACCGCCTTCGTGCTCAACCTGCTGGTCGCGGCCGTGCTCACCGTGGTGCTCCGGGCGGCCGGGGCACCCGAGGGGAAGGACGAGACCTCGCCCTCCGACTACAGCGCGGAGGAAGGCGACCCAGAGCTCGAAAACGCGCCCCAACCGGTCGTGGCGCACTAAGCGCCCCGACACGCGCCCTGTGACCGCGCCGCCACCGCCCTCAACACTGAGGGGGTGGCGGCGCGATCATATGTACGTCGGCAGGTTGTCCGAACAAGACGGCATGCCGCCACCCTGACCTCCGGGTCGGCCGCACTGCCCGAACCGGCGGAGCGCCCGGCCTTCCGCACCGACGGGGAGAACCGCGCATGCCAGAGCTGAGCACCATCCTCAACGGAAGCCCGCGGCAGGACCGGGCCGCCGTCCCGCTGCCGTCCGTGCTGATCGCCACCCGGCACGGCCAGTCGATCGCCAACGTGGAGTTCGAGCTGGCCGAGGCCACCGGCGCGCTCAGCGTGCCGATCACCTGCCGGGACGCGGACATCCCGCTCTCGATGCTCGGCCAGTCCCAGGCCCAGGCCTTCGGCCGCTGGTGGGCCGACCTGCCCTCCGCCGACCGCCCGCGCACCGTCTGGTGCTCGCCCTACGTCCGCGCCGCCGAGACCGCCCGGATCGCCGTGGCCCAGGCGGCCGGCCTCGGCGCCGTCCCGGTCGGGCTGCCGGTGCGCTACGACGAGCGGCTGCGCGACCGCGAGCTGGGCGTCCTGGAGATGCTGCCGCACGCCGCGATCGAGAAGCACCACCCCGAGGAGCACGCCCGCCGCAGGAAGCTCGGCGAGCTCTACTACCGCCCGCCCGGCGGCGAGAGCTGGTCCGACGTCGCGCTGCGGATCCGCGACCTGCTGCGCGACCTGTGCGCCGTCGAGCAGGGGCGCCCGGTGCTGCTGGTGGCGCACGACAACGTGGTGCTGATGCTGCGCTACGTGCTGGAGCAGCTGACGGAGCCGCAGCTGATGGAGCTGGCGCCGGTGCGCAACTGCTCGGCGAGCCTCTGGCGGGCCCAGGGCGGGCGGCTGGCGCCGGAGCTGTGGAACGGGGTCGAGCACCTGTGAGCTGACGCTGGGGTTCCGGGGCGGTGCGCCGCCCCGGGGTCAGCTCAGCGTGCCGCGCTTGAGGTCGGCGAGGAAGGCGGTGAAGGAGGCGGCGGGGAAGACGAGGGCCGGGCCGGACGGGTCCTTGGAGTCGCGCACGGGGGTGAGGTGGGGGAACTGGGAATCGGCGATCTCGACACACTCGCTAGCGTCGTTGCCCGAGTAGCTGGACTTGCGCCATTTCACAGTCGTCACGCGTATCGCTCCTCACGAATCCTGCGAATCAGCTCCCGGGACTCCAGCTTCGACAACGCTCCGACTTGCAGATGGGTGAAGCTGCGCATCCAGCCATCAACGACTGCTCGCTCCTTGACCAGGGTCCCGCTGTACAGGGACTCCGTGTAGCCGAGCACGGACCCATCCGGCCGGGTCAACAGGTTCAGGTTGAACAGGAGGGGGTTGTGCTCCGCGAGCGCGAACGGCGCTACCTGAATGCTGACGTTTGGCAGATCAGCGATGGCCAGCAGGTGGTCCAACTGCTCTCTCATTGCCTCCCTCCCACCGATCGGACGCAGTAGCACGGCCTCCTCAATTATCGCCCAGAGGAACGGCGGGTTCTCCCGTGCCAAGATGTCCGCTCTGCCGAGCCGGAACGCCGTCCTCGCCTCAAGCTCTCCCACCACCGGCGCGTCAGCTGCGGGGACCACCGTGTGCATCCCGGCAGCGAGGAGGGCGCGAGCGTATCTCGGTGCCTGCAGGAGACCAGGGACGAAGTCGCCTTGATTGCAGCGGATCTCCACTGCCTTGACCTCCTCGGCCAAGTAGTCCCCGAAGCCAAGCAGGATCGCCGCCTCCAGTCGCTTCTCGACGTACTGCTGCACAACCTGACGGGCCGTTGACTCCACTAGATACTGAGTGTAGATATCTAGGTATGACAGTCCCCCTCACCCTCCTCGGCCTGCTGGACCGCTCGCCGAGCCACGGCTACGACCTCAAGCGCGAGTACGACGTCCACTTCGGCCGCGACAAGCCGCTGCCGCCCGGGCAGGTGTACTCGACGCTCAGCCGGCTGGAGCGCGACGGCAAGGTGGTGATGACCGAGGTCGGGCCCGGCGACGGGCCGGACCGCAAGCGGTACGTCATCACCGAGGCCGGCGCCGTCGAGCTGCACGAGTGGCTGGCCCTGCCCTCCGCCCCCGAACCCCACCTGCAGACCGTGCTCTTCACCAAGGTGGTGCTGGCCCTGCTGCTGGACCGGGACGCCGCCGGCTACCTGGACGCCCAGCGCTCCGCCCACCTGCGCCGGATGCGGGAGCTGACCGAACTGCGGCGCTCCGGGGCGCTGGTGGACCGGCTGCTCGCCGACCACGGGCTCTTCCACCTGGAGGCCGACCTGCGCTGGATCGACCAGACCGCCGCCCGGCTGGGCGCGCTCGCCGAGGAGGTCCGCCGATGAGCGCCGAACCCGTCCTGGAGGCCCGTGGCGTGACCCTCTCCTTCGGGCCGACGCCCGCCCTGCGCGGGGCCGAACTCGCCGTGCAGCGCGGCGAGATCCTGGCGATCATGGGCCCCAGCGGCTCCGGCAAGTCCACCCTGCTGCACTGCCTGGCGGGCATCCTCACGCCCGAGGGCGGCGAGGTGCGCTTCGCCGGGCAGCGCCTGGACACCATGCCCGAGCAGGCCCGCAGCGCGCTGCGCCGCGACCGGTTCGGCTTCGTCTTCCAGTTCGGCCAGCTGGTGCCGGAGTTGACGGCGGTGGAGAACGTCGCGCTGCCGCTGCTGCTGGCCCGCACCAAGCGGGCCGCCGCGCTGGCCCAGGCGCGCGAGTGGTTCGGCCGGCTCGGGCTGGACGGGCTGGAGGGCCGCCGCTCCGGCGAGCTCTCCGGCGGCCAGGCCCAACGGGTCGCGCTGGCCCGGGCCCTGGTCACCAGGCCCGACGTGGTCTTCGCCGACGAGCCGACCGGTGCGCTGGACTCGCTCACCGGCGAGCAGGTGATGGACCTGCTGGTGGCCACCGCGCGCGAGCAGGGGGCGACCGTCGTGGTGGTCACCCACGAGCCGCGGGTGGCGGCCTGCGCGGACCGCGAGGTCGTGGTGCGCGACGGCGTGGTGCGCTCGCTGGTGGGCGGGGGGCTGTCCTCGTGATCGGGCTCGGTGTGCGGCTGGCGGTCGGGGGCGGTCGGGAGGCGCTCGTCCGGCTGCTGGTCATCGCCGCCTCGGTGGCGCTCGGCGTCGGCATGCTGCTCGGGATGCTGGCGACGATCAACGCGATCGGCACGCAGAACCAGCGCTACGCCTGGCTGAACAGCGGGGTCAACGGCCACCGGCTGACCTCCGCCGACCAGGCCCCGGCCGGCGTGGACCCGCTCTGGTGGAAGCTGACCGGCGACATGTACGACGGCAAGCAGATCGGCCGGGTGGACGTCGCCGCCACCGGCCCGCACGCGCCGCTGCCGCCGGGTCTGTCGCGGCTGCCGGGACCGGGCGAGTACTACGCCTCCCCCGCGCTGGCACGGCTGCTCGCCTCCGTCCCGGCCGCGCAGCTCGGCGACCGCTACCCCGGGCACCTGGCCGGCACCATCGGCGAGCAGGCGCTGCCCGGACCCGACTCGCTGGTGGTGGTGGTCGGCCGGAGCAGCGCCGAGCTCCCGCGGGAGGAGGGCGCCCGGCTGATCGGCTCGATCCTCACCGTCCCGCCGTCCGCCTGCTCGGAGTGCGTGGTGGGCGCCAAGAAGGACACCATCGACCTGATCCTCGGCACCTCCACGGTGGCGCTGGTCTTCCCGGTGGTGATCCTGGTCGGCACCGCGACCCGGCTGGCGGCCGCCCGGCGCGAGCAGCGGTTCGCCGCGATGCGGCTGGTCGGGGCGACGCCGCGGCAGGTCTCCGCGCTCTCCACGGTGGAGGCGGTGCTCGGCGCGGCCGTCGGCACCGGGGCCGGGTTCCTGGTCTACCTGGCGCTGCGGCCGGCCGTCGCCCGGCTGGACTTCACCCTGACACCGTTCTACCCGGGCGACCTGGCGCTGAGCACGATGGACGTGCTCGCCGTGCTGCTCGGGGTGCCGCTGGCCGCGGCCGCCGGCGCGGCGCTCTCGCTGCGCCGGGTGCGGATCTCGCCGCTCGGGGTGAGCCGGCGCACCACCCCCAGGCCGCCGCGCGTCTGGCGGCTGCTGCCGCTGGTGCTCGGCGTCGCGGAGCTGTCCTGGTTCATCGGCCGGCGGCCGGACGGCTCCGGCGCCCAGATGCTCGCCTACATGCCGGGCATGCTGCTGATCCTGGGCGGCCTGGTCTTCGCCGGACCCTGGCTGACCATGGCCGGCGCCCGGCTGCTGGCCCGGCGCAGCGGCTCGGCCGCCGTGCTGATCGCCGGGCGGCGGCTGGCCGACGACCCGAAGGCCGGGTTCCGCTCGGTCAGCGGGCTGGTGCTGGCGCTCTGCGTCACCACCGGGGCGGTGGGCATCATCACCTCGGTGACCGGCGAACGCGCGCTGCCGAAGGCCGGCTCGGCGAGCGTCCGCACCGCGATCAACACCACCCTGCTCGACAACGGCCTGGCCAACGGCACGGTGAATGGCGAGCCGGTCGATCCGGCGGCCCCGCTGCCGGACGCGGCCCTGGCCCGGCTGCGGGCGGTCCCGGGCGTGACCGGGGTGCTGGTGATCCACACCAACCCGCTGCACACCGTCGATCCGGTGCCGCACGGCCGGATCACCGCCGGGCTGGCCGCCTGTGACCAGCTGGCCGCCCTGCCGGCCTTCCACGGCTGCGTCCCCGGCGCCGAAACAGCCTCCGTGCCACCGGACTTCGACGGCTTCGGGGTGGACGTCGGGGCCGACTGGCCGGAGCAGTGGCCGGCCGCGGCGCTGCCCGCCGCGCAGCTGGCGGGCCTGCCGGTGCAGGAGATCCTGGTCGGCACCGACGGCTCCACCGCCGCGCTTGAGCAGGCCCGCACCCTGCTGATGGTGCAGTACCCGCGGCCGCAGGTGCCGTGGAGCCTGGCCGAGTTCCGGGCCACGGTCAGTGCCCAGCTGAGCGGGTTCCAGCAACTGGCCTCCGTGGTCATGGTGGTGAGCCTCGTGGTGGCCGGGTGCAGCCTGGCGGTCGGGGTCGCCGGCGGACTCACCGAGCGGCGGCGGCCGTTCAGCCTGCTGCGGCTGACGGGTGTGCAACTCGGCGTGCTGCGGCGGACGGTGCTGCTGGAGAGCGCGGTGCCGCTGCTGCTGGTCTCGACGCTGGCGATCGGGATGGGGTTCGTGGCCGCGCAGTTGTTCCTCCAGGCGCAGCTGGGC
Source organism: Kitasatospora sp. NPDC006697 (assembly GCF_042869935.1). Lineage (NCBI taxonomy): Bacteria > Bacillati > Actinomycetota > Actinomycetes > Kitasatosporales > Streptomycetaceae > Kitasatospora > Kitasatospora sp. NPDC006697. The sequence goes on from NZ_JBIAGU010000004.1 coordinate 233,116, forward strand.
TACTCGGTGCGCTGGCCGGGGGCGCTCTACTCGGTCACGGTCGGCGCCGGACTGCTGGCCTCGCTCGGGGTGATCCTCTCCACCCTGCCGCTGCTGCGGCGGATCACCGGGCCGGAGGCGGCGCGGAACGACTGACGCCGCGCGACTGAGCGCGGAGCGGCGGCGTGCCGCTCGGCGCTCAGTCGCACTGCTCGGACGCCGCCCGAGCTGCGCCGGCCACCAGGGCCTGCAGTGCGGCGAGATGGGCATCCAGCGCGGTGCGCCCGGCCGGGCTGATGGCCAGCCAGGTGCGCGGGCGCTTGCCGAGGTAGCCCTTGCGGACGGTGACGTAGCCCGCCTGCTCCAGCACCGAGACGATCCGGCTGACGCTGGCGTCCGAGATCCCGCAGTAGTCCCGGACGGCGCCGAACTCCGCCTCGTGGCAACCGGAGAGAAATCCGATCAGGGCCAGCCGGGTCGGGTGGTGGATCTGCTCGTCGATCCCCTCGCCGCTCATCGGCCGGCCACCGCGGCGGCCCGCTCCCGGGCGCTGCTCCACCACAGGTGGGCGCCGAGCAGCAGGCCCGAGCCGAACGCGCCACCGGGCAGCCCGAGCGGCAGCGCGAGCAGCCAGCCCGCACCCCAGAGCAGCGCACCGATGCCCTGGGCGCGGAGCCGGGCCGCCCGGCGCGGATCGTCACCCGGCAGCACCAGCACGCCGCCGGGCCGGACGGCGGCGGCGTGCACGGCGAGGAAGGCCAGTCCCGCCGCAAGCACCAGCACGACGAGCCAGGGCGCGGGGCGGTCGGCGGCGAACAGCAGTGGAGCCGCTGTGTAGGTCACGGCGGCCAGGATGCCACGGGCCGGCGGGTACCAGGCGGGCGCGGGACGGGGTGCGGCGGCCGCTGCCCGGGCATGGCGGTAGGCGTCCAGTGCGGCGACGGCGGCTGACGATTCCTCGGACACGACGGTTCCCCCTGTGTTCGGTCTGCTGACTTGTCGTCAGCTTGCCATCTACTTTTGCATGGCAAAAGTACTTTCGCCAACCGATGCACCCATTGCTCATTTGTGCTCGTTCTGACGCATCTCTTGACTTGATTGAGCATCAACGGTGCACTGTTTGCACACTAGACCCGACCCGTTCGCCTCCCGCCCCGCCCGGAAGGACCTGACGTGCCCACATCAGCACGACGAACGCTCCGTGCCCTGCTGACCACCGCCGCCCTGACCGGCGCCGCCCTCGCGGGTGCCGCCCCGGCCGCGCCGGCCGCCCCCGCCACCGCCGCCCCGACAACGGCGCTGCTCGCCTCGACCCCGCCGATGGGCTGGAACGACTGGGCGCACTACCAGTGCGGGATCGACGAGCAGACCGTCACCGCCAACGCCGACGCGCTGGTCAGCAGCGGCCTCGCCGCCAAGGGCTACACCACCGTCACCGTGGACGACTGCTGGATGGCCGCCCAGCGCGGCACCGGCGGCCACCTGGCCGCCGACCCGGCGAAGTTCCCGCACGGCATGGCCTGGCTGGGCTCCTACCTGCACAGCCGCGGCCTGAAGTTCGGCATCTACGAGGACGCCGGCTCCAGCACCTGCGGCGGCTACCCGGGCAGCGGGCAGCCCAACGGCGGCGGCGCGGACCACTTCGCCGAGGACGCGGCCGACTTCGCCGCCTGGGGCGTGGACTACCTCAAGCTGGACGGCTGCAACGTCTACATCCCCGCCGGCCAGACCCAGGAGCAGGCCTACCGCCAGGCCTACGGCGCCGAGGCCGCCGCGCTGGGCGCCAGCGGCCGGGCGATCGCCTTCTCCGAGTCCGCGCCCGCCTACTTCCAGAGCGGCGAGTGGGGCAACCCGAGCTGGTTCTCGGTGCTCGGCTGGGTCGGCGGCGACGGCCAGCTCTGGCGCGAGGGCTACGACATCGCCACCTACGACAGCGCCCACCCGAGCGCCTCGCGGTGGAGCTCGGTGCTCTCCAACTACGGCTACAACCGCTGGATCGGCCGCTACGCCAAGCCCGGCAACTGGAACGACCCCGACTTCCTGATCGCCGGCGACGGCGGACTCGGCGACGACGAGGCCCGCAGCCAGGTGGCGCTCTGGTCGATGGAGGCGGCGCCGATGATCCTCTCCTCGAACGTCGCCCAGCTCAGCTCCGCCGGACTCGCCGCACTCGGCAACAGCGACCTGATCGCGGTGGACCAGGACGCGCTGGGACGGCAGGCCGGGGTGGTCTCCACCGACGGCTCCACCGACGTGCTGGCCCGGCCGCTCTCCGGCGGCGACCGCGCGGTGGCGGTGCTGAACCGCACCTCGGCCGCCCGCTCGGTCTCGGTGCCGCTGGCCTCGGTGGGCCTGCCCGGGTGCTCGGTGAGCGCCAAGGACCTGTGGAGCGGGGCGGTCTCCAGCGGCTCCGGCGCGCTCACCGCGACCGTGCCCGCGCACGGCACCGCCGTCTGGCGGGTCACCCCGGGCAGCGGGTGCGGGGCCGCCGTGCCGACCGGGCAGCTCACCGGAAACGGGGCCAACTGCGTGGACGACTCGGGCAGTTCGACCACCGACGGCAACCCGGTGATCCTCTACGGCTGCACCGGCGCCGCCAACCAGCGGTGGACCCTGGGCACCGACGGCACCGTCCGCACGCTGGGCAAGTGCCTGACCGCGAGCGGCGCTTCGGCCGGGGCGGCCGTGGTGCTGAGCAGCTGTGCGGGCAGCGCCGCGCAGTCCTGGACCGCGCAGCCGGACGGCACCCTGGTGAACGGTGCGGCCGGACTCTGCCTGGACGTCTACGGCGGCGGCTCGGCGAGCGGGACCAAGCTGGACACCTGGACCTGCGGCAGCCACCAGGCGAACCAGGCCTGGTCGTTGCCGGTCTGACGGCCTGACCGTCTGACGGCCTGTCCGAGCATCTTCCGTCCAGCACCGGAGCAGCCGGCCACGGGTTCCCACGCCCCGTGGCCGGCACCGTTTCACCCGCCGTCCGGGACGGCTCAGGCGGCGCCGCAGAGCTTGGAGACGTCGCCCGCCGCGGTCTTGATCGAGCCGAGGTCGGGCTGCCTGCCGGCGTCCAGGCTCTTCTGGGCCTCCTGCACGGCCTTGGACAGGTCGTCAGCCGTCTTGCCGCTGTCGCCGGTGTGCAGCTTGGCGGCGTCGTCGCCGAGCTTCTTCAGTGCGTCGGCGGTCTGCTTGCGGCGGGCCTGGTCGGTGATCTGGCCGACGTTGGTGGACGTGGTCTCCACGTCCTGCACGTCCCCGGCGATGGTGATCGCCGTCTTGCCGCAGTCCAGCGCCTGCTTCGCACCGCTGCAGGCGGCCAGTCCCGCCCCGGTCACCGCCAGCAGTGCGACGGCGCCGAACACCCGGATCGTCTTGCCCGCCATGATGGCCGTCCTCCCCGTCGGGGCACGCCGTCCGCGTCCCTTCCGGCTGAGGCTAACAGTGCTCGCTCGAGCCCTGGGGGAGTCCCAGGTTGTCGGCCAACTCCTCGACCGCGTAGGCGAAGAAGTCGTCGGCCGGGTCGATGGTTCCGTTCAGGTGGCCGAACAGCTCGAAGCTCACCATGCCGAACAGCTGGGTCCAGGCCATCACCGCCCGGGCCAGCACCGGCGCGGGCAGCTCCGGCGCGAACTCCTGCGCGAGCAGGGAGAGCTGACTGTCCAGCGGGCCCGGCGGGCGGGCCGGCGGGGCGGCGGGGGCCAGCCGGTCGGCGGCGGAGCGGACCACGCCGACCAGGGTGAGCGGCATCCGGGCAGCGGCCGGGATGGTCTCGGCGGGCGCGTGGTAGCCCGGGACCGGCGTGCCGTAGAGCAGTGCGTACTCGTGCGGCTTGGCGCGCGCCCAGTCGCGCACCGCGTGGCAGGCCGCCCGCCAGCGTGGCCGGGGGGCCGGGCCCGCGGCGGCCACGGCGGCCTCGGCGTGCTCGGCCAGGTCGGCGTAGGCGTCCAGGATGAGCGCGGTCAGCAGGTCGTCCCGGCTCGGGAAGTACCGGTAGACCGCGGAGGAGGCCATGCCGAGGGCCCGGGAGACGGCCCGGAGCGAGAGCTGGGTGCCGTCCTCGGCCAGTTGTCGGCGGGCCTCGGCCTTGATCTCCCGGGTGAGTTCCACACGGGCCCGCTCCCGGGCCCCCTGAATCGCTGCTGCCATGAACACAGAGTGCCATAGAGGCGGAGCACTGCACACTATTTGGAGCAGAGTTCTGAAACGAGAGCACTGCTCTTGCTTTGGAGCACCGTTCCTGTCAGAGTGGACCCAGGGAAAGCGAGAGCAGTGCTCTCGTTACGAAGCACCGCTCTCGACCTGCCGCCCCGAGGAGCCCGCCATGACCCAGCAGTCCGCCACCACCACTGCCGCCGGCAAGCGCTACGTCCGCCCGAAGAACCTCAGCGACGTGATCGCCAACCGGATCGTCTCCTGCCTCAGCGGCCTGGGCATCAGCGTCTGGGGCTCCCGGGTGCTCGCCGTCCGCGGCCGCAAGTCCGGCGAGTGGCGCACCACCCCGGTCAACGTGCTCAGCCACCGCGGCGCCCGCTACCTGGTCGCCCCGCGCGGCCACACCCAGTGGGTCCGCAACATCCGCGCCACCCCGGTCGCCGAGCTGCGCCTCGGCGGCCGCGCCGAGGTCTTCACCGCCGCCGAACTCGCCGACACCGCCAAGCCCGAGATCCTGCGGGCCTACCTGCGCCGCTGGAAGTTCGAGGTCGGCATGTTCTTCGACGGCGTCGACCACACCGCGAGCGACGAGGAGTTGCTGCGGATCGCCCCCGGCTACCCGGTCTTCCGCATCATCGAGCAGTGATCCCCGCCCCTCCGCCCTCCTCCCCAGCCCTTCCGCTCAGCCCCTCCGCCCAACCCTTCCGCTCAGCCCGCGAACGCCCGCCGGTAGGCCTGCGGCGTGGTCCCCACCCGCCGCCCGAAGTGGTGCCGCAGGGTCGCCGCGTTGCCGAAGCCGACCCGGGCGGCGACCGACTCCACCGGCTCGTCCGTCTCCTCCAGCAGCCGCTGGGCGAAGAGCACCCGCTGCCCGATCAGCCAGCGCAGCGGCGTCGTCCCGGTCTCCTGCTGGAAGCGGCGGGCGAAGGTCCGCGGGGCCATGTGGGCCCGGGCGGCGAGCTGGTCCACCGTCCAGTCCCGGTCCAGCTCCACCCGCATCCACTCCAGCACCGCGCCGAACGGCCGCCCGTCGGCCTCCGGCAGCGGCCGGTTCACGTACTGCGCCTGCCCGCCCTCCCGGTGCGGCGCGACCACCATCCGCCGGGCGATCCCCCGCGCCACCTCCGCCCCCTGCAGCTTGCGCACCAGGTGCAGGCAGGCGTCGATGCCCGCCGCCGTGCCGGCCGAGGTGATCACCGGGTCCGCGTCCACGTAGAGCACGTCCGGCTCCACGGTGGCCAGCGGGAACCGCTCGGCCAGCAGGTCGGCGTACCGCCAGTGGGTGGTGCAACCGCGCCCGTCCAGCAGCCCGGCCGCCCCGAGCAGGAAGGCGCCGCTGCAGATCGACAGCACCCGGGCCCCGCGCTCCACCGCCGCCCGCAGCCCGGCGACCAGCTCCACCGGGTACTCGCCGTGCGGGTCGATCGCGGTCACCACCACCAGGTCCGCGCTCGCCAGCCGCTCCGCGCCGTGCGGCACCCGGACGCCGAACCCCGCGTGGGTGCGCAGCTCGCCGGGCCGGTCCGAGGCCAGCGCGAAGTCGTAGACCGGCAGCCCCTGGTCGCTCCGGTCCAGGCCGAACACCTCACAGGCCACGCCGAGTTCGAACGGATGGACCTCTTCCAGCACCACCGCGACGACGTTCTTCAGCATGCCCGACAGGCTAGCGCGGACGCACCGGCTCATGGCAGTAATTCGACGCAGCCGGGCATTCCTGCCACTCGTCGCCGCCTCCGGCCGCGAGCAGAGTGGAGCCATGACCTCCACCGCACTCGAATCCGCACTCGCCTTCACCGGCCTGCTCGGCGGGATCGGCCTGCTCGGCTACCTGGTCGGCCGGGACGTGGACGACGCCGCCCGCCAGGGCCGTGACAACTGGCACCGCCCGGGCGGCTACCCCACCGGTCCGGCCCGCTCCGACCGCCCGACCCCCGCCCCGCCGCAGGCCTCCGCCAAGGCCGACCACCCCCGCCGCACCGCCCCCGACCTGCGCATCGGCACACTTGTCCGATGGACATCCTCATCCGCCCCGCGACCGAGGCCGATCTCGACGCCGCCGGCGAAGTGACCGTCGAGGCCTTCGTCGGCGACGGCCACACCGACCCGGCCGGCCCCTACGCGGCCCTGCTGCGCGACGCCCGCCGCCGGACCGCCGAGGCGGAGCTGCTGGTCGCCGTCGACCCGGCCGACCAGCGGGTGCTCGGCTGCGTCACCTTCGCCGTCGGCGGCACCCCCTGGGCCGACATCGCCACCCCCGAGGAGGGCGAGATCCGGATGCTGGCCGCCGCGGCCAGCGCCCGCGGCCGCGGCGTCGGCGAGGCCCTGGTCCGCGCCTCCCTCGCCCGCAGCCGCGAACTCGGCCTGGCCGGCATGGCCTTCTCCACCCGCCCCGGCATGCGCGCCGCCCACCGGATCTACGAGCGGATCGGCTTCCAGCGCGCTCCCGAGCGAGACTGGCGCCCGGCGCCGGAGGTCGAGCTCTGGGTCTACGCGCTCCGGTTCTGAACAGTCCGGCTCCGAACACTCCCGTCCCGAACGGAGCCGTTCCGAACCATCCGCCACAGGGCGCCGAAGCCGAGCGGCCGGTGACCCCGGAAATAGTGCGACCGCGTCATGCTTGCGCCATGGGCATGGAATATGATCCCGAGCCATGACTGATGGGAGTGGCGCGCCGGAGCCGGCGCAGCCGACTAGTGGTAGATGGCAGCCGGGGGGCCCTGCGGACAACCAGCCCCCCGGTCAGTTCCCGCCTGCGGGCTCTCCGAATCCGCCCGGCCAGTTCCCACCGCATGTCCAACAATACCCCCAGGGGCAATTTCCCCCCCTCCCGTACGGACAGCAGGGCGGCGGCTACCAAGTCCCGCCGCAGGGCCAGTTCGGCCAGCAGCCGGCGGGTGCGGGAATGGACTGGGAGGCCCTGGCGGACCAGAGCGAGCAGATCGCCAAGCGCAAGCAGCGGTTCCGGCTCATGGCGATCGCGCTGGCCGTCGTCCTGGTCGGCGGCGGGGTCGGCGGCTACCTCGCCTTCGCCGGCGGCAAGAAGAAGGACGACCACCCGGTCGCGAACAGCACCGTCTCCGGCAAGCCCAGCGGCAGCCCCGCGCCCTCCGGCGACCCGGCCGCGACCCCGGCCCCGGTGATCACCACCGCCAACGGCGCACTGGCCGACAGCGGCGGTGCCTACCCGGCCACCATCGGCCCGCACGCCTACGTCTCCGAGGAGAAGGACCGCAGCGGGCACGGCCTGGAGCTCCAGGGCCAGGACGGCTCCTTCGCGCAGACCTCCGGCCCGGTGGTGGACAGCTCGCACAGCTTCACCGTCTCCGCCCTGGTCCGCAACGACGCCCCGGTCGGCAGCCGCGCGGCGGTCAGCCAGGGCACCTCGACCGGCCTCTCCTTCGAGCTGGGCCGCGAGGGCTACAACAACCAGAACAAGTGGGCGTTCAAGGTCAACACCGCCCCCGGCGACGGCATGTCCCAGGAGGCGCTCTCCCAGCAGGACGCCAGCACCGGCCGCTGGACCCTGCTGACCGGCGTCTACGACGATTCGACCCAGAAGATCAGCCTGTACGTGGACGGCGTGCTCGCCAGCAGCACCCCCGTCACCGGCGTGCTGAACATCGCCGAGCCGCTCTCCATCGGCAAGGCCGTCTACAAGGGCCAGCCGGTCGACTTCTGGAGCGGCGCCATCGCCCGGATCCAGATCTGGCACCAGGCCCTGCCGGCCGACAAGGTCTCCCAACTCTCCTCGGCCAAGGGCACCTTGAGCGACTCCCCGGCCACCGCCTCATGGATCATGGATTGACGGACGGCCCGTCCGTGCGCTGCCGTTCCCGGGTGCCGGCCCCTGCGCGAGGAAGCGCGCGGGCCGGCACACCCTCCGTTCTCGTTCGTTAGGTCTACCCGTGGTGAGCCCAGACAAGAGCGTCGCGACGGCGTTCCGCCGACGCGGCCCCGCGACCCGTCGGCGGCTGCCGCAGTCCTCCCAGCACGGCCTGCTGCCGGTGCCGCCGGACGACCAGGAGAAGTACTCCTACGCGAGACGGCACGTCTGGGTGCTGACCGTGCTGTCGCTGCTCTGCTTCAGCAGCCTGGCGGTCAGTCAGTTCCGCTTCTCCTCCTCCAGTCCGTGGTTCTGGATCTTCGCGCCGTTCCTGACCCTGATCACCCTGGACTACCTGATCTCGCTGCGGCTGGACAGCTTCACCCGGGACTTCGACCTGCGGGCGCACCGCAAGCTGGTCCGCGGCTGGAAGCCGGCCGCCTACCCGGACGTGGACGTCTTCCTGCCGGTGGCCGGCGAGCCCATCGAGGTGCTGCACAACACCTGGGGCCATGTCCGCCGGCTCACCGCGCAGTACCCGGGGACCGCCCGGCCGTACGTGCTCGACGACTCCGCGAGCCCGCAGATCGCCGCGATGGCCCAGGAGTTCGGCTTCGCCTACGTGGTCCGGCCGGACCGCGGCCGGTTCAAGAAGGCGGGCAACCTCAACCACGCGCTGGCCCGCACCGGCGGCGAGTACATCCTCATCCTGGACGCCGACTTCGCCCCCCGCGCCGACCTGCTGGAGGAGCTGCTCCCCTACCTGACCGACGACCCCAAGGTCGCCATCGCCCAGTCGCCGCAGTACTTCCGGATCCTCGACCAGCAGAACTGGATCGAGCGCGGCGCCGGTTCGGTCCAGGAGCTGTTCTACCGCTCGGTCCAGGTCTCCCGGCAGCGCAGCGGCGGTGCCATCTGCGTGGGTTCCTGCGCGGTGTACCGCCGCTCCGCCCTCGCCGAGGTCGGCGGGATCACGCTGATCGACCACTCCGAGGACATCTACACCGGCTTCGACCTGGCCAGCCGCGGCTACAACCTGGAGTACGTGCCGGTGCCGCTCTCCACCGGAGTCTGCCCGGACACCGTCGCCTCCTTCCAGAACCAGCAGTACCGCTGGTGCGCCGGCTCGCTGAGCCTGACCACCAGCAGGCGGTTCTGGCGGACCGACCTCACGTTCAACACCCGGCTCTGCTTCATCTCCGGCTTCCTGCACTACGTGCAGACCGCGATGTTCACCCTGCTGGCACCGCTGATCCCGATCTTCCTGCTGCTGCTCCGCCCGGACCTGCTGCGCGCGGAGCAGACCGCCTGGCTGCTGCCCAGCATCCTCTACACGGCGGTGGCCCTGCCGCTGTGGCACCGCAACCCGTACCGGCTGGAGGCCTGGGCGGTGCGGCTGATGTACGGCTGGGCCCATGTCTTCGCGATCTGGGACCAGCTGCGCGGCCGGGAGATCGGCTGGAAGCCCACCGGGTCGGCCGGCGCCCGGCAGAACCAGGCCACCCGGCGGTTCTGGATCGGCATGATCTGCTGGTGCGTGCCGACCGCCGTGCTCTGGGTCGGCGGTGCGCTCTACCAGTTGCTGACGCACTACCCCCCGGACTTCGCCCTCGCGCTCAGCGGCGGACTGTTCTACGCCTGCGTGGTCGGCCGGGTCCTGGTCCAGCCGCGCGCCCAGGAGGTGACGGCATGACGACCGGATCCGCCCGCGCACCCCGGGTACGCCGCACCGGCCGCCGCCGGACCGTGCCGGCCGCACTGGCCGCCGCCGCGCTGGTCGCCGGCCTGACCGGCTGCGGCACCTTCTCGGCCAGCGGCCGCAACCAGTACAACCTCGACCAGATGGGCGCCAAGCCGCTCGCCCCCACCAGCGCGCCGGCCGCGGCCCCCACCGGTCCGAGCGGCGGGCCCACCACGCCCGCGCCCGACCTGCCCTACGACGTCCGGCCGCTGCTCAGCCCGTCGCACAAGTTCTTCGGGGTCGCCGCCGAGGGCGCGCCCGACTCCATGCAGGGCGTGCAGGAGTTCACCTCGCTGGTCGGCAAGAAGCCGAACCTGGTGGAGTTCTACTCCGCCTGGGGCGACCCCTTCGACGGCGGCGGCTCCGCCAACGCCTGGGCCGCCGGCGACCTGCCCTTCATGTCCTGGGAGCCGAAGACCGTCTCGCTGGCCGACATCGCTGCGGGTAAGAGCGACGACTACATCCGCCAGGTGGCCACCGCGATCCGGGACACCAACCGCCCGCTGGCGCTGAGCTTCGGCCACGAGATGAACGGCGACTGGGGCCCCTGGGGGACCAAGCACGCCACCCCGGCCGACTTCGTGTCGGCCTGGCGGCACATCCACGACCTGTTCCAGACCATCGGCGCCACCTCGGTCATCTGGGTGTGGAGCCCGAACCAGACCAACATCGCGCACACCCCGCTGCAGCCCTACTGGCCCGGCGACGGCTACGTCGACTGGCTCGGCGTGATCGGCTACTACGGCCAGAGCGACCTGCACACCTTCAAGACCCTGTTCGAGCCGACCTTCGACGAGATCCGGGCCTTCACCCGCAAGCCCTTCCTGATCGCCGAGACCGCCGCCGCCCCCGGCGCCGGCAAGGGCGACGACATCACGGACCTGTTCACCAGCGTCGAGGCGCGGGACGACATCATCGGGTTCGTCTGGTTCAACTTCCACAAGAACGTGGCGGGCGAGACCAACTGGCGGGTCGACAGCAGCCCCTCGGCCCAGGACTCGTTCCGCCGCAACGCCGCCGACGACCGCATCGGCTTCGATGTCCGCCGGCCCTGACCGGCCGACACCGATGAGAAGGACCATGACGACCCCAGGCCAGATCCCCGCCCTCCCGCACCAGCGCCGGGCCGCCGAACCGGCGGCCCCCGCCGCGGAGGCGGCCGCCGGCGCCGCCCGGCTCCCCGGCTACTCCCTGCCGGAGCTGCCGGCCGCGGCCTGGTCGGTCGACACGCGCCGCGCCAGCCGGATCAGCCGGCTGCTGCTGCTCGGCCTGCTGGCCGTGCAGGCCGGCCTCTCGCTGCGGATGCACGGCCGCGCCTTCGAGGACGAGGCGCTCTACATCGCCGCCGGCCACCTGGAGCTCAACCACCTGCTGCACGGCACCCCGGTGCCGGGCGACTTCGGCGCCTTCTTCTCCGGCCACCCGCTGCTCTACCCGGTGCTGGCCGGCGCGGTCGACTCCTGGGGCGGCCTGACCGCCGTGCGGCTGGTCAGCCTGCTGCTGATGCTCGGCACCACGGCGCTGCTCTTCAGCATGACCCGGCGGATGTTCAGCGACCGGGCCGCGCTGGGCGCCACCGCGCTCTTCTCGGTGGTGCAGTCCACGATCTTCCTCGGCTACTTCGCCACCTTCGACGCGGCCGCGCTCTTCCTGCTCGCGGTCGCCGCCTGGCTCCTGGTGCGGACCACCGGCAAGCATCCGGCCACCGCCCTGCTCGCGGCCTTCCCGGCCGTCCTGGCGATGGCGGTCAAGTACGCGGCCGGCCTCTTCCTGCCGACGCTGCTGGTGCTGGCCCTGCTCTCGGGCGCGCCCGTGCGGCGCAACCAGGCGGTGCTCCGCGGGCTCAGCTTCGGCCTGGGCACCGGAGTCCTGCTGCTCACCGGGGCCTACTTCTCCGGTTCGCTCAACGGCCTCAACCAGACCACCACCGGCCGCGCGCACGGCACCTCCTCGCCGCTGTCGCTGGCCGACCTGTGCGCGCAGTGGGGCGGGCTGGTCTTCCTGACGGCGCTGGGCGGCGCGGTCGCCTACGTCCGGCGGGCCCGGATGGGCGAGATGCCCTGGGCGCCGAACGACACCCCCGGCCGGGTCCGGCGCATGCTGCTGGGCGCGACGCTCTGCGGCAGCGCGCTGCTCCCGCTGCTCTACCAGTCCTACCTGCACACCGACACCTCGCTCTTCAAGCACGTCGGCTTCGGCCTGCTGTTCGCCGCCCCGATGGCCGGCCTGGGCCTGTCCCGGCTGGTCGGCCCGCACTTCCGGCACCCCCAGCTGGGCATCATGCTCTACGTGGTGGTGCTGGTCTTCGGCATGGTGCAGGCGCACCACGAGTTCACCCCGCCGGACTCCACCCGGATGACCGAGGTGGTGCAGCGGCTGGAGGTGCCGAACGGCCACTACCTGGCCGAGGAGTACGAGATCCCGGCGTACTACCTGCGCGGGACCACCACCTGGGACCAGTGGCAGTCCACCTTCGCGATCGACTACGTCGGCAAGGACGGCAAGCACCACGGCGGCCCCGAGGGCTTCCACCTGGCCGTCCAGGAGGGCTACTTCAACGTCATCGTGCTGACCGGGAACGTCACCCCGGAGGCTGACGCGGCCGTCACCAGCGCGCTGCAGGGCAGTTCCACCTACCGGCTGGTCGCCACGCTGCCCTTCCACACCCAGTACGGTGACAACACCTACCGCATCTGGACCCGGCTGTGACCGGCCGCCGCACCCCCACCGCCCGCGCCGCCCGATCCGAACCCACCGACGGAGAAGACCTCATGAGCCTGGATGAGGCATCCGCCGTCGAGGCCGCCGGGCCCGAGCCCGAACCCGAGCCGGCGGCCGCCGAGCCCGGACCGCGCCCGTCCGGCGGCCGGGCGGCCCGCCGGCAGGCCCAGGCGCGCCGGCCGCGGGGGCGCAAGCCGCCGGAGGAGGAGGCCGCGAGCACGCCGGCCCCGGAGCCGCCGGAGGACCCCGCGCCGCAGGGGCCCCCGCACCCCTCGGGCGGGCCGCTGGCCTCCGCGGCGCTCTTCCTGCTCCCGGCCGCGGTCACCCTGGTGCTCTGCCTCAACCAGATCGGCCGCCGGCAGGTGTGGCGCGACGAGCACGCCAGCTGGTGGGCCTCCACGCTGTCCCTGACGGACCTGAGCAAGCTGATCCACAACGTGGACATCGTGCTGCTCCCCTACTACCTGTTCCTGCACGTCTGGATCGACGTCTTCGGCGACTCGGCCACCGCCCTGCGGCTGCCCTCCGCGATCGCCATGGCGCTGGCCGCCGGCCTGCTGGCGCTGCTCGGGCGCCGGCTCTTCACCCCCGCCGTGGGCCTGCTGGCGGGCCTGCTGATGGCCGCGGTGCCCAGCGTCACCCGGTACGGCCAGGAGGCCCGCCCGTACGCCTTCGCGGTGCTGATCACCGTCGTCTCCACCCTGCTGCTGGTCCGGGCGCTGGACCGGCGCTCGCTGAAGGCCTGGACCGCCTACACGGTCACCGTGCCGCTGCTCGGCTGGACCCACCTGGTGACCCTGTGCCTGCTGGCCGGCCACCTCGCCGCGGTGCTGACCGGCACCAGGCGGGCCGACCGGGTGCCCCGCTGGGCGTTCACCGCGGCGGTGGCCACCGGGGGCTCGCTGACCGTCCCCATGGCCCTCCAGGGCTCCACGCAGAGCGCCCAGGTCGCCTGGAACAAGACCGGCCTGGCCGATCTGAAGGCCTATCCGGACACCCTCTTCCTCTCCTGGCACCTCGGCCTCGGGCTGATGGCGGTCGGCCTGCTGGGCCTGCTGGCGGCCCGCCGGCACGCCGCCCTGCTCGCCGGCTGGACGCTGCTGCCGCCGCTGGCCACCTTCGCCACCGCGAGCTGGCTCCACCTCTTCCTCAACCGCTACCTGCTCTTCACCGTGCCCGGGTGGGCCCTGCTCGCCGCCGCGGCGGTCTGCCGGGTGGCCGCCCCGGTGGCCCGGGGCTCCCGGGTGGCGCTGCCGCGGGCCGTGCTCTGCTGGCTGCTGGCCGGCGCCGCGGCGGCCGGGGTCGGCTGGACCGCCCGGCCGGAGATCGGGGCCACCCACCGCGACCTGGTGGGCGAGCCGGACTACGACCAGCTGACCCGGATCATGCTGGGCGACCAGCGCCCGGGCGACGGCATCGTCTACAGCAGCACCGTGATGGCCCGGATGTCGATGGCCTACGAGCTGCGCCACGTCCAAACCGCGCCCAGGGACATCCTGCTCCAGCGCTCCGCCGCCGGCCTCGGGCTGTACTCGGCCGAGGAGTGCGACGACCCGGACGCCTGCGCGGCCAACACCAACCGGATCTGGCTGGTCGCCACCGGCACCGGCGCGGACCCGTACGCGGCCCTCCCGCCGCAGACCGCGGAGCTCCTGCGCACCCAGTTCCAGGCCACCCGGACCGATGTCCTGGCCCAGGTCCGGCTGCTCCTGCTGGAGCGGGTCCACCCGTCCCGCCGGGCCTCCGCGGCGGACGACCTCGGCAACCACAACGTGCAGATGGCGCCCGGAACCAGTTGACCCTGTGTTGGGTCTCTACCACGTCGCGACACTACATATGGGCTTGCATGGCCCAAGCTCCACTACATGTATGCTCACTACCGCTGTCGAAGCAGGGGAACCCGGTGCGATTCCGGGGCTGCCCCGCAGCGGTGAGCGGGGCTGCCCGCGAGTCCGATGACCTGCCGTCAGCGTGCCTACCGGTCTTCCCGCCGAGACCCGACAGCACTTGTACGAAACGTCCGGGCCTCGCGGGTGGGCCAGGGTGATGGCGCGTGCCGGGGCAGTCCGGCGCGCCGGTCTCCCCTGCCCCCGCGCGGCCCCGGACACCCCGCCGTCCGCCGCCACAGGAGAGAGTGCGCCTTGACCGTCGCCGCCTCAGTTGCCCTGCCCTCACAGGGGCTCGCCGACAGCCCGTCCGACCCCGGTGCGGACCTGTTGCGACTGCTCACCGACCGGAGCGCCGACCTCCCCCAGGTGGATCCCGGCCACGTCGCCGCCGCCGCGCTGCGCGGCCGTCACGCCGGTTCGGACTTCGCCGAACTGCGCGGACTGGCCGTGGACGCCGCCGCTTCGATGATCGCCGAGGACCCCCAGTACTCGAAGCTCGCCGCCCGCCTGCTGGCCCGCGAGATCGAGGACGAGGCGGTCTCCCAGGGTGCCGTCAGCTTCGCCGCCTCGGTGGCCGTGGGCCACGCCGAGGGCCTGATCGGCGACACCACCGCCGAGTTGGTGGCCAAGCACGCGGACGCCTTCAACGCGCTGGTCGACCCGCACGGCGATGACCGGTTCGAGTACTTCGGCCTGCGCACCGTGCAGTCCCGCTACCTGCTGCGCCACCCGATCACCCGCAAGGTGGTGGAGACCCCGCAGTACTTCCTGCTCCGGGTCGCGGCGGGCCTGGCGGTCGGCGACTCCGCGCAGTCGGTGGCCGAGGTGGCCGAGCTGTACCGCCTGATGAGCCGGCTGGAGTACCTGACCAGCTCCCCCACCCTCTTCAACTCCGGCACCCGGCACCCGCAGATGTCCAGCTGCTACCTGCTGGACTCGCCGCTGGACAACCTGGACTCGATCTACAACCGGTACGCCCAGATCGCCCGGCTCTCCAAGCACGCCGGCGGCATCGGCCTCTCCTACAGCCGGATCCGCTCCCGGGGCAGCCTGATCCGCGGCACCAACGGCAAGTCCAACGGCATCGTGCCGTTCCTGCGCACCCTGGACTCCTCGGTGGCGGCGGTCAACCAGGGCGGCCGGCGCAAGGGCGCGGCCTGCGTCTACCTGGAGACCTGGCACGCGGACATCGAGGAGTTCCTGGAGCTGCGGGACAACACCGGCGAGGAGGCCCGCCGGACCCACAACCTCAACCTGGCGCACTGGATCCCGGACGAGTTCATGCGCCGGGTCAACGCCAACGCCGACTGGTCGCTCTTCTCCCCGGCCGACGTGCCCGAGCTGGTCGACCTGTGGGGCGAGGAGTTCGACGAGGCCTACCTGAAGGCCGAACAGGCCGGCAAGGCCGTCCGCACCATCCCGGCACAGACCCTCTACGCCCGGATGATGCGCACCCTGGCGCAGACCGGCAACGGCTGGATGACCTTCAAGGACGCCTCCAACCGGGCCGCCAACCAGACCGCGCTGCCGGGCCGCACGGTGCACTCCTCCAACCTGTGCACCGAGATCCTCGAGGTCACCGACGACTCGGAGACCGCGGTCTGCAACCTCGGCTCGGTCAACCTGGGCGCCCACGTGGCCGACGGCGCCTCCGCCGCCGACCTGCTGAACGCGATGGACTGGGAGCGGCTGGACGCCACCGTGCGCACCGCGGTGACCTTCCTGGACCGCGTGGTGGACATCAACTTCTACCCGACCACCGAGGCCGGCACCTCCAACTCCCGCTGGCGGCCGGTCGGCCTGGGCGTGATGGGCCTCCAGGACGTCTTCTTCAAGCTGCGGCTGACCTTCGACTCGCCCGAGGCGAAGGAGCTCTCCACGCTGATCGCCGAGCGGATCATGCTAACCGCCTACGAGCGCTCCAGCGAGCTGGCCGAGCAGTTCGGCCGGCACCCGGCCTACGCCGAGACCCGGGCGGCCCGCGGCCAGCTGCACATCGACCACTTCTTCACAGACCAGCACAGCGAGGGCGCCCCGCACTGGCAGGAGCGCTGGGACGAGCTGCGCGCCACCATCGCCCGCACCGGCCTGCGCAACTCGCTGCTGCTGGCGATCGCCCCGACCGCCACCATCGCCTCGATCGCCGGCGTCTACGAGTGCATCGAGCCGCAGGTCTCCAACCTCTTCAAGCGCGAGACCCTGTCCGGCGAGTTCCTCCAGGTCAACCCGTACCTGGTGAAGGAGCTCAAGGACCTGGGCGTCTGGGACCAGCAGACCCGGGACGCGCTGCGCGACGCCAACGGCTCGGTGCAGGAGCTGAACTGGCTGCCCGAGGAGGTGCGCGAGCTCTACCGCACCGCCTGGGAGCTGCCGCAGCGGGCGCTGATCGACCTGGCCGCCGCGCGCCAGCCGTACATCGACCAGAGCCAGTCGCTGAACCTCTTCATGGCGGCGCCGACCATCGGCAAGCTCAGCTCGATGTACGCCTACGCCTGGAAGGTCGGTCTCAAGACCACCTACTACCTGCGCTCGCGCCCCGCGACCCGGATCGCCCAGGCCGCCTCCGGCGCGGCCCGCCCCGCGACCGCGGCCCCCGTCAGCATCCCCTCCCCCACCATGACCCAGGCCGAACAGGACGCCATCGCCTGCTCCCTGGAGAATCCCGAGTCCTGCGAGGCCTGCCAGTGACCACTCCTGACAAGCGGAAGATGCTGCTCGACCCCGGCTTCGAGCTGACCCTGCGTCCGATGCGCTACCCGTCCTTCTACGACCGGTACCGGGACGCGATCAAGAACACCTGGACCGTGGAGGAGGTGGACCTGCACTCCGACGTCGCCGACCTGGCCAAGCTGAGCGAGGGCGAGCGCCACCTGATCGGCCGTCTGGTCGCCTTCTTCGCCACCGGTGACTCGATCGTCGCCAACAACGTGGTGCTGAGCCTCTACAAGCACATCAACTCCCCCGAGGCCCGGCTCTACCTCTCCCGGCAGCTGTTCGAGGAGGCCGTGCACGTCCAGTTCTACCTGACCCTGCTGGACACCTACCTGCCCGATCCCGAGGACCGCACGGCGGCCTTCGCGGCGGTGGAGAACATCCCCTCCATCCACCAGAAGGCGCAGTTCTGCTTCACCTACATGAACGCGGTCGACCACCTCGACTCGCTGCAGAGCAAGGAGGACCGCCGGGCCTTCCTGCTCAACCTGATCTGCTTCGCCGCCTGCGTCGAGGGCCTGTTCTTCTACGGCGCCTTCGCCTACGTCTACTGGTTCCGCAGCCGCGGCCTGCTGCACGGCCTGGCCACCGGCACCAACTGGGTGTTCCGCGACGAGTCCATGCACATGGACTTCGCGATGTCGGTGGTCGACACCGTCCGCGAGGAGGAGCCCGACCTCTTCGACGACAAGATGGCCCAGCAGGTCACCGAGATGCTGGAGCAGGCCGTCGAGGCCGAGCTCCAGTTCGCCCGCGACCTCTGCGGCGAGGGCCTGCCCGGCATGAACACCGAATCCATGCGCCAGTACCTGGAGGCCGTCGCCGACCAGCGCCTGGCCCGCCTGGGCATGCCGATCCGCTACGGTTCCACCAACCCGTTCGGCTTCATGGAGCTGCAGAACGTCCAGGAGCTGACCAACTTCTTCGAGCGCCGGGTCTCGGCCTACCAGGTCGCGGTCGAAGGATCGGTCTCGTTCGACGACGAGTTCTGACCAATCGTCCGAACTCCCCTCCAGGGCTTCATGGTTCTCCCATACCGTTGCTCTGCGGCCCGCCTCCGCGTGCCGCAGGGCAACGGGAGGAAGAACCATCCATGGGGGAACACCGCCTGCTCTGGCCCGGCCGGAGCGGCTCACCTGCCCGCCGCCTGCTGCTGTTCCTCGCAGCCGGCGCACTCACGACCGGCACGGCCGCTCCGGCCCTCGCCGACACCACCGCCCCGGCCCGCCCGGCCGCGGCCGCCCCGTCCGTCCCCGGTGACATCGACGGGGACGGCGTCCCCGACCTGGTGCTGCCCGACCCGTCCGGCGACGGCAACCTGATCGCGCTCACCGCCGGCAGTGCGCCGAACGGCCGGGCCCGGGTGGTCTCCACCGCGGCCCAGAGCCCCGAGCACGACAGCTGGCGGGACTACAAGGTCGCCCACTTCGGCAGCCTCAGCGGCACCGGACCGGACGACCTGTTCGCGCTCAACCTGGTCTCGCACAAGCTCTACACCTACCGCAACGACACCGTCGCGGGCGGCACCGCCGGCCAGTTCACCATCGCCGCGGACGTGGCCGCGCCGGCCAAGCCGGCCTGCGTAGCGCCCTGCGCCAGCGGCTTCTACCCCTCGGACTGGAGCCGGTCCGGCTCGCTGGTGGCGCTGCGCGGGCGCAATGGCAGCGCCTCACCCGACCTGGTGGTCACCGAGCTGAACAACGGCGCGGCCTGGCAGTTCTCGACCTCGACCGCCGGGCTCACCAACCCTGTCTGGGACGCCTACCTCCAGGGCGAGCTGCTGGCACCGGCCACCGCCGACGGCAGCATCCTGTTCTGGGACCGCGACCCCGCCACCGGCGCCATCTGGCACCTCCCGGTCACCGGTTACAGCAGCTACGACGGCAAGCCCCTGTTCGGCACCGAGCTGAGCACCCAGCTGACTCCGCAGCCGCTGCAGAACACCCTCTACAAGCCCTGCGCCCGAGTCACCGCGAGCGCCGACGGCACCCCGGTCCTGATGAACGACTGCGCCGAGGACGCCGCCTGGGCATACTCCTCCGACGGCACCCTGCACTCCCGCGGCAAGTGCCTGGACGCCACCGGCGCCGGTACCGCCGACGGCACCCCGGTCGAGCTGTGGCAGTGCAACGGCGGCGCCAACCAGGTCTGGCAGACCACCCCGGCCGGTGGGCTGCTCAACCCGGTCTCCGGGCGCTGCCTGGACGACCCGAACGGCGACATCACCACCACGGCCCAGGTGCAGCTGTGGGACTGCAACGGCGGCGCCAACCAGATCTGGCTGTCCGTCAGGTCGCAGAGCGGGAACCGGTTCCCGACCTCCGCCCCGGTTCTGCCGATCGACTTCTCGGCCGAGAC
Organism: Kitasatospora sp. NPDC006697; assembly: GCF_042869935.1. Lineage (NCBI taxonomy): Bacteria > Bacillati > Actinomycetota > Actinomycetes > Kitasatosporales > Streptomycetaceae > Kitasatospora > Kitasatospora sp. NPDC006697. The sequence continues at coordinate 252,485 of NZ_JBIAGU010000004.1, forward strand.
CGCCCCGCTGGCCCTCGCCCCCGGCGACCTCACCAACGGCAGCCCCGACCTCTACACGGTCGGCCCCGACGGCACCGTCACCCAGTACCCGGGCGCCCAGGCCGTCAACGGCGTCCCGCAGTTCGGCGCGCCCCGGGTGATCGCCGACCTGGCCGTCGCCCCGGCCGTCGCACTGCGCAGCGTCGGCGTCCCCGGCAAGTGCGTCGACGACCAGAACTTCCAGACCGCCGACAACACCGCGGTCGAGCTCTGGGACTGCAACGGCGGGGCCAACCAGCACTGGACCCAGGGCCCGGACCTCTCACTGCGGTTCGGCGGCAAGTGCCTCACCGTCCCGGGCCAGGCGACCGTCAACGGCGGTCGGAGCGAGCTGACCGGCTGCGGCGTCCCCGGCGCCCAGCACTGGCTGCCCCGGTCCGACGGCTCGTTCTACTCCCCCGAGGCCAACCGCTGCCTGGACGACCCGGACTGGGCCGGCGGCAACGGCACCACGATCGACGTGTGGGACTGCGACGGCGGCACCAACCAGCAGTGGACGGCCACGCCCTGAACCGAGCGGTGACTGGGCGTCACCACCACTGGCGGGCGCGCCCGTGCGGCGGCCTCGCGGGCTGACTGTTCATCCGAACTGCTTTGCGAGCCTTCACGTTCCTCTCATACGCTCTCCCCCGCAGCACGACACATGCTGCGGGGGAACAGAGAGGATCCACCCAATGGGGGAAACCCGTCTGCCCCGGCTCGGCCGGGACAGCTCAGCTACTCACCACCCACTGCCGCTCGCTTTCACCGACCGCAGCGGCCGGCTGGCTCGCCTGACGCACCGTCTGGTACTCGGCACCGCCGTCACCGGCCTGCTGCTCGGCGGGGCCGGCCTGGCGACCGCGGCTCCGCAGACCGCCGCTTCGGCCACCAGCGCGGCCGCCGTCCCCGGTGACATCGACGGCGACGGCATCCAGGACCTGGTGCTGCCCGACCCCTCCGGCAACGGCAACCTGATCGCGCTCACCGCCGGCACCGCGTACGCCCCGCAGCGGGTGCTCTCCACCGCGGCCCAGAGCCCCGAGCACGACAGCTGGCGCGACTACCGCATCGCCCACTTCGGCAGCCTGACCGGCACCGGGCCGGACGACCTGTTCGCGCTCAACGTGGTCTCGCACCAGCTCTACCTCTACCGCAACGACGCCGCGACCGGCGGGACCGCGGGTCAGTTCACCAACGCCGCGGGGATCACCAAGCTGGCCCGACCCGCCTGCAACACGGCCGGCCTGCGCTGCTCCTTCTACAAGGCGGACTGGACCGACGTCGACCAGATCGTCGCCGGGCCCGACCACAACGGTGGTACCAGCCCCGCGCTGTACGACGTGGAGAACGGTTCGATCTTCTCGTTCAGCTGGTCCGGCAGCGGCCTCACCAACGGGGTCAACCTCGGCGCCTTCTACGGCACCACGCTGCTGAGCGCCACCGTCGCCGGCGCGCCCACCCTGTGGGCGCGCGACGACACCACGGGAGCCCTGTTCACCAAGCAGCTGTCCTTCACCCAGGCCGGGCTGCCGACCGGTGACTTCACCGGGGCACAGACCTTCCTGGACTCCAACCTGCGCGAGCCCGGCACCGGCGCCTGGATGGGTGCCGCCCCCGCCGACAGCACCACCGGCAGCCAGGTGCAGTTCCTTCCGCCCAACACCAACCAGTGGGTGTTCGGCACCGACGGCACGGTGCGGGCGTTCGGGAAGTGCCTGGACGCCACCGGCAACGGCACGGCCAACGGCACCAAGCTGGAGGTGTGGGACTGCAACGGGGGCGCCAACCAGCAGTGGACCGTCGGTGCCCACGGCATCCTGGTCAACCCGGTCTCCGGCCGCTGCGTGGACAACCCCTACGGGGCCAACGTGTCCGGCACCCAACTGCAGCTCTGGGACTGCAACGGCGGCACCAACCAGCAGTGGACCGCCGGCGGGGCGTTGAGCCCGATCCTGCCGGTCAGCGCCATCGCGGAGACGGCCGCGTCCCTCTTCGCCCCTGGCGACACCACCAACGGCAACCCGAACCTCTACGCGCTGAGCCCCGACGGCGTGCTCACCGAGTACCCCGGCGCGTCCGCGGTCTCCGGCATCGCCCAGTTCGGCGCCCCGCAGACCATCGGACTGGTCCGCCCGGGCCACGTCCGAATCCAGTCGGCCGACGTGTCCGGCAAGTGCGTGGACTCCCCGTGGGGCAACACCGCGATCGGCACCGCGACCAACCTGTTCAGCTGCAACGGCGGTTCCAACCAGGTCTGGACGCTGGCCACCGACCTGACGGTCCGGATGGGTTCGCACTGCGTCGGCTTCGACCCCAACGCCCTCACCCAGCCGATCTTCCTGGACCGGTGCAGCCGCGGCCGCATCCAGTGGTGGGCCACCAACCCGAACGGCTCCTTGCAGGTCTCGTCGGGCTACGGCTGCCTGACCGACCCCAACGGCAGTGCCGTCGACCCCACCCAGCTCCAGCTGGCGGCCTGCACCGGCGCCCCGGGCCAGAAGTGGACCCTGGTCACCGCAGCCTGACCGGAGGTCAGTACGCCTGACCGAACACCAGGGCCGCCGCCCCACCCGGGGCGGCGGCCCTGACGCCGTCTCAGCGCCCTGCTCAGTCGTTCGGCACCGTCGCGTACTTCGCCGTGCCCTCGGCCATCTGCCGCAGCGCGTCCTTGCGGTCGCGCTTGGAGAGCCGGTCGATGTAGAGGTAGCCGTTCAGGTGGTCGGTCTCGTGCTGCAGGCAGCGGGCGAAGAAGCCGGTGCCCTCGACCCGGATCGGGTTGCCGTGCTTGTCCTGGCCGGTGACCGCCGCGTAGTCGGGGCGGGCCAGCTCGGCGTAGGCGGTGGGGACGGAGAGGCAGCCCTCGTTGCCGTCGTCCAGGGTGCGGCGGTCCACCGGGAGCTCTTCGAGCACCGGGTTGATGATGTGGCCGATGTGCCGGGTGTTCTGGTCGTCCGGGCAGTCGTAGACGAAGACCTTGGCGTCCACGCCGATCTGGTTGGCCGCCAGGCCGACGCCCTCGGCCGCGTACATCGACTGGAACATGTCGTCGATCAGCGCCGACAGCTTCTCGTCGAACTCGGTGACCTGCTTGCACTCGCGGTGCAGCACCGGGTTGCCGACCACCGTGATCGGGCGCGCGGTGCCCTTGGAGAGGTCGGGCTCCTCACCGACCACCTGGACCGGGGCGGCCGGCTCCTCGTGCTCGTGGGTGTGGTCGTCGTGCTGCTCGGCCATCTGTCCGCTCCTGTAGCGCGCCTGCTGGGTAACCCTCCAAGCCTAAGGGGCCGGTCAGCAGACCTCCTCCACGTCCCGGTAGGCGCGGGTGGTCGGGGAGGCCGCGACCCAGCGGTCCAGCAGCATCCGGACCAGTCCGGCGGGCGCGGCGATGCCGCACTCGCGCTCGGTCAGCCAGCCGTCCGCGCCGCTGCCCTGGCTGAGGTGGCTCAGGTGGCCGGGGTGCGCCGCGTCGCCGTCGTCGTGCGGGTCGTGGTGCGCGGTGTGGCCGTCGTCGGCGGCCATCCGGCTCTCCGAGCAGGCCCGGCAGAGCAGCCGCACCGAGGAGGTCCAGTCCTCGGCCGCGTAGCCGGCCTCGGCGACCAGCCGCTCCAGCGCGTCCCGGTCGGGCTCGGTGGCGGCCTGCAGCAGCACCACGTAGGTCGGCACCGGGGACGGCGCCCACAGCTCGATCTCGTCGAAGACCGGGTAGGCGGTGCCGTTCGCCACCCGCTCGCCGTGCGGGGCGCCGTCGTGCAGCACCACCTCGCCCCAGCGGCGGCCGGAGGAGGGCAGCGGGATGGACAGCACCTCGACCCGGGCCGGATCGAGCCTCCGGCCCCACACCACCTCGGACTCGCCCTCCGGGGAGAGCCGCACCGGCGTGGTGCCCAGGTCCAGCCGGACCGGGCCCTCGACCGCGCTGCCCGGGCCGCCGGGCAGCTTCAGCCCGTAGGCCTGCCAGGCCCGGCGGGCCAGCGGCCAGTCCTGCAGGGCGGTGGCGGTGATGCCCAGGTTCCACCAGTCGGGCGCGCCCTGGTCGCGGTCGAGCAGCGCCACCGCGCGCAGGCCGGCCACCCGGGCCTGCTCCCAGTCCCGGCGGAACTTGTGCAGCAGCGCCAGGTTGAACCAGGAGTCGGAGAGCCAGGGCTCCAGGTCGGCGGCCATCACCAGCAGGGCGCCGGCGTCCTCGTAGCGCCCGTCGCCGATCAGCGTGAAGGCCCGGTCGGTCGTCTGCCGCCAGGTGGCGGACGGCCGATGCCGTGCCCGGTGGAAGATCTTCACGTTGCCCTGCCGCCTGTCCGCTCGGTCCTGCTGAGTCCTACTGGTCCCTGTGTGTCCGGTGGGCTCGCCGTCGCCCAACTGCGCAGTGGTCGGAGCCGGGGCCGGCCGATCCCCGGTTCGGGTACTTCCACGCTATGACCGCATCCAACCACGGCGGCGGCAGGGTCCGCTCACCGCACGGAGAACCGGCCGCGGGCGCGAGGGTACCCGGTGATCATCCGCTCGCGGCGCGTGCCACGGTGCACGGTCCCAGACCGGCCGCCCGGACCCGCTCCAGCGCGGCCACCACCAGCGGGTCGTAGCTGCGCCCGCTGCGGGCCCGCAGCTCGCGCAGCGCCGCCGCGCAGTCGGCCGCCGGGCCCACCAGGTCCTCGTGCGCGTTGGCGACCCGGATGATCCGGGCGGCCAGCGGCAGCGTCCGGTCGGCCAGGCCGTCCGGGCCGGTCACCGGGTCGGCCGACCTGGCCACCTGCTCGGCCACCGGGGCCGGCACCCCGGTGCAGCGGATCACCTCGCTGCCCAGCCGGGCGATCCGCTGCTGCTCGGCCTCCGGCAGCAGCGCGGTGGCGCCGGCCGGCACCGGCTCGACCAGCGAGAGCTGGCCGATGTCGTGCATCAGCGCCGCGTACTCCAGCATCGCCAGCTCCTGCGTGCCCAGGCCCAGCTCGCGGCCGAGCGCGCAGGCGGTGTCGGCCACCCGGCGGGCGTGGCCGGGGGCGGTGTAGCCGGCCACGTCGGTGGCCCGGGCCAGGGTGGCGATGGTCTGCCCGTAGGTGGCCCGGACGGCCGCCGCCCGGCGGAACGAGGTCTGCGCCAGCAGCAGCGGCACGCAGAACACCGGCAGCGCCCACAGGCCCACCTCCCCCGCGGCCAGGCTGATCAGCATCCCGGTGGCGGCGATCGCCGAGCCGATCCCGGGCAGCGAGCGCAACTGCTCCTCGAGCGCGGCGCCGAACCGGCCGCCCGGCTGCTGCACCGCCGCCAGCACCGCGTCGGCCAGCCCGGCCAGCGCGGCCACCGCGACCAGGAAGGCCCCGTAGGCCGGGCCGGCCAGCGGCAGCCGGTCCAGCGCCCCGCTGTTGTAGAGGGGTTGGAAGAGCACCGCGGCGAAGCCGACCGCGAGCAGCCGGCGGGCCGCGCCGTCCGCCCAGCCGGGCTGCTGCCCGGCCGTCCAGGGCAGCAGCCCGGCCCGCCGCACCCGCGGCTCGGGCACCGCCCGGTGCGGCCGGACCCGCCCGGCGGCGTGCCGGGGCCGGGGCACCGAGACCCGCCGGGATTCGCCGCGCCGGGCCGCGCGCACCGCCAGCCGCAGCGCCGCCCCGGCGGCGGTGCCGGCCCCGGCCACCGCCACCACCTGGAGCGCGCCGTGGCTGGTCGGCAGCCCGTGCAGCGGTCCGAGCAGCGCGTAGGCGAGCCCGGCGGCGGCGCCCAGCGGGGCGTGCCCGCGCTCGCCGGGCAGGCCGAACCGGACCGCCTCGCCCACCATGACCATCGCCGCGAAGCAGAGCGCCACCTTGGGCTCGCTCAGCCCGCGGGCCGCCAGCCAGGCCCCGCCCGCCGCGCAGAGCAGCAGTGCGGCGGCCCGCACCAGCGAGGCGCCGCAGGCGTGCGCCCGCGGCGGCGCGGCCGCCGCTCTCGGACCGGCCGGCGCGCTCACCGCACGCCCCGCACGGGCTCCGGCACGCCGAGCGGGATGTCCGGCACCGCCGGGTCCTCCTGCTCCGGCGTGGGCAGCACCGGCTGCCAGCCGTGCCGGTGCACGGCGGCGACCAGGGCCTCCACCATCTCCGGGTCGAACTGGCTGCCGGCGCACCGGCGCAGCTCGGCCACCGCCTCGCCGACCGGGCGGCCGCGCCGGTAGGAGCGGGTGGAGGTCATCGAGTCGAAGGCGTCGGCGACCGCGATGATCCGGGCGAACTCCGGGATCCGGTCGCCGACCAGGCCGTGCGGGTAGCCGCGGCCGTCCATCCGCTCGTGGTGGTGCAGGATCCCGGCGTGCGCCTCGCCGAGGAAGTCGATGCCGCGCACCAGCTCGTGCCCGTACTCCGGGTGCACCTCGACGGCCCGGCGCTCGGCGTCGGTCAGGGGACCGTTTCTGCGCAGCAGCTCGGTGGCCACCCCGAGCTTGCCCACGTCGTGCAGGGTGCCGGCGAAGTGCAGGGTGCGCAGCCGCTCGCCGGCCATGCCCAGCTGACCGGCGATCAGCACCGAGGCCCGGCCGACCCGTTCGCTGTGCCCGCGGGTGTAGGAGTCCTTCAGCTCGACCGCCTGCACCAGCGCCTCCACGGTGGCCCGGTGCGCGGCCCGCTCCCGGTGGCCCTGGGCCATCACCCAGGCCGAGATGGAGAGCGGCAGCAGCGCCAGCACCGCGGCGAAGGCGCCGTACGGGCCCTGCCAGAGCACCGCCATCAGCAGCCCGCCGAGCGCGTGCACCACGGCGGCCGGTCCCGGCAGCGCGGCCAGTACCCGGCGGCCCAGGCCCGGGGCGCCGGGCGCCGGGGTCTCGGTGAGCAGCCGGATGCCCGCCACCAGCACCCCGTTGACCAGGCAGAACGCCAGCACGGCGGCGAACGCGGGCAGCAGCGCGTCGGGGTAGCGGGCGCCGAGCAGCAGCCGGGGGCCGGCCAGCGCCCGGAAGACCACCGAGGCCGTCCAGGCGGCCACCGCGAACTGGGCGGCGTTGAAGGCCCGGCGCATCCGGTCGGTCTCGGCACCGGTGAGCACCGCGGGCAGCGCCACCAGCGCGGCGGCGGCCGGCGGCAGCATCAGCACCCCGGCGAAGAGCACCGGCAGGAAGCTGCCGGCGCCGGAGGGTACCCGCTCGGCCCGGGGCCGCGGGCGGCCGCGGCGCAGCGCGTCCCGGGTGCGGCGGGCGGCCCGCAGCCAGGGGGTGGGCAGGCCCTGGGCCACCGACTCCCAGCAGGCGTGCAGGAAGGCGAGCAGCACGACCCGGGGCCAGTCCACCGGCCCGGACCAGTCGATCCGGCCGGGCAGCAGCGCGGCGCCGGCGCCGGCCAGCACCAGCAGCAGGTAGCAGCGGGCCGGCGCGGTCAGTGCCGCCGGAGTCCGTTCCGGGAGCGCTCGGCCCCCGCGGTCGTCAGCGATGTCGGCCTCCCCACCTCGCCTGGCTCGTCTGAGGAGGATAGGCCTCGGCGGGCCCCGCGGAGCCCGGCATGCCGCGATACCCGGGCCGCCACGGGCCACACTCACCCGATCGAGTGAGCCGGGCGAACTGACGCACCATCACACGGCCGGCCCGCGGCCGAACGGGGTCACCGGTCCCCCGGACAGCCGAACGGGGACCCGGGAGCGGGCTCCCGGGTCCCCGTGGGGCGTTCTCGTCCTACTCGGCGGCGGGCGACGCGCTCTGACCGGCCGTCAGCAGGCCGCCGTGCGACCCGGCCGACTGCTCGTCGACCTCCACCACCGGCTCGCCGCTGCGCTGGCCGGCCCGGATGCTGTCGATCCGGGCGAGCACCTTGGCCCGCAGGTCGGTCGGGGTGGCGTCGCAGCCGCAGGACCGCTTGATCAGCGCCTTGATCGCCTGCTCCAGGCCGTACTTCTCCAGGCAGGGCGAGCACTCGTCGAAGTGCTCGCGGAGCTTGACGCAGTCGCCCTCGGGCATCTCGTTGTCGAGGAACTCGTAGAGGTGGTCCAGGACCTCGTCACAGTCGGTGGCGTGCGGACTTCCGCAGCTCATGAGCCCGTGCCTTTCGCCTCGCGCCCGGCACCGCTGCCGGCCGGGACCAGCCCGCGCTCCCGGGCGTAGTCCTCCAGCATGCCGCGCAACTGCCGGCGGCCCCGGTGCAGCCGGGACATCACCGTACCGATGGGGGTCCCCATGATGTCGGCGATCTCCTTGTATGCAAAGCCCTCGACGTCCGCGAGGTAGACCGCGATGCGGAACTCCTCCGGGATCGCCTGCAGGGCGTCCTTCACGTCGCTGTCCGGCAGGTGGTCCAGGGCCTGGGTCTCGGCCGAGCGCAGACCGGTCGACATGTGCGACTCGGCGCGGGCCAGCTGCCAGTCCTCGATCTCCTCGGCGGCGGTGCGCTGGGGCTCCCGCTGCTTCTTCCGGTACGAGTTGATGAAGGTGTTGGTCAGAATGCGGTACAGCCAGGCCTTGAGGTTGGTGCCCTCGCGGAACTGGTGGAAGGAGGCGTACGCCTTGGCGAAGGCCTCCTGCAGCAGATCCTCGGCGTCGGCCGGGTTGCGGGTCATCCGCAGCGCGGCCGAGTACATCGGGTCCAGGAAGCCCAGGGCATCGCGCTCGAAGCGCGCCCGGCGGACCTCCTCGGTCTCGTCGGAGGACACCCTGAAGGTGTCCTCGCCGATCGCCTCGGCCAGCTCGTCACCGGTCAGGGGCTCGTCGGCGAGCCGCTCCGACACCGCCTCGTCGGGGCCCACGTTCGGCTCGTCCTCGGTCGCGACGACCGGACCCACCTCCTCGCTGATGCGGGCACGACCCACCGTGAGCCCGCCCGGAAGCGAGGATATCGGGCTGACGGGCTTCTCGCCCGCCTCAACCCACTCCGACCACGGCACGAAGGCGCTCTCCGCGCTCCGCTCGTCGGGTCGCTCTGGGCAAGCGATCGAACCCATGTGCGCTGCCTTTCGCCTGGTCACCTGCTGACGAAGGTGTCAACCGAGCGGTCGGCCGCGGCATTCCCCGCGGAGCACGGATCCGGTGGCGGCGCCACCGGACTCAGGCCGGCAGCCCGGCCAGCCACTCCCGGACCGCGCCCACCAGCAGCTCCAGCGCCGCCTGCTGGCCCAGCGGGGCCCGCTTGGGCACCTTGAAGCCGTGCCCGGCGTGCGGCACGCCGACCAGCCGGTGGCCGGCCGGCAGCGCCGGGAACTCGGCGGGGGCGCCGAAGGTGTCCTGCTCGCCCTGCACCACCAGGGTCGGCAGGCCGGTGCCCAGCAGTTCCTCGGCCCGGGACTTCTCCGGCTTTCCCGGCGGGTGCAGCGGGAAGGCCAGCGCCAGCACGGCGGCGGCGCCGGTGGCCGCGCCGGTCCGGCAGGCCACCCGGGCGCCGGCGCTGCGACCGCCGACGACCAGCGGCACGCCCTCGGCGGCCAGCCGCCCGGCCACCGGCAGCCAGCCGGTGTCCAGCGCCTTGGGGGCCGGGGCGAGCTTGCGGCCGGCCACCCGCCAGGGCTGCTCGACCAGGGCCACCGCCACCCCGTCGGCGGGCAGCGCGGCGGCCAGCGCGGCCAGGTCCGGTGCCTCGATCCCGCCGCCGGCGCCGTGCCCGAGGCCCAGCACCAGCCGCGGGCGCCCGGCGGGCCGGTGCCAGTGCACCGCCGCCTCGCCGGCCGGGGTCTCCACGACCTCGCGTTCGACCGCCATCAGATCTCGACCGCCATCAGAAGAGTGCTCCCTCGGCCTCGGGGGTGACCCGCTCGGTCAGCCCGGGGTGGTTGTTGCGGATGCTGCCGACCGCGCTGGAGACCTCGGTGGCCAGCAGCAGGCCGGGCGCGGGGGCGCGCAGCAGGGTGCGGGCGTGCTCAGGGTCGTCCAGCGCCGGGTCCAGCCAGTCGTCGAAGGACTCCGGCTGCAGGAAGAGCGGCATCCGCTCGTGGATCGGGGCCAGCAGCGGCTCGGCCTCGGTGGTGACGATGCTGCAGGTGACCAGCCAGCCGGCCGGGTGGTCGGCGGGGTGCGCGCGGTCCCGCCAGAACTCGTAGAGGCCGGCCAGCGCCAGTGGCGCGCCGTCCGCCCGGTGCACGAAGTAGGGGACCTTGCGGGCCTTGCCGCGGCCGGCCCCGTGTTGCGTGGCGGGCGCTTCGAAGGTCTGCCATTCGTAGTAGCCGTCCACCGGCAGCAGGCAGCGCCGGGAGGCGAAGGCCTGGCGGTAGGCGGGCTTCTCGTGCACGGTGTCGGCCCGGGCGTTGATCATCTTCACCGCCGTCTCCGGCGTCCGGGACCAGGCCGGCACCAGCCCCCAGCGCAGCCGGCGCAGCTGCCGCACGGCCGGGCCGCCGCCCCTGGGTATCCGTTCCAGCACCGCGAGCACCGGCTGGGTCGGCGCCACGTTCCAGCTCGGCGCGACCGCCTCCTCCGGATCCCACTGCGCCACGTCGAAGAGCTCGACGATGTCCTCGGGGCTGGTGCTCGCCGCGAATCGACCACACATGCCGGACACCCTATGCAACCGGCGGCTACCGCGGGGCCGTCCCGGCATGGGAGGCTGCCCTCTCTCCCGCCCCCGCACTCCAGGGACTTCGATCATGAACCAGAGCATCGGCGACGTCTGGCAGCGGGTCGTCGGCACTCAGCCGGCCCCGCCGCACTGGCTGGTGCTGGCCTGCGCCGGGGCCGCCCTGCTGGGCATACTCCCGCACCCGGTCTGGCGGGTCAGCCGGAACGTGGTGACCATCGCGCACGAGGGCGGCCACGGCCTGATCGCCCTGCTCACCGGCCGCCGGCTGCACGGCATACGGCTGCACTCGGACACCTCGGGGCTGACCGTCTCCTCCGGCCGCCCGACCGGGCCCGGCATGGTGCTGACCGCCGCGGCCGGCTACACCGCCCCCTCGCTGCTGGGCCTGGGCGGCGCGACCCTGCTGGCCACCCGGCACACCACCGCGCTGCTCTGGGTCTGCACCGCGCTGCTGGCCGTGATGCTCACCCGGCTGCGCAACGCCTACGGGGTGCTGACCGTGCTGGTCACCGGCGGGGCGTTCTTCGCCGTCTCCTGGTGGGGCTCCGAGCAGCTGCAGGCCGGCTTCGCCTGCCTGGGCGTCTGGTTCCTGCTGCTGGCCGGGGTCCGCCCGGTGCTGGAGCTGCAGGGCAAGCGCCGCCGCGGCGGGGCCCGGGACTCGGACGCCGACCAGCTGGCCCGGCTCACCGGGGTGGGCGCGCTGCTCTGGGTGGCGCTCTTCCTGGTGGTCGCGCTCTCCTGCCTGCTGGCCGGCGCGAGCCAGCTGCTGGGCGCCTGAGCCCATCCGAGGGACGGGCGGGTCGACCGCCCGGCGGCCGGGCCCACCTAGACTGACGGCATGACCGAGACCCTGTGGCCCGCCCCCGTCGCGACCACCGCCGTCGATGCCGTCGTCACCGTCCCCGGCTCGAAGTCCGTCACCAACCGGGCCCTGCTGCTGGCCGCCCTGGCCGCCGAGCCCGGCTGGGTGCGCCGACCGCTGCGCAGCCGCGATTCCCAGCTGATGGCCGACGGGCTGCGGGCCCTCGGCGTCACCATCGAGGAGCAGGTCAACAACTCCGCCGGCGGCACCGGCGGCGGCGAGGCGTGGCGGGTCATCCCGGCCACCCGGCTGGCCGGTCCGGCCACCGTCGACGTGGGCAACGCCGGCACGGTGATGCGCTTCCTGCCGCCGCTCGCGGTGCTGGCCGACGGCCCGGTGCACTTCGACGGCGACCCGCGCTCGCACGAGCGCCCGCAGCACGGCGTGATCGACTCGCTGCGCGCGCTCGGCGCCCGGATCGAGGACGGCGGCCGCGGCGGCTTCCCGCTGACCGTGCACGGCACCGGCGCGCTGGACGGCGGCACGGTGGAGCTGGACGCCTCGGCCTCCTCGCAGTTCGTCAGCGCGCTGCTGCTCTCCGGCGCCCGCTACAACCAGGGCGTGGAGGTGCGCAACACCGGCGGCCCGATCCCCTCGCTGCCGCACATCCGGATGACCGTCGACATGCTGCGCCAGGCCGGCGCCCAGGTGGACGCGCCGGAGGACGGCGGGGAGGAGGGCGTCTGGCGGGTCTCCCCCGGCGCGCTGCGCGGCCGCGACCTGGTGGTCGAGCCGGACCTGTCCAACGCCGCGCCGTTCTTCGCCGCCGCGCTGGTCACCGGCGGCCGGGTGACGGTCCGGGACTGGCCCCGGCACACCACCCAGGCCGGCGACTCGCTGCGGGACATCTACACCGCGATGGGCGGCACCTGCCGGTTCGTCGATCTGGACGGCACCGGGGAGGGCCTGGAGTTCACCGGCGGCGACCGGATCACCGGCATCGAGGCCGACCTGCACGACGTCGGCGAGCTGGCCCCGGTGATCGCCGCGGTGGCCGCGCTGGCCGACTCCGAGTCGGTGCTCTCCGGCATCGCCCACCTGCGGCTGCACGAGACCGACCGGCTGGCCGCGCTGGCCAAGGAGATCAACGGCCTGGGCGGCGACGTCACCGAGACCGCCGACGGCCTGCGGATCCGCCCGCGCAAGCTGACCGGCGGCATCTTCCACACCTACGAGGACCACCGGCTGGCCACCGCCGCCGCGGTGCTCGGCCTGGCCGTGCCCGGGGTGCTGGTGGAGAACGTGGCCACCACCGCCAAGACCCTGCCGGACTTCCCGGCGATGTGGGCCGGGCTGCTCGATCCGGCGGCGGCGACGGACTGATCGGGAGACGAGCACCATGCGCCGCTACGGCAAGGACGCCGACGAGGACGACATCCGCAACCGCCCCGGTCCGCGGGGCTCCCGGCCCCGCACCAGGATCCGGCCCAAGCACGAGGATGCCGCCGACGGCATGGTGCTCACCATCGACCGGGGCCGGGTGACCTGCCTGGTGGAGGCCGGCACCAAGCGGGAGCGGGCGGTCACCGCGATGAAGGCCCGCGAGCTGGGCCGCAAGGGCGTGGTGGTCGGCGACAACGTCAGCCTGGTCGGCGACCTCTCCGGGGAGCCGGACACCCTGGCCCGGATCGTCCGGGTGGCCGAGCGCAGCTCGGTGCTTCGCCGCACCGCGGACGACGACGACCCGTACGAGCGGATCGTGGTGGCCAACGCCGACCAGCTGGCGATCGTCACGGCGCTGGCCAACCCGGAGCCGCGGCCCCGGCTGATCGACCGCTGCCTGGTGGCGGCCTACGACGCCGGGATGGAGCCGCTGCTGGTGCTCACCAAGTCCGACCTGGCGCCGGCCGAGCCGCTGCTGGAGGCCTACGCCCCGCTGGGCATCGCCCATGTGGTGACCCGGCGGGACGAGTTGGAGACGGCCGGCGCGGAGGCGGTGCGGGAGCGGCTGCGCGGCCTGGCCACCGTCTTCATCGGGCACTCCGGGGTCGGCAAGACCACCCTGGTGAACGCCCTGGTGCCGGAGCAGCAGCGGACCACCGGCCGCGTCAACGCGGTGACCGGGCGCGGCCGGCACACCACGGTCTCGGCGCTGGCGCTGCGGCTGCCCCCGCCGCCGGGGGCCAAGTCGGGCTCCCGGAAGGCGCTGGACCCGGGCTGGGTGATCGACACGCCGGGGTTCCGCTCCTTCGGCCTCTCGCACATCGACCCGTCCCGGGTGATCCTCGCCTTCCCGGACCTGGAGCCGGGCACCGCGGACTGCCCGCGGGCCTGCAGCCACGACGAGCCGGACTGCGCCCTGGACGCCTGGGTGGCGGACGGCCACGCCGACCCGGCACGGCTCTACTCGCTGCGCCGGCTGCTCGCCTCCCGGGAGACCAGGGAAGAAGGGGACTGACGGTGTGGCGGCCGCCGTTCGGAGGACTGACGGGCGATCATAGGACTTGACGATGATCATCCCTGAGCCTCCGGGAGGCGGCCGATGGCGTGGTTCATGGTGGTCCTCGCGGGCCTGCTGGAGACCGGCTTCGCGGTCAACCTCAAGCTCAGCCACGGCTTCACCCGGCTCGGGCCGACCATCGCCTTCGCGCTCTTCGCCCTCTCCAGCTTCGGCCTGCTCACCCTCTCGCTGAAGCACCTCCCGGTCGGCAGCGCCTACGCGGTGTGGACCGGCATCGGCGCGGCCGGCACCGCCGCCTACGGCATGATCTGGCTGAACGAGCCGAGTTCGGCGCTGAAGCTGGTCTCCATCAGCCTGGTGATCGCCGGCGTGGTCGGTCTGCAGCTCAGCGGTTCCGGACACTGATCGGCTGCCGCCCGCCGCCCGTCCGGAGCGATACTGTTCGACCCATGGCCGACTACCACGATGACCTCCGCCTCGCCCACGTGCTCGCCGACTCGGCCGACTCGGTCACCCTGGAGCGCTTCCGGGCACTGGACCTGGCGATCGAGACCAAGCCCGACCTGACCCCGGTCAGCGACGCCGACAAGGCCGCCGAGGAGTTGGTGCGCTCGGTGCTGCAGCGGGCCCGGCCGCGCGACGCGGTGCTGGGCGAGGAGTTCGGGCTGGCCGGCTCCGGGCCGCGGCGCTGGGTGATCGACCCGATCGACGGGACCAAGAACTACATCCGCGGCGTGCCGGTCTGGGCCACCCTGATCGCGCTGCTGGAGGAGGGCCCGGACGGCGAGCAGCAGCCGGTGGTCGGGATCGTCTCGGCGCCCGCGCTCAACCGCCGCTGGTGGGCGGCCAAGGGCCTGGGCGCGTTCGCCGGGCGCAGCCTGGCCAAGGCGAGCCGGATCCACGTCTCCGGGGTCTCCCGGATCGAGGACGCCTCGCTCTCCTTCTCCTCGCTGACCGGCTGGGAGGAGCGCGGGCGGCTGGACCCGTTCCTGGACCTGACCCGGGCCTGCTGGCGGACCCGGGCGTTCGGCGACTTCTGGTCCTACATGATGGTCGCCGAGGGCGCGGTGGACATCGCCGCCGAGCCGGAGCTGAGCCTGTGGGACATGGCGGCGCCGTGCATCGTGGTGCAGGAGGCCGGCGGCCTGTTCACCGGGCTGGACGGCATCGACGGCCCGGGCGGTGCGGACGCGGTGGCCAGCAACGGCCTGCTGCACCAGGAGGCGCTGCGCCGGCTGAGCGTCTGACGGCGGCCGTGACGGCCCGTCAGGCCGTCATCTCCGGGTGCATGGCGTCCAGCAGCCGGGCGGCCCGCTCGGCCACCTCCGGGGGGCCGTAGTCGGCCGCCCGGCGGCACCAGCTCTCGGCCTGCACCGGCTCGCCCCGGCGCAGCGCCAGCAGGGCCAGCCGCAGCGCGGCCCGGCCGTGCCCGGCGTCGGCGGCCCGGGTGTACCAGATCATCGCCTCCGGCTCGCGCTCCTGACGGGCCAGCAGCAGGCCGAGGTTGAAGGCGGCGCTGCGGCTGCCGGTCTCGGCGGCCCGGCGGTACCAGCTCTCGGCGATCTCCAGCGCGCCGCGCTCGGCGGCCCGCACGCCCATCCGCACCTGGGCCCGGCTGTGCCCGGCGTCGGCCGCCACCGCGTACCAGTGCTCGGCCTCCTCGCCGGCGTCGCCGCGCCGGTCCAGCAGCGAGGCCAGCCGGAACGCGCCCTCGGCCGAACCGCCGCCCGCCGCCTGCCGGTAGCGGTCCAGCGCGGCCGGCAGGTCGCCGCGCTGCTCCCGGGCCACCGCCAGCTGCAGGGCCGCCTCGCCGTGGCCGCCGGCCGCGGCCCGGGCATACCACTCGTGGGCCTGCTGCTGCTCGCCGCGGCCGGCGTGCAGCACCCCGAGGTTGAAGGCGCCGTCCACGCTGCCGGCCTCGGCGGCCTTGGAGAACCAGGGCTCGGCACCGGCCTCGTCGCCGCGCTGCAGCAGCACCACGGCCAGCGCGTTGCAGGCCTCCCGGTGCCCGGCGTAGGCGGCCCGGCGGTACCACTGCTCGGCCTGCGCCTGGCGGCCGGCGGCGGCGCAGAGCAGGCCCAGGTTGAAGGCGCCGTTGTGATCGCCGGCGTCCAGCGCGGCCCGGTACCAGCGCTCGGCGTCCTTGTCCTCGCCGCGGCCCGCGTGCAGGGCGCCCAGCGCGTTGGCCGCGTTGCCGTCGCCGGCCTCGGCGGCCTCCTGCCACCACTCGGCGGCGGACGGCAGGTCGCCCGCGTCGCGCAGCAGGAAGCCGAGCGCGCAGGCGGCCCGCGGCTCGCCGTTCTGCGCCGACTGCCGGTACCAGCGGGCGGCCTCCTCGCGCAGCCCCTGGTCGCCCGCGGCGCGCTGCTCCACCAGCACACCGAGCCGCAGCGCGGCCCGGGCGTGGCTGCGCACCGCCGCCGTGCGGTACCAGGTCTCGGCGCTCTCCTTGTCGCCGGCCGCCTCGCGCATCCGGGCCAGCCGGTAGGCGGCCTCCCGGTGGCCGGCGTCGGCGGACAGCCTGAACCAGCGCTCGGCGCGCACGTCGCGCCGGTGCTCCATCAGGTCGCCCAGCGCGTAGGCGCCGAGCGGGTGGCCCTGGTCGGCGGCGAAGTGCAGCCAGTACTCGGCGGACTCCTCGTCCCCCTGGTCGCGCAGCAGCAGGCCGAGCGCGTGCGCGGCGGGGGCGCTGCCGGCCACCGCGGCCTGGCGCCACCACTGGCCGGCCTCGGCGCGCAGGCCGCGCTGGTGCAGCAGCACGCCGAGGTTGTTGGCGGCGGCCCGCAGGCCGGCGGCGGCCGCCTTGCGCAGGTACGGCTCGGCCTCGTCCAGATCGCCGCGGCGCAGCAGCAGGGCGCCGAGCCGGCTGGCCGCGTGCGGGTCGCCGGTGTCGGCGGCGGTGCGGTGGCGCTCCTCCAGGGCGGCGGACTCACGGGCGGCGAGTTCGTCCTCGAAGCTGTCGGCGGCGGCCGGCAGGGCGTCGGGCTCGGTGGCGGCGGGCGCGGGGTAGCCGCCGGTGACCTGCGGGACCGGGACCGGGCGCAGGTGCTCCGGGCCGGTGCCGGCCGCGCCGCGCTGGGCCGGGACCGGAGCGGTCACGGCCGGCTCGGTGGCCTGCTCCACGGCGGCCAGGGCCGTGGCCGCCGTCGCCTCGGCGGGCTCGGCGGTGTCGGTGGTGGAGGGCTGGTTTCTGCCGATCAGCTTCATGCCGACTCCCGCTCCCCCCGAGTGCCACGGCATCCTCCCCCAGCCTTCGGCCGGGGGGACCCCCATGGGGCGTGCCAAAGTCGACGGCCCGTCAACAGCCGTGCCCCGTCCCCCATGTGCCCCATCGTCGCATCACCCGAACACCCGCGTACACCTGCCCGCGCGATTTTGGCGGGCTCGGGCCGAAGCCGGCGAGATTGCTTCAGCGCTTTGTCGATTTCCCGACACTTGCGCCTCACAAACCCCCGCCGCGCAAGTGATGGTGCGAGCGTGTGCCCATAGTACCGGAGGCGGTGCCACCGCTTATCGGTGGCACCGCCCCGTGGAGGTGGTGGTGGCAGTTCAGAGCGCCTCAGGCGACGTTGACGTCGTCCGCGTAGTAGGTGCCCTGGCCGTACCAGCCGTGCAGCCAGATGGTCACCGAGGTGACCGAGGCGCCGGTGGTGAACTTGGTGGAGAGCTGGCTCCAGCCGCTGCTGGAGGTCCAGGTGGAGGTGTCCGCGCCGGAGCCGGTCACGCCCAGGTAGACGTAGTTGCCCTGCACCCAACCGGAGAGCGTGTAGGTGGTGTTGGGCTTGACCGTGATGGTCTGCGAGCACTGCGCGTCATCGCTGGCGCTGGCAGCGCCCGCCAGGGCGTGCGAGCCGGAGTGCGCCGGGCTGCTCACCACCGAGCCCAGGTTGCCGGTGCAGGTCCACGGCGAGAGGCTGCCGCTCTCGAAGCCGCCGTTGACCACCGGGCCGCCGGACGGCGGCTGGCTGGTCGGGGGCTGCGAGGTGGGCGGCTGGGAGGTCGGCGGCTTGGAGGTCGGCGGCTGGCTGGTCGGCGGCTTGGAGGTCGGCGGCTGGCTGGTCGGCGGCTGGGAGGTGGGCGGCTGGCTGGTGGGCGGCTGCGAGGTCGGCGGCGCCGGGCAGTTGGCCGCCGAGCCGTTGGTGTCGCTCACCAGGTCGTTGAAGAGCGTGACGTTCGGGTCCAGGTCGTAGAGCGAGAAGACGAAGGACCCGCCCATGCCGTTGCAGTGCAGGTAGTCGGCCTTGGCCTGGAGCGACTGCGCGTCCTCGCCGGACCAGAAGTTGGTGCCGTCGTAGAAGTACGCGGCCTGGGCGGCCGGGTCCCAGTAGGTGTCGGCGGCGTTGTCCACGATGCCGCCGAGCTCCTTGTACATCCGCACGCCGGCCACGTTCCCGGAGTCGGCCGCGCCTGCCGCCGGGGCGCTGGCGGGCTGGAACAGCCCGTGGTTGGCGCCGGCCGCCACCCCGGTCCACCCGCGGTAGTAGAACGGCACGCCCATGTTGAGCTTGTTGGCGGGGAAGCCGCCGGCTATGCCGTACTGCGGATCACCGGCCGTCCAGGCCTTGACCGCCTCGTCGATCGAGTACTTCGACGTGCCGGGCGCCACCACGTTGGACGGGTCAGCCGGGTTGTCGTACAACGGCGACATGTGGTTGGCCGGGCCGGTGGTCTCCCAGCCGCCGTGCATGTCGTAGGTCATCGCGTCGCCGAAGGTCAGGTACTGACCGATCTTGTCGGTCTCCACGCTGGAGATCTTGTCCTGGCCGGCCGGCAGCGCCGCGGTGAGCGCGTAGCTCTTGCCGTCCGCGGTGCCCTGGGTGTTCAGCTCCGACCGGAACTCCGAGAGCAGCGCGGTGAAGTTCTGCTTGTCGGCCGTGGAGGAGTGGTTGCCGGTGTGGCCGCCGCCGCCCGGGTACTCCCAGTCGATGTCGAAGCCGTCGAAGATGCCCTTGCCGGTGCCGGTGCCGCCGTAGCCGCCCTGCGAGGGCAGGTTGCCCTTGATGAACATGTCGATGCAGGAGGAGACCAGCTTCTTGCGCGAGGCGTCGGTGGCCGCCGCGTCGGAGAAGTACTTGGAGTAGGTCCAGCCGCCGATGCTGAGCAGCACCTTGAGGTTGGGGTACTTCGCCTTCAGCTCCTGCAACTGGTGGAAGTTGCCCGCGATCGGCTGGTTCCAGGTGTCGGTGGAGTTGTCCACCGAGTTGCCGTTCGCGAAGGTCTTGCCGTAGTCGGCGAACGAGTCACCGGCCCCGTCGCCCGCGTTGGGGTTGTTCTCGTCCTGCGAGGCGGCCGAGTTGGCCTCGAAGCAGGTGAGGTTGGCCGGGTCGATGTTCTCGAAGTCGTAGATGAGGTAGTTGAGCTTGTTCGCCTCACCGTTGGTGTCCACGTTCTTCAGGTAGAACGCGTTCTGGTAGATCGACCACTGGTCGAAGTAGGCGACCTTGATGCCCCCGGAGGTGGCGGGGGCGCCGGTGGTGTTGGCGGGGGTGCTGTTCGGCGTGCCCTGCGTGGCCTGGGCGTGTGCCATGCCCAGGACCGACAGCGCGCCGCCGATGATGAGCCCGGCCGCTGAGGTCAGCGCCCAGGCCGATCGGCTGCTTCTGCGCATTCGGTTCACTTCTCTCTGGTGTGGGGGTGAGAGACGCTCGGAACGAATGGAGCTGGTGAGCTGGTCGAGCTGGTGGTACTGGTGGTGCTGGTGGTGCGTCAGGAGTGGGGAGCCCCTGGATCGGTCACGGCATGGCGTGCAGGTGGCCGCCGACCGAAGTCGCGATGGAGTTGCCGTTGCTGGCATCCCAGTTGGTGGACCAGGTCATCGCACCGCCGATGCCGGGCCACTTGGTGGCGGGCTTGAAGCTGCCGCAGTTGGTGCCGCTCGCCAGGCAGTCCAGGGCCGCGTTCACCACGCTCGGCGAGACGTAGCCGCCGCCCGCCGCGCTGCCGGAGGCCGGCACGCCGAGGCCGACCTGGCTCGGCGCCAGGCCGCCCTGGAGCTGGATGCAGGCCAGCGCGGTGAGGAAGTTCTCGGTGCCCTCGGAGTAGACGTTGCCGTCGCAGCCGTTCATCGAACCCGAGTTGTAGTACTGCATGTTGACGATGGTCAGGATGTCCTTGGTGGCCAGTGCCAACTTGAAGTACTCCATGCCGGTGGACTGCATGTCGATGGTCTGCGGGGCCATGGTGAGCACGAAGCCGCTGCCGACCTTGGCCGCCAGGGAGTGCAGCGCCTGGGCCATGTAGGTGGAGTTGACGCCGTTCTCCAGGTCGATGTCGATGCCGTCGAACCCGTAGCTCTGGATGATCGAGTAGGCGCTGTTGGCGAAGTTGGCCGCGGAGGTGGCGTCGCTCACCGAGATGGTGCCGTTCTGGCCGCCGACCGAGACGATCACCTTCTTGCCGGCCGCGTGCTTGGCGGCGATGTCGGCCTTGAACTGGGCGTCGGTGTAGCCGCCCAGCTTGCTCGACAGGGTGCTGTCCAGGCTGAAGCCGATCGCGCCCGGCGTGCCGGTGGCGTTCGCGAAGGCCACCGCGATGATGTCGTAGGCCGGGTTGACGTCACTGATCCGCTGGTCGGTGGCGCCGTTGTCGAAGTCCTGCCAGTAGCCGGTCAGCAGGTGCTTGCCGGTGGGCGGCGGGGAGGTCGGGGGCTGGCTGGTCGGCGGCTGCGACGTCGGCGGCTGGGAGGTCGGCGGCTTCGAGGTGGGCGGCTGGGAGGTCGGGGGCTGCGAGGTGGGCGGCTGGCTGGTCGGCGGCTGGGTGGTGGGGCCGCCGCTCGGGGCCGGGCCGCTGAGCACCAGGTCGTCCGCCTCGTACGCGCCGGTGCCGTACCAGCCGTGCAGGTAGACCGTCACGCTGGTGGTGCTCGCACCGGTGGTGAAGCTGGTGGAGAGCTGGTTCCAGCTGGAGTTGGTGCTCCAGGTCGACCCGTCGGTGGAGCCGGTGCCGCTGTCGCCCAGGTAGACGTAGTTGCCCTGGACCCAGGCGCTCAGCGTGTAGGTCGAGTTGGGCAGCACGGCCACCTGCTGGGTGCACTGCGCGTCGTCGGCGCCGGCCGGCGTCGCCTGCAGCGCGTAACTGCCGCTGTGCACCGGGCTGGTGACCGCGGTGCCGGAGTTCGACGTACAGCTCCAGCCGGCCAGGCCGCCGCTCTCGAAGCCGGGGTTCTGCAGGAGGTTGGCGGCGACGGCCGCGTCGGCGTCGCTGCCGGCGGTCAGCAGCACGGCGCCGCTCACCGCGACGGCGAAGGCCGCGGTGCCCGCGACTGCCGTGCGCAGCCCGTGCCGGGCCGGTCTGCGGGGTCCCTCGGGGCTGCGCTGGGTGTGACGGATCGCTCGATCCACGGGGAGTCAGCTCCTTGATCAGCGGATGCGGATGTGGGGGACAGGGAGCATCGGGGGGAGGCGCCGAGCCTGTTCGCGGCAGGCCGGGCCGGACTCAGAGTGGACTAGACCAAATAACCGGTCAAGGGGTGCTGCCTGCGCCGATCGGCGCCGGTGCCGGGCCGGTCCCCCGCCCCTGCGGGCGGCCTGCCGGGCCCGACCGGATCAGCGCCGGTCAGCGGCCTCGGGCCGGTCCGGCTCCGGTTCCCGGCGGCATCCGGATTCCACCCCGATTCCATCCGCCGTCCGTCCGTGCAGCGCGGTCAGCGGGTGCAGCCGGGGCCGCCCGTCCGGGCCGGGCTGCAGCAGGCCGTGCTCGATCAGCAGGTCGAGCCGGTCCCCGGGCAGTGCGGCCAGCAGCTCGGCGGCCGCCTCCGGGGCCAGCCGGCTCGCCCCGCGCAGCGCGGCCAGCGCCGCCGGACCGCCCGGCAGCCGGCCCAGCCGGCCCTCGGCCGAGGCCAGCGCCTGCGCCACTCCCCCGCCGCCGAAGGCGAGTTCGGCCAGCCGCCGGTCCTCGTCGGCCAGCCGGGCGGCCAGCGCGGCCAGCCCGCTGCCCGGGCGCACGGCGGCCCGCGCGGCGGCCGCCCGCAGCGCCAGCGGCAGGCCCGCGCAGGCGGCCAGCACCTGCGCCTCCTCGGCACCGC
This sequence comes from Kitasatospora sp. NPDC006697, assembly GCF_042869935.1. Lineage (NCBI taxonomy): Bacteria > Bacillati > Actinomycetota > Actinomycetes > Kitasatosporales > Streptomycetaceae > Kitasatospora > Kitasatospora sp. NPDC006697. The sequence goes on from NZ_JBIAGU010000004.1 coordinate 274,237, forward strand.
GTTCCGCGCCGGCCAGCCGCCGCCACAGCCGCCGGGAGTCGGCCGGCCCCAGGTGGTCCAGCACCACGGTGCGGGCGCCCGGCAGCCCCGGCAGCCGCCCCCGGCCGGTGGCCAGCACCGCACAGCTCGGCGATCCGGGCAGCAGCGCGGCGAGTTGGGCCGCGTCCGCCGCGTCGTCCAGCACCAGCAGCAGCCGGCGCCCCGAACTGACCGACCGCAGCAGCGCGGCCCGGCGCTCCGGCTCGGCGGGCAGCGCCTCCCGGTCCACGCCGAGGTCGGTGAGCAGCCGCCCGAGCAGTTCGCCCACCTCGCCGGGCCGCCCGTCCGGCTCGTGCAGCGCGGCGTACAGCTGCCCGTCCGGGAACCGCTCGCGCAGCCGGTGCGCGGCGTGCACGGCGAGCGCGCTCTTGCCCACCCCGGGCGGCCCGCTGACCAGCACCAGCGGCACCGCGCCGATCCGCCGCCCGGTGCCGCCCAGGGTCCGGGTGATCACCCGCAGTTCGGCCGAGCGCCCGGTGAAGTCCGCCAGGTCGGTGGGCAGTTGCGCGGGCCGGCAGACCAGCCGCAGCGGCCCGGGCGACCGCCCGGCGGCCAGCTCCAGCCCCGGGTCGGCGCGCAGGATGCGCTGCTGCAGCTCGACCAGGTCCCGGGCCGGCTCCAGGCCCTGACTGGCGATCAGCAGCTGCCTGGTCTGCGCGAAGACGGCCAGCGCCTCACCCTGCCGCCCGGCCCGGTGCAGCGCCAGCATCAGCAGCCCGCGCAGCCGCTGCCGGCCCGGGTGGGCCGCCGCCAGCAGCCCCAGCTCGGCCACCACCTCGTGGTGCCGGCCCAGTTGCAGCGCCAGTTCGAACCGCTCCTCCAGCGCGGCCATCCGCAGCTCGCCGAGCCGCCCGCGGTGCAGCGCGGCGAACGGCCCGGGCAGGCCGTCCAGTCCCGCGCCGCGCCAGAGTGCCAGCGCCCCGTCCAGCACGGCCAGCGCCCGCTCCGGCTCGCCGGCCGCCCGGTGCGCCCGGGCCCGCTGCCGGGCCGCCTCGAACTCGTGCAGGTCGAGGTCGCCCGGGCCGGCCTCCAGCCGGTAGCCGGTGCCCCGGGTGGCGAGCAGGCCGTTCAGGGTGCGGCGCGGCCGGTCCGGCTCCAGCACCTGGCGCAGCCGGGAGACGTAGGTGGCCACCAGGCTCGGGGTGGTCTCGACCGCCTTGGCGCCCCAGACCGCCTGCATGATCTGCTCCCGGGCCACCGGCTCGCCGGCGTTCAGCAGCAGCACCGCGAGCACCGCGCGCTGCATCGGCGGCCCCGCGTCCAGCGCCCGGCCGGCCCGGCGGACCACCAGCGGCCCGAGCAGCTCGTAGCGGAGCGGCCCGGCCGCCCGCTCCGACTCCATGCCGGCCTCCCCTCCGTCCCGCGGCGACCTGCCGGGCTGGAGCACACGGTGGACTAGACCAGCAGTGGCGTCAACAAGCACCGGCACGATTCTTGTCCGGGACGGGTCAGTCCGGTAGGGGCGCAAGGGACGGACCAGGGTGGGCCGGCGGAACGGGCCCGGGCAGCGGAAAAGCCGAAGGCCCGGAGGTGAACCTCCGGGCCTTCGGCCGTGGTAGCGGGGACAGGATTTGAACCTGCGACCTCTGGGTTATGAGCCCAGCGAGCTACCGAGCTGCTCCACCCCGCGTCGTTGTGTGACAACCTTAGCACGGCCGCGCGGGGGTCCATGACCAACTCCGTCCGCAGGGCCGCAGCTCAGCGGCCCTGGGGTGGCGGCGGCCCGCCGTTCTCGGCCGCGGTGGCCGCGTCCAGCGCGGCCCGCAGCGCCTGCTCGGCCCGGGCGTACCCGGCCCGGTCCCCCGCCGCGAACGCGTCCTGGCTCTGCGCGTAGGCCGTCCGCAGGTCGTCCAGCGCCTTGCGCAGCGCCGGGTCGCCGCCCGGCGGCGGGGCGGCCGGCGAGCCGGCGAGAGCGCTGTCCAGCGCGCCCGGCAGGTCCGCCGCGACGGCCACCGGACCCGTGCCGTACACCGCCAGCACCTTGCGCAGCACCGGGGAGCGGTCCCCGGGCCCGGTCGTGTACACCGGCTCGACCGCCAGGAACCCGCCGCCCACCGGCAGGGTCAGCAGGCTGCCGTAGGCCACCGCGGCGCCGTCCTGGTGCTGCCGGTTCAGCCAGCCGGCCACCGCCGGGTCCGCCGTGAACGCCGCCTGCTCCTGTCCCGGACCGAGCGCCCCGGAGCCGTCCGCGGGCCGCAGCAGCCGCAGCGCGCCGTAGTCCGGGCCCGGCTCGGAGTCCACCGCCAGGTAGGCGGCCAGGTCGCCCCGCCCGGCGGCCACCAGGGTGCCGGTCAGCGAGAAGGCGGCGGCCGGGGCGCCGGGCATCCGCACGGTCAGGTAGGCGGGCGGCTGCGGGCCCGTGCCGCCGGCCGGGTCCGGCGGCACCTGCCAGCGGTCCGTGCCGGCGGCGAAGGCGGCCGGATCGGTCACGTGGTAGGCGCCCAGCAGCTCCCGCTGCGCCTCGAACAGGTCCCGCGGGTAGCGCAGGTGCGCCAGCAGCCCGGCGGGGATGGCGGCCCGCGGCTCGACGGTGCCGGGGAAGGCCTTCATCCAGGTCCGCAGCACCGGGTCCTGCTCGTCCCACTGGTAGAGCACCACCGCGCCGGTGTAGGCGTCCACGGTCGCCTTGACCGCGTCGCGGACGTAGTTCACCGCGGCGCCGCCGCCCAGCGCGGTGCGGGAGGAGAACGGGTAGTCGTCCGAGGTGGTGTAGCCGTCCAGCACCCAGAGCAGCCGGCCGCCGACCGTCACCGGGTACGGGTCGGAGTCCAGGGTCAGCCAGGGCGCGGCCTTCGCCACCCGCTGCGCCGGGGTGCGGTCGTAGAGCACCCGGGAGCCGCCGCCGACCGAGCCGGTGGAGAGGAACCGCGGCTCGCCGAACCGCACCGCGAAGGCCGCCCGGACCAGCGGGCCGTCCAGCGCCACCCCGCTGCCGCCCCGGTAGCGGTAGCCGGGGGCGTAGTCGGCCTCCCCGCCGCCGCCGACCACCGCGTAGCCGGTGGTCCGCTCGCCGTAGTAGACCCGCTGCTCGAAGCCGGCGCCGGCGCCGTCCGGCGGCTGCGCGGACTCGGTGACGGCCGGCTGCCCGGAGGCGTCCGCCGGGCCCGAGCCCGCGGCGTCCGCCACACCGTAGTCGTGGGTGTCCCGCAGGTGCTCGGCGGTCCAGCCCGGCCCGGCCGGGTCCGGGTCGGCCGGCGGGCCGCCCGCCGGGCCGGACAGCGGGACCGCCGCGACGGTCCGGGCGTCCGGCGCCGCGGGCGCGGGCCCGGCGGCCGTCACCCCGGCCAGGCCGTAGGCCTGCCGGGTCGCCTCGATGTTCTGCCGCAGGTAGGGCGCCTCCTTGGCCTGCTCGTGCGGCGCGACCTCGAGCTGCTGCACGATCGCCGGGTAGAGCCCGCCGACCAGCACCGCCGAGAGCAGCATCAGGCCGAAGCCGAGCATCGCCGGCAGCCAGGTCCGCCGCACCGGCGTGAGCAGGAAGAGGACGGCGCAGATCACCGCCGCGCAGCAGAGCACGGTGTCGGCCGGCAGGTGGGCCCGGGCGTCCGTGAAGCGCAGCCCGGTGTACCCCGCGATCCCGTGCCAGCTGGCGCCGCGCACCGCCAGCGCGTACCGGTCCAGCCAGTAGGATGCCGCCTCGAGCAGCACGAACCCGCCCATCAGCACCGCCAGGTGGCCCTGCGCCCCGGTGCCGACCCGCCGCCCGGGCCCTTGCAGCCGCAGCCCGCCGTACAGGTAGTGCACCAGCACCGCGGCGAGCGCCGAGACCACCAGCAGGCCGAACCCGAAGTCGACCAGGAACCGGTACCAGGGCAGGTCGAAGGCGTAGAAGGAGACGTCCCGGTGGAACTGGCCGTCCCGGACGCCGAACGGGGTGGCGTGCCGCCAGAGCAGCCACTGCCGCCACTGCCCGGCCGCCGCCGCGCCGCCCGCCGCCCCGGTCAGCAGCGCGCCGACCGCCAGCAGCCGCCGGCGCACCGGCGCCAGCCGGGCCCGGCAGCGGTCCAGGCCGCGCTGCTCCGGCGACATCGCGGCCAGCGGCGGGCGCAGCCGGTGGGCCAGCCAGCCGTTCAGCACGGTGGCGGCCGCCATCAGCAGGCCGAACCCAGCGAACAGCCCGGCCTCGGCCTTCAGCCGGGTGCCGAAGACCGAGCCGTAGCCGACCGAGCGGTACCAGAGCCACTCCGTCCACCCGCCGGCCAGCACCGCGCACCCGGCCAGCAGCACCAGCGCCCCGGCCGCCGCCGCCACCAGCCGCCGGCTCCACCGCCGGCCCCGGACCCGGTACGCCGGACCCTCGCGCTCGGGCATCTGGAAGACCACGGTGGCACCTCATGCTGTTGTGGGGACTCGTGCTGCGGGGAAAGCGACCCGTAGCAACATAAACCGTCCCGGGGACGGCGGATCGCGCCCCCGGCCCTCCCCGCCCGGCCGCTCCCCCGCCGCTGCGCGGCTCCCGGGCCACGGCCGTGTGAGGATTGGGGGCATGTCCGATGTCAGCTTCACGCCCGACGGCTCCGGCACCCTGCCGGCCGCCACTCCGCTCACCCGCGCCGCCCTGGAGATCGACGAGTACGTCTCCGGCCTCGGCTGGGACCGGCCCGCCCGCCTCTTCGCCCTGGTCGACAGCGCCGAGCTGCGCCGCACCGATCCCGCGGTGGCCCGGCAGCTGGGGCTGGACGCGTCCCAGGACGGCGAGCTGACCCCGGTCGAGCAGGAGGAGCTGCCGGCCGGCACGGCGCTGGACGAGTTCCTGGGCACCATCGCCTGGCCGTCCTCGGTGGCCGGCTGCGCCCTGGTGGTGGAGCGGCTGATGCTCCCGCCGGGTGCCGAGAAGAGCCGCCCGGCCGGCGCCACCGAGGCGCAGCTGACGGAGTGGGTGGCGAACCACCCGGCCCGCCAGGAGGTCCGGATCACCGCCGCCGTGCTGCGCGACGGCAAGCGGGAGACGGCGCTGCGGCTGCGCGAGAAGGACCTGGCGCGCGAGGTGCTGACCGGCCCGGACCTGGTGCCGGGACTGACCAAGGCGCTGCTGGCCACCTTCTCCTGACGCCCCGTCGGGCCCCTGCTCCGGGGGCCCGACGCCCCGTCAGCGCGGGCAGGCGGGCAGCTGGGCGTCCTGGCCGGCCCGGACCTGCTCCAGCGCCTTCAGCGCCTGGTCCAGCGTGTCCACCTTGATCAGCCGCAGCCCGGCCGGGGTGTTCCTGCTCGCCTCGGTGCAGTTGTCGCTGGGGGTGAAGAAGTAGCGGGCGCCGGCGTCCCGGGCCGCGATCACCTTCATCGCGATGCCGCCGATCGGGCCGACGTTGCCCTTGTCGTCGATGGTGCCGGTGCCGGCCACGAACTTGCCGGCGGTCAGGTCGGTCGGGGTCAGCTTGTCCACGATGCCGAGCGCGAACATCAGGCCGGCGCTCGGGCCGCCGACGTCCTGCAGCCCGATGTCGATCTTGAACGGGTAGTTGTGCCCCGGCGCCGCGACCACGCCGACCATCGCCTTGCCGGTCTCCGGCGACTTGGTGGTGGTGACGGTCACCTTGGACTCGTCCGAGGGCTTCACGTTCAGCTCGTCCTGGCTGTGCGGGACGACCGTGAAGACCACGTCCTCGCCCGGCTTGTGCGCCTGGACCAGCGGGGCCACCTGGTTCGGGTCGGTCACCTCGGTGCCGTCCACCGCGACGATCCGGTCGCCCGCGTGCAGCTTGCCCTCGCTCGGCCCGCCGGCCACCACCTCGGAGATCTGCACCTCGTTGCCGACCGGGATGCCGAGCTGGGTGAGCGCCGCGGTCTTGGCGCTGTCCTGCGAGGAGGCGAACTCCTCGGCGTTCTGCTGCTCGGACTGCTGCTCGGTCTGGCCCTTGGGGTAGAGGATGTCGTGCTGCACCACGAGCTGGTCGTCGCGCAGCCAACCGACCACCACCGAGAGCAGGCTCGGCTGGTAGTCCGCGCCGGTGACCTGCACCGTCGTCATGTTCAGGTGGCCGCTGGTGGGATAGGTCGGGGTACCCGAGATCGAGATCACCGGGGTGCCCGCCTTGTCCTGCGCCCCGAGCGTGTTGTACGTCGGCCCGGGGCTCAGCTGGCTGTACGGCACCTTCAGGACCACCGAGACACAGAGCAGCGCTATGAGCATCAGCGTGGCGGCGAGCATCGTCGCGGAGCGGCGTGGCATGGCACGACAGTACGGGACCTCGCCGGGGGCGCGCCCGCCGGGTCAGCGCCCCTGGTGGTCCGGGACCCGGTGGCTGCCGGTGCTGCGCTCCATCGCCGCCAGGAAGCGCTGGTGCTCGGCGAGTGAGTCACCGTCACCGGTCGCCTTGGGCGGACGGGCGGCCCAGGCCGCCCAGAGCACGGCCAGCACTCCCGCCCCGACAGGGATCCCCAACCAGGCCAGCACTCCCATGACGTCCTCCCAGCTCGTCGTGCCTATCAGCACATTAACCGGCCGGACGGAGAACGGCCCTGGAGCCATCCGGGTTACGGCGGGCCGGGGCCTGCCACCCGGTGGGCGCATTCGTGTGCCCGGTCGGGCGCCGGGGGTGGGCCGAACGGGGCCCCGGTCAGCAGGAGCCGGTGCCGACCCACTCCTCCTCGCCGTCGGTGAAGATCTGGTGCTTCCAGATCGGCACCTCGTGCTTGAGGTCGTCGATCAGCTTGCGGGCGGCCGCGAAGGCCTCCGCCCGGTGCGGGCAGGAGACCGCGACGATCACCGCGGAGTCGGTGATCTCCAGCCGGCCGATCCGGTGCACGGCGGCCAGCGCCCGGACCGGGTAGTCGGCGACCACCTTCTCGGCGATCCGGCGCATCTCCTGCTCGGCGCTCGGGTGGCAGCTGTACTCCAGCGCGGCGACCGGCTTGCCGCCGTCGTGGTCGCGGACCGTGCCGACGAAGATCGCGGTGCCGCCGGCCGCGTCGTCGCCCACCGCGGCGTACACCTCGTCGAGCGAGAGCGGGGTGTCGCGGACCGCGAGCAGGCGGATGGGGTCGTGGTTCTCGGACATGCTCCCCATCATCGGCCACCGGCCGCCCGGGGCGGCAATTGTGGTTCCGTACAACCCCGCCCGCGCCGTCAGTAACGGCGGCGCTTGCGGGCCCGGCGGACCAGCGCGGCCGTGCCGACCAGGGCGACCGTGGCGCCGGCCGCGCCCAGGCTGGTCGCCGCCTCCTTGCCGCCCAGCCGCCGGCCGGCCACCGCGTGCTTGCCGGCCACCTGGGCCAGCAGCTCGGCCAGCACCTCCTCGTTGGAGTAGCGCGGCCGCCAGCCCGCCTCGTGCAGCCGGCTGCCGGAGACCACCCACGGGTACATGGTGTACGCCAGGTCGCCGGCCGGGGCCGGGGTCAGGCCGAGCCGGTGCAGCCGGGCCGCGGTGCCCAGGGCCAGCGAGGCGGGCAGCTCCATCCGGCGGATGGAGGAGAGCGCCTCCACCTCCTCCTGCTCCAGCCAGCCGTCGCAGCCCACCGCCAGCTCGCCCTCCACCAGCCCGAGCGCCGCGTACTCCAGCGCGCTCGCCAGGTCGTCCAGGTGGCAGAACTGCCAGCACGGCCGGGAGCCGGCCACCACCAGCAGCCGGGGCGCCTCGAAGTGCCGGGTGAGCACGGTGTCCACACCCGGGCCGACCAGCACCGCCGGGCGCACCACCGTCACCTGCAGGCCCGGGTGGGCCCGCGGCGCCCGGTGCGCCAGCCGCTCGATCTCCAGCAGGTCGCCGACCAGGCTGGCCTCCTCGGTGGCCCGCAGCTCGGCGTCCTCGGCCAGCGGCACCTCGTTGTCGGGCAGCGCGCCGTAGACCATCGCCGAGGTGCAGAGCACCACCCGGTGCACCCCGGCCGCGGCGGCGGCCGTCACCACGGTCTGCGCCCCGCGCACGTTGTAGGCGCTGCGCACCCGGGGGTCGGACTCCATGCCCAGGTCCATCGCCAGGTGCACCACCACGTCGACCCCGCGGAGCCGTTCGGCCACCGCCGGATCCCGCACGTCCAGCACCCGCCACTGCACCCCGGCGGCCTCGCCGCGCCGGTCGTCGATCGCCAGGACCTTGCGCACCCCGGGCGAGTCGACCAGCCGGGCGGCGACCCGGCCGCCCAGCACTCCGGCGGCGCCGGTGACTGCTACGGTGAGCGGCCGTCCGCCGTAGGCTGGGTGCGCGGACCCAGGGGCCACCTGGGCCTCCTCGCCTCCGGTCAGCCCAGAGCGAACGTCCGAAGGCGGGGAACTCACCGGCGATCCTCCACGGTTAGCTTATGTGCGTACGTACGAGTGTCACGCACCGTCCATCCTGCCCGAGGAGAGGCCCCGGCGGTGCACCCGGCGCGGGCGAGCCCGCCGCCCCTCCGACCGCAACCTGCTTTCCCGCCACAGCACCCGCGCGTGACGGCCGACCAGATCGAGGACCCAGTGAGCGACCTCCCCTTCGGATTCGGTGTCCCGCCCGAGGAGCCCGAGGAGGGCAAGGACAAGGGCGGCGAGCAGAAGAACGAGAAGCAGAACGAGCCCGACAAGCCCGCTGAGCAGTCGCCGTTCGGCTTCGGCGGCGGCAACCCGTTCGGCGCGCTCTTCGGTGCGGGCGGCCCCGGCGGCCCGGGTGGCTCCGGTGACAACCCGTTCGCCGCGATGATGGGCGGCCTGGACCCCAACGACCTGGGCGCCGCCTTCCAGCAGCTCGGCCAGATGCTCTCCTTCGACGGCGGGCCGGTCAACTGGCAGCTGGCCAAGGACATCGCCCGGCAGACCGTGGTCGCCGAGCAGCCGGAGGGCCGGAGCAAGGACCGCTCGGTCTCGGCCGTCGAGCGCTCGGCGGTCGAGGAGTCGGTGCGGCTGGCCGAGCTCTGGCTGGACTCGGCGACCGAGTTCCCGTCCTCCTCGGCCAGCGCGGTCGCCTGGAGCCGCGCCGAGTGGATCGAGGCCACCCTGCCGGTCTGGCAGGAGCTGGTCGACCCGGTGGCCGAGCGGGTCGGCAACGCCATGGGCGGCGTGCTGCCCGAGGAGATGCAGGCGATGGCCGGACCGCTGATGGGCGTGATGCGCTCGATGGGCGGTGCGATGTTCGGCACCCAGATCGGGCAGGCGCTCGGCGCGCTGGCCGCCGAGGTGCTGGGCTCCACCGACGTCGGCCTGCCGCTGGCGCCGGCCGGCAAGGCCGCGCTGCTGCCGCAGAACATCGCCGAGTTCGGCGAGGGCCTGAACGTGCCGGCCGAGGAGGTGCGGCTCTACCTGGCCCTGCGCGAGGCGGCCCACCAGCGGCTCTTCGCCCACGTGCCGTGGCTGCGGGCGCACCTGTTCGGCGCCGTCGAGGCCTACGCCCGGGGCATCACGGTGGACTCCTCCCGGATGGAGGAGATGATGGGCCGGCTCGACCTGGAGAACCCCGAGGCGCTGCAGGAGGCGCTGGGCAACGGGCTGCTGCAGCCCGAGGACACCCCCGCGCAGAAGGCCGCGCTGGCCCGGCTGGAGACCGCGCTGGCGCTGGTCGAGGGCTGGGTGGACGCGGTGGTGCACGCCGCGGCCGAGCCGCACCTGCCGCAGTCCTCCGCGCTGCGCGAGACGCTGCGCCGGCGCCGGGCCACCGGTGGGCCGGCCGAGCAGACCTTCGCCACCCTGGTCGGCCTGGAGCTGCGGCCGCGCCGGCTGCGGGACGCCTCGCGGCTGTGGGCCTCGCTGGCCGACGCCCGCGGGGTGGAGGGCCGGGACGCGCTCTGGGAGCACCCGGACATGCTGCCGACCGCCGCCGACCTGGACGACCCGGACGGCTTCGTGCACCGCGGCAGCGGCGAGGCACTGGAGGGCGGGCTGGACTTCGACGCGATCGACCGGCTGCTCGGCGAGGCGGCGGGCCAGGGCCGGGACGGCGAGGGCACCGGCGACGGCAAGGGCACCGGCGACGACGAGGGCAAGGACGAGCCGAAGCAGTGAGCACCCTGCACGCCGACGCCACCGCCGCGCTGACCGGCTGGTCGCCCGCCGACCCCGGTCAGCGGGCGCTGCGCGAGGAGTACCTGGCGCACCTGGCCGAGCGGCCGGACGGGCTCTTCAAGGCCTGTCTGCCCGCGCACATCACCGCCAGCGCCCTGGTGGTGGACCCGGCCGGCGGCCGGGTGCTGCTGACCCTGCACCCCAAGGTCGGGCGGTGGCTGCAGCTGGGCGGGCACTGCGAGCCGGGCGACGCCACGCTGGGCGCGGCCGCGCTGCGCGAGGCCACCGAGGAGTCGGGGATCGCCGGGCTGGCGCTGCTCGGCGCCGGCGGGGCCGGGGCGGGCGCGCCGGTGCCGGTCAAGCTGGACCGGCACGAGGTGCGCTGCACCGGCAAGGACCGGCCGGCCAACGTCCACCTGGACGTGCAGTACCTGGCGCTGGCGCCGGCCGGGGCGGTCGAGGAGATCAGCGAGGAGTCGCTGGACCTGCGCTGGTTCGGCTGGGACGCACTGCCGGAGCCGACCGACGACTCGGTGCGGCGGCTGGTCGGGCTGGCCCGCGAGCTGGTGGGCTGACGGAGCCTCAGCCGCAGACCTCGGGCTCTGCGGCGGGGCCGACCGACGGGCCGGCGCCGCGGGCGCCGGGGATGTGCGGCAGCCGGGCGGCCGAGGCGACGCCCTCCAGGTAGCCGCGGGCCCGCTCGGTGCGCGGGTAGGCCTCGAGCAGGGCCCAGAACCGCGGGCCGTGGTCGGGCACCAGCAGGTGGGCCAGCTCGTGCAGCAGCACGTAGTCCAGCACGTAGTCGGGCATGCCCTGGAGGCGGTGCGAGAGCCGGATCGAGCGCTCGCTGGGGGTGCAGGAGCCCCAGCGGGAGTTCTGGTTGGTGACCCAGCGGACCTGGCCCGGGCGGGCCCGGCCGCCGAGGTACTCGGCGGAGAGCCGGCGGGCCCGCTCGGCCAGCGCGTCGTCGCCGAGGGTTCGGCGGCTCTCCTGGGCGGCCAGCCGGTCGAGCATCTGGGCCACCCAGCGCTGCTCCTCGGCGAAGGACATCCTGGCCGGGATCAGCACGATCGTGCGGTCGCCCTCGCGGTAGGCGGAGACGGTGCGGCTGCGGCGGGCGCTGCGGCGGACCTCGACCTGGGGGTGCTCCACGGGCGGGGGGCCGCTGTGCGGCTCCGCCTCGCCCGCCGGGTGCGGCCGGCCCGGCCGCCCGCGCGAACCGGGCGTCGCGACCCGCGACCCGGCTGCTGCCCGGGCGCGCCGAGGCGACGCCGAGGGCTGGGAGTCCCGTTCGGCTGCCATGGCACACGACGTTACCCGGTGGCGCCGACAGAAGTCCGCTGCCCCGGCCGAAATTGTTCGACGGCCGAACCGGATCGCGGCCACCGGTGGCCGGCGGTCGGATCATCATCCCCAGCCTGTGGACAACTTCTTCGACACGGAACCGCAGCTCGCGCAGGATTGTCTCACTCAGCGCAGTCAGTCGATTCCGGAGTGGAGTTGCCCATGCGTCCCCCGTCTCCCGCGCGTCCGATGCGCCCGGTGCTCAAGCCCGCCCTCTCCCGCACCTGGCGGGACCAGGAGACGCTGCGGTTCGGCACCCTGCCGGACCGGGCCCAGCTGGTCGGCCGGGCCGATGAGCGGTTCTGCGCCTTCCTCGGCCTGCTGGACGGCGAGCGGGACACCGCCGCCGTCACCGCGGCGGCGGGCGAGCTGGGGCTGGACGCCGGGGCGGTCGCGCAGACCCTGCGGTCGATGGCCGAGACCGGGCTGCTGGACGACGCCCGGGCGGTGGACGAGGCGCTCGGTGCCCTGCCCGCCGGCCGCCGGGAGCTGCTGGGGCCGGATCTGGCCTCGCTCTCGCTGCTCCATCCCGGGCCCGGCCAGGGCGCCGGGGCGCTGGCCCGGCGGGCCGGGCGGCGGGTGGAGGTGCGCGGGGCCGGGCGGGTCGGCGCGGCGCTGGCCGGCACCCTGGCGGCGGCCGGGGTGGGCGCGGTGTCGGTGCTGGACCAGGGGCGGGTGGCGGCCCGGGACTGCGCGCCGGGCGGGCTGCCGGCCCATGAGATCGGGCGGCCCCGGGCGGCGGCGGCCCGGGAGGCGGTGCGGCGGGCGGCCGGTCCCGGCCCCGAGGGCGGCGGCGAGCCGGGCGGCCCGCCCGACCTGGTGGTCTTCGCGCCCCGGGACGGCAGCGGGGCGTACGCCGGTTCGGCCGACGCGGCCCGGGAGCTGATGCGCGCCGGGGTGCCGCACCTCTACGTCGGGGTGGTGGAGCACCTGGGGGTGGTGGGACCGCTGGTGCTGCCGGGGGCCTCGGCCTGCGGCGGCTGCTTCGGGCTCAGCCGCACCGAGCGGGACGAGGGCTGGCCCCGGCTGCTGGCCCAGCTGGCCGGCGAGGGGCCGGGCCGGGCGGGCGAGCCGGCCTGCGACGGTGCGCTGGCCGCGACGGTGGCGGGGCTGGCCGGCCTGCACGCCCTGCTGCTGCTCGACGGGGTGCGGCCGCCGAGCGTGGACGGCTGGTGCGAGGTCTCCGCGGCCGACGGCATGGTGCGCCGGCTGCGGCTGCCGCCGCACCTGGAGTGCGGGTGCTTCTGGCGCTGACCGACCGCTGCCCGACCACTGCTCGACCGCTGCTCGACCGCTGCTCGACCGTTGATCGAGCACTGACCGGCCGGGCCGCGGGCCGCGTCGCGGACCGGGCCGCCCAGCCGCTGCGGCCGCGGTCGGCGGTCCGGCCGCCGGGCCCCGGCCGGGCCCGCGCGGAGAACGGGCACAATGGCCTAGTGGCCGCCGTCCCCAGCACCGGGGCGGGCCCGCTTGAGGGGTACCGGCAGTCCCTGGACACCGCCAGGGCAGCACGATTGGGAGGCCCGGGTGAGCGATCTTCCGCGCAAGGCTATGACCCGCACGGCACGGCTCGCCGCCCTGCCGCTGGGCATCGCGGGCCGGGCCACCCTGGGCCTGGGCAAGCGGATCGGCGGGCGGTCCGCCGAGGCCGTCACCGCCGAGCTCCAGCAGGCCACCGCCGACCAGCTCTTCAAGGTGCTCGGGGAGCTGAAGGGCGGCGCGATGAAGTTCGGACAGGTGCTGTCCGTCTTCGAGGCCGCGCTGCCGGAGGAGGTGGCCGGGCCCTACCGGGCCGCCCTGACGAAGCTTCAGGACGCGGCCCCGCCGATGCCCGCGGCCAGCGTGCACGCCGCGCTCGCCGAGCGGCTCGGCAAGGACTGGCGGTCCAGCTTCCGCAGCTTCGACGACCGGCCGGCCGCGGCCGCCTCGATCGGCCAGGTGCACCGGGCGGTCTGGCAGGACGGCCGGGAGGTCGCGGTCAAGGTGCAGTACCCGGGCGCGGGGGACGCGCTCCTCTCCGACCTGGGCCAGCTGAGCCGGGTGGCCTGGCTGGTCGGGCCGCTGATCCCGGGCCTGGACATCAAGCCGCTGATCACCGAGCTGCGCAACCGGGTCACCGAGGAGCTGGACTACGCGCTGGAGGCCGAGGCCCAGCGGGTGCACGCGGAGGAGTTCGCCGCCGATCCGGACATCGTGGTGCCGGCCGTGGTGGCCCAGGCCGACCAGGTGCTGGTCACCGAGTGGCTGGGCGGCACCCCGCTGGCCGAGGTGATCTCCGGCGGCAGCCAGGCCGAGCGGGACCGGGCCGGGCACCTGCTGGCCCGCTTCCTGTTCGCCGGCCCGGCCCGCACCGGGCTGCTGCACGCCGACCCGCACCCGGGCAACTTCCGGCTGCTGAAGGACGACGGGCCGGCCGGGGGCTGGCGGCTGGGCGTGATGGACTTCGGCACCGTGGACCGGCTGCCCGGCGGCCTGCCCCGGCCGATCGGCGACTCGCTGCGGATGGCCCTGGGCGGCGACGCGGTGGGCGTGCTGGACATGCTGCGGGCCGAGGGCTTCGTCAAGCCCGCCATCGAGCTGGACCCGGACGCGGTGCTGGACTACCTGCGACCGATCATCGAGCCGGCCGCGGTGGACCGGTTCCACTTCACCCGGGCCTGGATGCGCTCCCAGGCGGCCCGGATCGCCGATCCCCGCTCCCCCGCCTACAACCTGGGCAAGCAGCTCAACCTGCCGCCCTACTACCTGCTGATCCACCGGGTCACCCTGAGCACCATCGGGGTGCTCTGCCAGCTCGGCGCCCAGGCCCCGTTCCGGGCCGAGATGCTGGACTGGCTGCCGGGCTTCGCCGAGCCGGAGCAGGCGCCGGCGGCGGAGCCGGCCGCCGACTGACCGCAGGGCGGGCCGCGGAAAAACGCCGGTGCCCCGGCCACCCACTCCGGTGGGGTGGCCGGGGCACCGGCGTTCGCGTTGCCGTGCGGGGGCTGCGACCCGGAGGTCAGAGCACCGCCGTGGCGAGCGCCTTGCGCGCCCGCCAGGTGGCCCGCTCCGCCTTCCGGCGGAGCTTGGCGACCCGCTGCGCCGCGAGTGCGACGCGTTGGTCCTCCGCCTCCTGCAGGCGTTCCTGCATATGGGCGCGGGCCAGGTTTTCGTTCATGAGATGCATCTCGTGCGTCCTGTTCTGGAAGTCGGTGTGCTTGTCGGCGCGGGCGCTGGGCCCTGCGGTGATCGCCATGTCGTGGTCCTGCTCGTGGTGCGTGGTCGGGTAGGGCTGCTGGGCTGCCGCGTCTGCCTGGGCATGGGCGATGCGGACGGAGTGGCGCAATGCGCCGGCCGCCGGGGGGCAATCCCGGTTGGCCGCTGCTGCTCGCGGTGCGGGGTTCACGCCATGACCTCGGTCTTGCGCGGACGGCCACGGGGCCGCTTCCGGGCCACCACGACGCCCTGGACGAACAGCTCGCCGCCCCAGACCCCCCACGGCTCACGCCGGTCGAGGGCGCCGGCCAGGCAGGCGTCCTTGACGGGGCAGGTGCCGCAGAGCGACTTCGCGTACTCCACGTCGGCTGGGGTCTCCGCGAAGAAGACCTCCGGGTCGAAGGAGCGGCAGGGGATGGCGGTGCCGAGGTTGTCGGCGTCCTCGATCGAGGTGAGCTGCATGAGAGAGCCTTCCGGAGGAGGGAGGGGTACGAGCGCGGCCGGGGTCGGCGTTGTCGGCGGTACGGACGGGAGGTGCGGTGTGATGACCGTGGACACGGGTGGCGTCTTCCTCGTCTTGTGTTCTGGTTCCGGTCCAGCTGACTGGTGGGCTGGACCGGAGGCCCCGGAGGGCCTGCGATGGGTCGTACCGGACAAACAAGAAGGGCCGCGGATCCCGGTGACGGGTTCCGCGGCCCTGGAAAGCCGACCTGAGGCGTGCTCAGGTTCGCTCTCTCCAGGGTTCAGGCCCGCGGAAGGCCCGGCTCCGGATGGCCGCAGCGCCGATAAAGGCGGCTTCGGCCAGGTGGTTCAGCTGCTCGTCCTGCTGCTCGGTTACGGCACCGATGACCTGCAGATAGGCGCCATGCTTGGCCGCCGCCCCCAGGGCCTTCGGTGCCTCGGTCGGTCGGACATCGCGCATGCCGCGCGAGGAATCGACGGAGACCGCTCCCCAGCCGAAGGACAGACCGAGACCGTTGTCCAGACCGAGGGCACCGGCAAGCGAGACTCCACCCGTCAGCAGGGCGGAGGGACGCAGGGAAGCGGCAACAGCGGTCTGGCCAGTCAGTTTGGTGATCATCGTCGTGGTTCCCACTGTCTTCGCCTCCTCTCGGCGTCTCGCGGTGCCCAGTCCCCCGGGCTCCGGTGTTCGGATGTCTGTCGGTCCCGCTGCCCCGCCGGGGCGGGGGTCAAGCAGTTCATGCAGGGGAAAGCCTGGTCAGGAAGGTTCCCGAGTGGCTTCGCGGTCTCGTCCCCTTGACCGCTCCGGCAGGCTATTGCGCTTCGTGCACAGCGCGCAAACTATTTTTCCGGCGAGTTTCCGGACTCATCCTCAACGAGGTCCTCGACGACCTCCGCCGAGGGGTCGTCCGGCTCAGCGGCCCGTCCCACCTCGGGGTCTTCCCCCGAGCACAACGAGAGCACGTCCGACCCGTACTTGTCCAGCTTCAGCGCACCGACCCCGGAGATCCGGGACAGATCCGCAACACTCGTGGGCGCGTCCTCGGCGATCGCCATCAGGGTCGCGTCGGTGAAGACCACATAGGCCGGCACCGCCTGCTCCTTGGCCCGCCTGGAGCGCCACTCGCGCAGCCGCTCGTACAGCCCCTCGTCCATCGTCGAGGGGCAGTCCTCGCAGCGGCGCAGCTTGCGCTCCACCGCCTCGGTCAGGGTCCGGTCGCAGACCCGGCACTTGACCGGCCCGCGCGGCGCCCGCCGTCCGGCCGACCGCTCCGCCGCGCCGGCCCCGGCGCGCCCGGCCGACCCGCCGACCGCGGAGCCCGGCCGCAGCCCGTCCAGGAAGCGGCTCGGCTTGCGGCCGGCCCGCCCGCCCGGCGAGCGGGAGAGCGCCCAGGACAGGCTCAGGTGGGCCCGGGCCCGGGTCACCCCGACGTAGAGCAGCCGGCGCTCCTCCTCCAGTTGCTCGTCGGTCTTGGCGTAGATGATCGGCAGCATGCCCTCGGTCAGGCCGACCAGGAAGACCGCGTCCCACTCCAGGCCCTTGGCGGCGTGCAGCGAGGCCAGCGTGACGCCCTCGACGGCGGGGGCGTGCTGGGCGGCGGCCCGGGCGTCCAGCTCGGCCACGTAGGCGGCCAGGTCGGCCGGCTCGCCGGCCGCCCGGCTGCCCGCCTCGAACTCCTCGGCCAGCCGGACCAGCGCGGCCAGCGACTCCCAGCGCTCGCGCACCGCCCCGGAGCCGGCCGGCGGCACCGGGGTGAAGCCCCGGCTGGCCAGCACCGCCCGGACCTGGGCGGCCAGGTCGGGCGCGCCGTCGGTCAGCGGATCGTCGCCGGCCCGGGCGGCGCCGCGCAGCAGCAGCCCGGCCTCGCGCACCTCGGGCCGCTCGAAGAACCGCTCGGCGCCCTTCAGCTGGTAGGAGATCCCGAGGTCGGCCAGCGCCTGCTCGTAGACCTCGGACTGGCTGTTGGTGCGGAACAGCACCGCGATCTCGCTGGCCCGCACCCCCTCCGCCAGCAGCTCGCGGATCCGGTGCGCGGTGGCCTCGGCCTCGGCCGGCTCGTCCGGGTGCTCCAGGTAGACCGGATCGGGACCGGCCTCGCGCTGCGAGACCAGCTCCAGCCGGTGCCGGGCGGCCTCGCCGCGGGCCTGCGCCAGCAGCCCGTTGGCCAGGTGCACCACCTGCGGGGTGGAGCGGTAGTCGCGGACCAGCTTGACCACGGTGGCGTCCGGGTGCCGGGTGCGGAAGTTCAGCAAGTAGTCCGGGGTGGCGCCGGTGAAGGAGTAGATGGTCTGGCTGGCGTCGCCGACCACGCAGAGGCTGGCGCCGCTGCCGCCGCCGGTCCACTGGTCGAGCAGGCGCTGCTGCAGCGGCGAGACGTCCTGGTACTCGTCCACCGTGAAGTGGCGGTACTGGCCGCGGACCCGCTCGGCGATCTCCGGGCGGTCCTCCAGGATCGCGGCGGTGAGCAGCAGCACGTCCTCGAAGTCGATCACGTTGCGGTCGCGCTTGGTCTGCTCGTAGGTCGCGTAGACCCGGGCGATCTCGGCCGGGTCGCGCGGCGCCTCGCGGCCGGCCTTGGCGACCGCGACCGGGTAGTCGTCCGGCACGATCTGGGTGACCTTGGCCCACTCGACCTCGCTGGTCAGGTCGCGCAGCTCGGTGCGCTGCACCCGCAGGCCGCAGCGCCCGGCCGCCTCGGCGACCAGCTGCACCTTGCGCTCCAGCAGCCGGGGCACCTCGCCGCCGACCGCCCGGGGCCAGAAGTACTGCAGCTGGCGCAGCGCGGCCGAGTGGAAGGTGCGGGCCTGCACCCCGTCGGCGCCGAGCTGGCGCAGCCGCCCGCGCATCTCCCCCGCCGCCCGGGCGGTGAAGGTGACGGCGAGCACCTGCTGGGGCTGGAAGACCCCGGTCCGCACCCCGTAGGCGATCCGGTGGGTGATCGCCCGGGTCTTGCCGGTGCCGGCGCCGGCCAGCACGCAGACCGGGCCCTGCAACGCGGTGGCCACCGCCCGCTGTTCCGGGTCGAGGCCCGCCAGCACGGCGTCCGGGTCGGCCGGGCGGGCGCCGTAGCCGCCCCGGCCGTCGTCGATCATCAGTGCTTCCTGCATGGGCTCCATCCTCTCAGCCCGCCGGACCGGACCGGCCGGACCGACCGACCCGCTGCCCCCATCCTGGCAGCCCGGACGGACACTCCGTCGCCGGTTGTCCACAGGTCCGGTACGACGATCGGACGACCCGCCCGGCCGCCCCGCGAGCCCCGGGAATCGTTCCGGCCACCGCGCGCGTTCACCGGAGGCAACGACCCGCCCACCCCGCGAAGGAGCCCCCTCGATGTCCGGCAGCGTCACGATGTACAGCACCACCTGGTGCGGCTACTGCACCCGTCTCAAGGGCCAGCTGTCCCGGGAGGGCATCGGCTACCAGGAGATCAACATCGAGCACGACCCGGCCTCCGCGCAGTTCGTCGAGTCGGTGAACGACGGCAACCAGACCGTCCCGACCGTCGTGGTGGTCGGCACCAGCGGCGCCGAGACGGTGATGACCAACCCGAGCCTGGCCCAGGTCAAGAACGCGCTCGCGGCCTGACCCCGCGCCCCGCTCCCGCCCCCGGCCCGCGCCGGGGGCGGTGTCATGCCCGCACGGGCGCGCGCAGCGAGTACACCGCCTTGTCGCGCGGCCCCTCGGCGAAGGCCATCGCCCCCGGCAGCACCCCGTCCAGGGTGAAGCCCAGCCGCTCGGCCAGGGCCCGGCTGCGCAGGTTGTCGGCGGCGGTGCCGAGCAGCACCCGGCCCAGCCGCAGCGGCCCGAAGGCCTCGGCCAGCAGCACCTCGGCGGCCCGCCGGACCAGTCCGCGCCCCTCGTGCGCGCCGTCCACCCAATAGCCCAGCTCGCCGGTGGCCGCGGCCCGGTCGATCCGCAGCCCGAGCGAGCCGGCCACCGCCCAGGCGCCGTCCGCCCCGGGCACGGCTATCGCCACCGGCAGCTGACGGCCCGCCAGCCACTCCTGGCCGGACAGCGCGAGGAAGGCCCGGGTGTGCTCCAGCCGCGGCGGCTCGGCCGCCCAGGGCTCCCAGCGGGCGAACCGCGGCTGGTTGGCGACCAGCGCCGCGTGGTAGGGCTCGGCCATCGCCGCGGTGCGCGGGACCAGCACGGCCCCGCCGTGCAGCGGGCGGGTGAAGAGGAATCCGTTGGACACGCACCACGCCTACCCGCCCGCGGCGCGCGCAGTCAAGATCACGGATCCCGCCCGTCCAGCTCGCCCAGACCGTAGACCAGCCGGCAGCGGTCGGCCGAGTACCTGGTCTCGATCACCCGCACCGGCCCGCGCAGGTCGTAGGTGACCCGGGTCTGCACCAGCAGCGGCACCCCGGGGCCGCCCTGGAACCACTGCGCCTCCTCCGGCCCCGGCATCCGGGCCACCAGCAGGTCCACCGCGCCCACCTCGACCCGGCCCAGCTCGGCCAGCACCGCCTCGTCGCCGCCGGGCACCGGGTCGGGCTCCATCAGCGCCGTGCCCGCCGCCACCCCGGCCCGGTAGTGGCTCTCCTCGATCGAGTAGGGCTCCCGGTCCAGCAGCCGCAGCTGCCGCCGGACCACCACGGCCTCGCCGGGCCGCATGCCCAGCCGCTCCGCCACGTCCACCCGGGCCCGGACGATCAGCATCTCGAACTCCGCGGTGAGCCGGCGCCCGGCCTGGTCGGCCTCGGCCAGGTAGACCGCGCTGGGCGCCGCCAGGCCGTCCCCGCGCTGGCTGGGCAGCAGCGGCCCGAAGGCCCGGTGGTCCAGCACCGGGTGCTCGCGCAGGAAGGTGCCCTTGCCCTGCAGCCGGACCAGCCGCCCCTCGTTGACCAGCACGTCCACCGCGAGCCGCACGGTGTTGCGGGCCACTCCGTACTGCTGTTCCAGCTCGGTCTCGACCGGCAGCGCGCTGCCGTCGCGCCACTCGCCCTCGCCGATCCGGCGGCGCAGGTCCGCGGCCAGCCGCTGGTACTTCGGGGACGGCACGCCGCCGCTGGAGATGGTCACTCTGGAAATGTAGCGAGCGCCCTGACGGCCTTTCGGCTAAACCGGCCAGAATTGGCCACGGCTCCCCGCGATCCACACCGTCCGCACCCCCGGCGATCACCGCTGGCCTGCACCGTTGCCGCTCTTCCCGGCCGGACACCGGTCCTCCGTGCGCGGAGCAGCAAATGGGGGGCGTGTGCAATTAGCACACGCCCCCCATTGTCGAATTCCGCTACCAGCGCGCGGTGGTCGGCAGCCCCGCTCCGTACCAGCGCTCCATCAAATGCCGGGCGATCGAGATTCCGGTCGGCGGCACGATCTCGCCGGACTCCCAGCCGGCCCGCAGGTCCTCCCGGGAGAACCAGCGCGCCTCGGCCAGCTCCTCGCCGTCCACGGTGATCCCGGCGCCGCCCGGCGCCACCCGGCCGACGAAGCCGAGCATCAGGCTGGCCGGGAAGGGCCAGGGCTGGCTGGCCACGTAGCCGACCTCGCCGACCCGGACCCCGGCCTCCTCGAAGACCTCCCGGACCACCGCCTGCTCCAGCGACTCGCCGGGCTCGACGAAGCCCGCCAGGGTGGACCAGCGGCCCTCCGGCCAGAGCGCCTGCCGGCCGAGCAGGCAGCGGTCCTGCTCGTCGGTGATCAGCATGATCACCGCCGGGTCGGTGCGCGGGTAGTGCTCGGCCGCGCAGGAGGTGCAGCGGCGCAGGTGGCCGGCCCCGGCCTTCTCGGTCGGGTGCCCGCAGCGCGAGCAGAAGCTGTGCAGCCGGTGCCAGTGCTCCAGCGCCACCGCGTGCACCAGCAGTCCGGCGTCCCGGTCGCAGAGGTTGCCGCCGACCTCGCGCAGCCCGGCCGGGCGGGCGTCGCCGTCCAACCGCCCGGGCAGTGTCGCGCCGGCCACCGCGAAGTAGGAGGTGCCGTCCTCGTCGATGCCGAGGAAGTAGCGGTCGCCGTCCTGCGGGGCCTCGAAGGAGGGCAGCAGGACCAGCTCGGATCCGGTCGGGGTGTCCACCACGAACGCCTCGCCGCCGGAGATCGGCAGCACCCTGGTGCTCGGGTGGCTCCAGGCCGCCGCCAGCCAGGGCTCGTCGAGGCGGTGCTGGGCGGCCCGGTCGACCCCGGCGCGGGCGAGCGGCAGCTCCGCGGTCCCCTGGGCGTCAGGCATGGTGCTCATGTGATCCGTCCCCGTCCACAGTGTCGTCAGCGGTCATGTGCGTGATCAGGTGTCAGTGGCCGTGGTCAGCCGGCGGCGGGCCGATAGGAGGCGAGCTCGCCCCAGAGGTGGGCGGCGGCCTCCACGCCCTTGAGCAGCAGGTCCAGCTCGACCTTCTCGTTCACCGAGTGCCAGCCGTCCGAGGGCACCGAGATGCCGAGGAAGAGCACCGGGGCGCCGAGCACCAGCTGCAGGTCGGCGGCCGGCCCGGAGCCGCCCTCCCGGGTGAACAGCACCTCCTGCCCGAAGGCCCGCTCCATCGCCCGGACGGTGGATTCCAGCGCCGGGTGGTCCAGCGGGGTCAGGCAGGGCCGGGTGACGCTGCCGAACCTGACGGTGTGGCGGATGCCCTCCGGCAGCTGCCCGGCGACCCACTTCTCGATCGCCCGCTCGACCTGCTCCGGGTCCTGGCCGGCGACCAGCCGGAAGGAGAGCTTGAGGTGCGCCTCGGCGGGCACGATGGTCTTGCTGCCGGGGCCGGTGTAGCCGCCCCAGACGCCGTTGACCTCGGCGGTCGGCCGGGCCCAGACCCGCTCCAGGGTGGAGTAGCCGGCCTCGCCCTGGGCGGCCTCCGACTTCGCGGTGTCCAGCCAGGCCCGCTCGTCGAACGGCAGCCGGGCGAAGAGTGCCCGCTCCCGCTCGGTGAGCTCCAGCACCCCGTCGTAGAAGCCCGGCACGGCGACCCGGCGGTCCGCGTCGTGCAGCGCGGCGGCCAGTTCGGCGGCGCTGGTCGCGGGGTTGGGCACGGCCCCGCCGAAGGAGCCGGAGTGGATGTCGCTGTGCGGGCCGGCCAGGTCGATCTGGCAGTCCAGCTTGCCGCGCATGCCGGTGCAGACGGTCGGGGTGGTCTCGTTCCACATCCCGGTGTCCGAGACGTAGACCAGGTCGGCGGCCAGCCGGCCGGCCTCCCGGCGGACCAGCTTGCCGAAGTTCGGCGAGCCGGACTCCTCCTCGCCCTCCACCAGCAGCTTGAGGTTGACGGCGGGGGCGGTCCGCCCGGTCGCCGCCAGGTGCGCGCGCAGGCCCAGGGTGTGGAAGAAGACCTGTCCCTTGTCATCGGCCGCGCCGCGGGCGTACAGCCGCCCGTCCACTCGGGTGGGCTCGAACGGGTCGGTCGCCCAGCCGTCCGCCCGGTCCGCGGGCTGCACGTCGTGGTGGCCGTAGACCAGCACGGTGGGCGCGTCCGGCTCCCCCGAGGGCCACTCGGCGAAGACCGCCGGCAGTCCGTCCGTCTCCCACACCTCGGCCACCGGGAACCCGGTCTCGCGCAGCTTCGCCGCCAGCCACTCGGCCGACCGGCGGACCTCGCCGGCCCGGGCCGGATCGGCCGACACGGAGGGGATGCGGAGCCAGTCCGCCAGGTCGGCCAGGAAGCCGGCCTGGTGCTCGTCGATGAAGGAACGGACGACGCTGTCCGGGGTTTTCGTCATACGGACGACTTTAGTTCGCCCGCCAGGGTGATCGTCGCCGCGGTCCACGGCGGCACTGTGCGATCGATCACCCTGGCGGGCGGCCCCGAGCTCACCCGGCCCGGCGGACCAGGGTGATCCGGGAGCGGGTCAGCAGCGCGGCGAACAGGGTGGCGAGCAGCGGCAGCGCCACCAGGGTCACCGCCAGCTGTGCCCAGGGGACCTCGATCACCGTGTGGGCGGGGCCGAGGACGCCCCCCAGCTGCCCCTGCATCCGGCGCAGCGCCACCGCCGGCACCGCCCCGCAGACCATGCCCAGCACGGTGCCCATGGCCGCGATCACCCCGCACTGGAAGCCGGAGAGCCGGCGCCGGATCCCGGCGGTCGCCCCGACCGCGGCCAGCGTGGCCAGGTCCCGCTGCGAGTCGGCCGCGGCCAGCCCGGTGGCGATGCCCGCCGCACCGAGCGCGACCAGCCCGGCGAAGAGCGCCAGCCCGATCGCCAGCACGTCGTTGTGCGGCCGGTAGCCGCGCTCGACGTAGAGGTTCCAGCCGCTGCCGGCGACCTGGGTGACCGCCGCGGTGGCCCGCTGCACGGCGACGTCCCCGGGCGCCGCGGCCGGCAGCCAGACCGAGCCGGCGTCCGCGGTGTCCAGTCCCAGCGCGGTGACCTGGGCCGGCGGCAGGTACATGAAGGCCGTCGGGTGCGCCATCGGCATCAGCACCGCGTCCACCTGGACGTCCTGGAAGGGCGCGTGGCCCTGGTCGCCGTAGGGCTGGGTGATCCGGACGGTCGCCTTCCCGTCCCGCAGCAGCGCGCTGCTGAACACCACCGCCTTGCCGGTGGCGACGGCCTGCTCGGCCGAGGCCCGGTCCTGCCCGAAGAAGTTCTGCAGCAGTCGGGCGTCACCGCTGACCGCCGAGCCGTACCGGAAGCCGATGGCGCCGGAGCCCGAGCGGCAGCGCGCGTCGCTGAAGAGCTGGTCCACCTCCGTGGCCGGCCGCCCCTCGGCGATCGCGTCGTCCGCCGGGCAGCGCAGGTCCTTGGGCAGCAGGGCCTCGACGTGGCCGCAGTCGTTCTGCTTGCCGCAGGTGGCGTACCGCAGCGCGCGCACGTCGGCGCGCGGGCCGAGGGCCGCGATCGACTGCTCGACCGCGGTGCGCTGGACCGCGATGCCCGCCGGGTCCCTCGGGCCGCCGAGGAGGGTGAGGGTGACCGCCCTGTCCGGGGCGCTGGGCACGTACGCCTGGCGCATCTCGGCGTTGCTGCTGGCGGTGTAGATGCCCACCGCGACCGAGCCGGCCACCGCCGCCATCACGGCGGCCACGGCGGGCGCGGTGCGGCCGCGGTGCCGGACGGTGTCGCGCAGCGCGAGCCGGGGCGCCAGCGGCAGGAACCGGCCCAGCCTGCCGAAGAGTCCGACCGCGGTCGGCACGCAGGCGACCATGCCCAGCTCGGCCAGCACCGAGCCGCCGAGCACCGGCAGGCTGCGGCTGCCGCCGCCGCGCACCGCGCCGAGCAGCGCCAGCGCCGCCCCGCCGGCCAGCATCGCCAGGCCGGCCGCCAGCAGCAGCCGGGACGGCGGCCGGACGGTGCCGCGACCGGTGATCGAGTCCACCACGTCCTGCCGGGCCGCCTGCACGGCCGGCACCACGGCGGCGAGCAGGCCGGTGCCCAGGCCGACGGCCATCACGCCGAGCAGGTCGAGCGGCCGCAGCGCGAAGCTGCCGAACCTGGCACCGGCCATCAGCTCCAGCCGGTCCCGGCCGAGGGCCACCAGCAGCACCGCGAGCACGGCGCCGGAGACGGCGCCGGCCAGGCCGAGCACCACGCCACCGCCCAGCACCACCGCGCGGACCTGTGAGCGGTCGCCGCCGGCGGCCGCGAGCAGGCCGAGCTGGCGGCGGGAGCGCCGGGCGCCGACCGCGAAGGCCGGGCCGGCCAGCAGCACGATCTCCAGCAGCGCCATGCCGACCACGGTGGCCAGCACCACCTGGGTGGAGCGGTCGAGGTAGTCGCCGGTCGAGCCGTACCGGACGGTCTGCGAGTAGTAGGGCACCTGGGAGCGCGGCGGCGGGTTCAGCACCACGCTGCGCGAGCTGGCCGTGAAGCCGTACTTGTTGAGCTCCTGCACCGCCGTCCAGTCGACCGCCGCGCCGGCCGGCAGCTTCACCAGCCAGCTGTGCGCGGTGGGCCGCACCGGGTCGGTGCCGTCGGCGGCCGGCGGGACGGCGGCCATGGCGGCCGCGATCGCCTGCGGGGAGCCGATCAGCGCGACGTCCTTCAGGTCGCCGGGGTACTCGGCGACGCCCGTGAGGGTGAACGGCCGGTCGCCCAGGCCGCGCACGGTGGTGGTGTCGCCGGTCTTCAGCCCGGACCGGTCCAGGAAGGCCTGGGTGGCGGCCAGCTCGTGGTCGCCTGCCGGGGCCCGGCCGGAGACCAGGTCCAGCCTGCCGCGCCAGACCGGGTCGGCCAGGTCGATCCCGGCGACCTTGCTCTGCAGCAGGCCCGCCTTGCTACTGGCAAGCATCGAGCGGTCGTCCGGGACCGGGACCAGCTCCGAGCCGGCCGGCAGCAGCTGCCCGGCCAGCACGGCCGGTTCGATGCTGCGGCTGCGCTGCTGCTCGGCGGTGCCGCCGCCGTCGGAGGGCGGCGTGGCCACGGTGCGGCCGTCGGCGGCGAACGGCGCCTGGGTCACCTTGGCCCCGGGCACGTCCATCTCCAGCAGCACGCCCGCGGTGCCGAGCTCACGGTCCAGGCGCTGGGCGGTGGTCAGGTCGGTGCTGCGGTAGACCACGTCCACGCCGGTGACGCCGAGCACCGGCAGCGCGATCATGGTGAGCACCAGCAGGCTGCGGCCCTTGGCGCGCAGCGCGTCCCGCCGGGCGATCCGCAGCGCCACGCGCCAGGAGGCCGCCCTCACTGCTCGGCTCCCGCCGCCAGCAGGGTCTCGGCCTCCGCGCGGCCGGTCTCGTCGACCAGCCGGCCGTCGCGCAGGAAGACCACCCGGTCCGCCCAGGCGGCGTGCCGGGCCTCGTGGGTGACCATCATGGCCGCCGCCCCCGCGTCGCAGCGGGCGCGCAGCACGGCCAGCACGGCCTCGCCGGTGTTGGAGTCCAGCGCTCCGGTCGGCTCGTCGGCCAGCACCAGGCGGCGGTCGCCGATCAGCGCCCGGGCGATCGCCACCCGCTGCTGCTGGCCGCCCGACATGTCGTCGGGGAACCGGTCGGCCAGCTCGGCCATGCCCAGCTCCTCCAGCGCCGCCATCGCCTCCCGGCGGGCGGTCCGGCTGCCGGTGCCGTCCAGCTCGCGGGGCAGCGCGACGTTCTCCACCGCGGTGAGCGCCGGTATCAGGTTGTAGTCCTGGAAGACGTAGCCCACCGAGCGGCGGCGGACCTCGGCCAGCCGGCGGCGGGACAGCCCGCCGAGCTCCCGGCCCTCGACCAGCACCCGGCCCGAGCTGGGCGAGTCCAGGCCGCCGGCCATGGTGAGCAGGGTGGACTTGCCGGAGCCGGAGGGACCCATCACGGCGACGAACTCCCCGGCGTGGACGGCCAGGTCCACCTCGCGCAGCGCGCACACCTCGGCGGCGCTGCTGCGCCCGTAGACCCGGCTCACCCGGTCCAGCCGCAGTACGGCCTGATCCTGCGTCATCGTCGTTCCCCCTGTCGTTCCTTCTGTCGTCGTCCTGCCGGCCGCGGCTCGGCGCGCGCGTCCGGCGCGGCGGCCGCGGGGGCGGGCTTGCGGTTGGCGAGCCGGGTCTCGCAGTGGTCCAGCCAGCGGACCTCGGCCTCGGTCTGGAAGATCAGCTGGTCCAGCACCAGCAGCCAGGCGAAGTCGGCGTCGTCCGCCGTCTCGTCGACCGCCCCGGCCAGCGCCCGGGCCTTCAGCCGGGTGTAGTCCTGCAACGCCTGGAGGCTGTGCCGGCGCTGGCCCTGGACCACCGCCCCGACGTCCACGCCGGGGACGGTGACGGCCATCGCGAGCTTGATCGCCAGCTCGTCGCGGGGCGGGTTGGTGCGGGCCACCGGGGTGTCGAACCAGGCGCGCAGTTCGGCCCGGCCCTTCTCGGTGACGGCGTAGAACTGGTGGCCCTCCTCGTCCTCGCCGTCCGGGGCGACCAGCCCGTCGCGCTCCAGCCGGCCGAGCGTGGTGTACACCTGCCCGACGTTGAGCGGCCAGGTGGCGCCGGTGCGGGCCTCGAACTCGGTGCGGAGCTGATAGCCGTAGCGGGGGCCCTGGTCGAGCAGGGCGAGCAGACCGTGTCTGATGGACATACCACGTATGTATACCCGGTATGCGGCCGCTTGTATACCCGGTATGTGGATAGCCGCATACTCGGTATACGGCAGGTCACGGGCCTCGGCGCCTCATCAGGAGGGCGTACCGTCACCAGGTGTGAGCCCACTGCGAATCGCGACCTTCAACCTGCTGCACGGCCGGCCGCTGGCCGCCGACGGCAGCCCGCTCCCCTTCCCCGACGACGCCGGCGCCCCGCTGCAGGACGCCATCGCCGCACTGGACGCCGACGTGCTGGCGCTCCAGGAGGTGGACCGCTACCAGCAGCGCTCCGGCCTCACCGACCAGACGGCGATGGCCGCCAAGGCGATGGGCGCCGCCGACTGGCGGTTCGCCGCCGCCCTGCACGGCCGCCCGGCCCCGGTGGCCGGCTGGCTGCGCGACCCGGCGCTGCCCGGACTCACCGTCTACGGACCGCAGGACGAGGGGCGGTCCGCCGACCGCCCGTCCTACGGCACCGCGCTGCTCACCCGGCTGCCGGTGCGGCACTGGCGGGGCCGGCGATTCGCACCCGCCCCGTTCGGGCTGCCGCTGCGGGTGGCGGGGCGGCGCGGGCTCACCCCGGTGCCGGACGAGCCGCGGGCGGCGCTGGCCGCGGTGCTGGAGGGCCCGGGCGGCCCGTTCACCGTGGTCGCCACCCACCTCTCCTTCGTGCCGGGCTGGAACATGGCCCAGCTGGCCGGCATCCGGCGCTGGATCGCCGACCTGCCCCGGCCCTACCTGGTGCTCGGCGACTTCAACCTGGTCGGCCCGGTCCCGCGCACCGTGCTCGGCGGCGCCACCGCCTTCGACCGCACCCCCGCCTCCCGGCACCGGCTGCGCGAGCTGCGCGCCGCCCGGCGCTCCGGCGCCGCGCCGCTGCCGCCGCGCGGCCGCCGCCGCGGGCGCGAGCCCGGCCCCCGGCTGCGCGGCTGGTACGACCTGGCCCGCACCCCCACCTACCCCTCGCACCGCCCCGCCGTGCAGTTCGACCACGTGCTCGCGGTCGGCCTGCCGCGCACCGCGGTCGGCACGGTGGCCGCGCCCCGGGTGGCGGTCTCGGACCACCGGCCGCTGCTGGTCGAGGTGGACTTGTGAAGGGGGCGCCCGGTCCGGAACGCAACCTAGGCTGGGCGCACGGCAGCTGATTGAATTTCAGCTGACGACTCAACGGGGGAGGACCGCCATGACGACCAGCATGGATCCGGCGGCCGTGCGGCAGGCGAGCGCGGCCGCGGCCGACGACGCCACCGAGACCGGCCAGTACACCACGGTCTTCGAGGCCGAACTCAGCACCGCCTACCCGAGCCTGGCGGGCACCCAGTCGCTGACCGCGCTGCAGAACTCCGCCACCGCCTGGGGCACCGTGCTGGGCCGGCTGCAGGCCGACCAGCAGCGGCAGAGCGACAACCTGGCCACGTGCGCGGACAACCAGAGCCGCGCCGACACCAACATCGCGGACCGCTTCCACGCCGTCCACTCCCACCGGGCCGAGTGAGGCGGGCGCAGTGGACTACCAGACGCTGAACACCATGAACCCCGACGCGCTGGGCGAGGCCGGCGCCTCCTACACCCAGCTCGCCGCCCGGCTGTCGGACGAGGCCACGGACTGGAAGCGCAACGTGCTCGACCGGTCCAGGGCCGCCTGGAGCGGCACCGCCGCCGACGCGAGCTCGGCCAGCCTGCAGCGGATCGAGGACCAGCTCCAGTCCGCCACCGCCTACCTGCGGCAGAGCGCGGACCTGCTGCGGCAGGGCGCCGACCAGCTGACCGGGATCCAGAGCCAGCTGCGCCAGACCCAGCTGCTCGCCTCCGCCGAAGGGCTGGTGATCGGCGCCGACGGGTCGGTGGCGCCGGGGCCGGGGGCCGCGATGCTGCCCCCCGAGGTGCTGCAGCAGCGGATGGCGGCGATGCGGCAGCAGCTCCTCCAGCTGGTGCAGACGGCCACCGAGGCGGACGACTCCGTCGCCGCCCAGCTCGGCACGATCTCGGGCAACGCGGCCGGATCGATCGGCGGTGGCGCCCAGGGCGGCGGCATGCCGAGCGGGGGCGGGAACCCCCCGGGCGGCGGCGCACCGGGCGGCGGTGGCAGCGGCGGCGGCAACCCGCAGCCGCAACCCCCGATGCCCCCGTCCCCGACCCCGCCGCCGGCTCCCCCCGGCGACCCCGGCCGGGGCGGCGACGGCCCGGGCAACCCCATCGGCGGTGGCGGCCAGGGCTTCGGGCGGGCCGCCCGTAACGCCAACTGACGCGTGGGGCCGGTCCGGCGGGCCGCGGCTGCCCGCCGGACCGCCCTCACTGGTGCGCCAGCCGCCCGTTCTGGTGCGGCAGCTGCTGCCCCGGCTGCGCCGCCGGCTCGTACTGCAGCAGCAGCATCGCCGCGTCGTCGCCGAGCGGGCGGCCGACGTGGCGCACCACGTCGGCGTGCAGCAGCTCCAGCACCTCCACCGGCCCGCCGCGGGCGCAGCCCGGGAACCGCTCGGCCAGCGGGTAGAACCGGCCCGCCCGGTCCCGGGCCTCGATCACGCCGTCGGTGAAGAGCAGCACCCGGTCGCCGGCGGCGAACGGCACCTTCAGCACCGGCGGCGCCACGTCCTCCGGGTCCAGCACGCCGAGCGGGGGCACCGTCTCGGCCAGCTCCAGCGGCCGCACCGCGCCGTCGCCGGTGAGCAGCAGCGGCGCCGGGTGCCCGCAGTTGACGATCTCCGCGGTGCCGTCCGGGCCGACCCCGATCAGCACCAGGGTGACGAACTCCTCCTCCAGGCCCGGGTGGTCGTGCTCGCGCAGCGACCGGTCCAGGCTGACGGCCAGCCAGCCGGCCACCTTCTCCAGGACCGGCTCCTGGTGCGCGGCCTCGCGGAAGGCGCCGAGCACGGCGGCGGCGGTCTCCACCGCGCCCAGCCCCTTGCCCCGCACGTCGCCGACCACCGCGCGCACCCCGTGCCGGGTGTTGACCACCTCGTAGAGGTCACCGCCGATCCGGGCGTGCGCCGCGGCCGCGGCGTAGTGCACCGCCGCCCGGACGCTGCCCACCCGGTCCGGCACCGCGCGCAGCAGCACCCGGCGGGCGATCTCGGCGACCAGCTGGGCGTCGGCCAGCGCCTGGTCCTGACGGAGCCGCAGGGTGGCGCTGACCCAGCTGATCGCGGTGACCAGGGCGATGGCGAAGACCGTGGCGCTGTGCACGGACTCGCCGAGCACGTGGTTGTAGGCGGCCATCGCGAAGGCGGCCACCTCGGACAGCACGCCGATCAGGATCGGGTACCAGACCCGCCGGCTGACGATCGCGGCCAGCGCCGGAACCGCCGTCAGCGCGGGCTCGAGGGTGACTTCGAGGGTGCTCAGGTAGTCGAGGCCGACCACCAGCGCCATGCCGATGAACGGCAGCGCGAGTGCGGTCCTGGGCCAGGTGCCCGAGGTGCGAACGGTGGCCGGCCCCCGGGTCGGACCGGCCAGCAAGTCTCTGAACCATCCGGTCGCGCTCAACTTCGGTTTCTCCAGCGGAGGGCGCGCGGGTGCGTCGGCACCTGCGGCGATGACTGAGGGTAAAGGACGGGGCCTGGCCGGTGGCCGAGCAGACGCAGGTGACCGGTTACCGACCCCACAATAGGCGCGAAACGTGCATGACGCATCGGTTTAGCGCGACCGTGTGACGAGTTGGATGCTCTCTGTGACCTAATAGTCACTGTTCCCGATCAGGAGCGTTTCCAACGCCTTTCGGCCAGGAAGTCCTGACGGTCTGACGATCCGGCCGCTGCGGACGTAGCAGAACGCAGCGGTGACCTGCTCCGGGTCGAGCCCGCGCTGCTCCGCCCAGGCCAGCCGGTAGATCGCCAGCTGCAGCGGGTCGGCGCTCTCCTCGTGGCCGGTCTTCCAGTCGACGATCTCCCACCGTGACCCTGAGTCGCCGTCACGCTCCCGGTAGACCGCGTCGATCCGGCCGCGCACCACCCGCCCGCCGAGCACCAGCTGCACCGGCGCCTCCACCCGGTGGGGCACGCGGTGAGCGTACGGGCCGCGCAGGAACGCCTCCTTCAGCTGCTCCAGGTCCTGCTCGTCGGCGATCTCGTCGTCCTCCAGGCCCGGCAGCGCGTCCGGGTCCAGCAGCGGCAGCGGGGCGAACCTGGCCTGGACCCAGGCATGGAACCTGGTGCCCCGGCGGGCCGCGGTCTGCGGCGGGCGGGGCAGCGGGCGGGCCAGCTCGCGGGCGAAGCCGTCCGGGTCGGCGGCCACCCGCATCAGCTGGGTGGCGGAGAGCGCGGGCGGCAGCGGCACCTCGCGCACGGTCCGCCGGGACCGCTCCAACTCGCCCAGCAGCGCCGTCAGGTCCCGGTCCCAGGAGTCCACCAGCCGCTGCTCCTCCGGGACCAGCGGCTCCGGCTCCGGCGGCGGCGCCCCGGCCGCCCGGCGGGCCACCACCTCGGCCACCCGGCGCCGGGCCAGCTGCGCGGCCGGGTCCAGCGGGAGCGGCCAGGGGGTGTCGGCGGCCTGGCCGAGCGCGGGGTTCTCGGCCCCCTCCACCGGCGGGTCGGCCCACTGCTCCACCTCGCCCGCACCCGGCAGCTCGGCGTGGAAGCGCAGCTCCTCCAGGTACTCGGACGGGCCGCGCACGGTCCGCTGGGTCGGCCCCCACCAGTGCCCGGAGGCGAGCAGCAGCGAGCGCGGCCGGGTCACCGCGACGTAGCCCAGCCGCAGCTCCTCGGTGCTGGTCTGCTCCTTGAGCTGGGTCTTGAACGCCGCGACGCCCTTGGCGTTCCAGGCCGGCACCTGGGGCAGGGTGGCCGCGTCCCCGCGCAGCGGGTAGGGCAGCACCTGGCGGCGGCTGGTCCAGCGCTCCCGGCTGCGGTTGCTCGGGAAGGCGCCCTTCACCAGGCCGGGCAGCGCCACCACGTCCCACTCCAGACCCTTGGACTTGTGCGCGGTCAGCACCTTCACGGTGTTCTCGCCGCCCGGCAGGCCGGAGTCCAGGCCGCGGTCGTACTCCTCGGCGGCCCGCAGGAAGGCCAGGAAGGCGGCCAGTCCCGGGTCGCCGTCCAGGTCGGCGAAGCCCGCCGCGACGTCCAGGAAGGACTGCAGGGTCTCCCGGCGGCGGGCGGCCAGCGCCTGCGGGGAGGCGGCCAGCTCGATCTCCAGGCCGGTCACCGCGAGCACCCGGTGCAGCACGTCCATCAGCGGCTCGGCCAGCACCCGGCGCAGCTCGCGGATCTCCCGGGCCAGGTGGGCGAACCGGGTGCGGGCCTGCGGCGAGAACGGCAGTTCGTCGGGCTGGACCGCCTCCAGGAAGGTCTCCAGCGCGTCGGAGAGCGAGACCACCTCGGTCGGATCGGTCTCGGCCACCGCCAGGGCGAGCGGGTCGCCGCCGTCCACCCGGTCGGTGCGCACCATCGCGGCGGCCCGGCGGCCGAGCAGCGCCAGGTCGCGCGGGCCGATCCGCCAGCGCGGGCCGACCAGCAGCCGGACCAGGGCGGAGTTGGCCGTCGGGTCCTGCAGCACCTCGCAGACCGCCACCAGGTCGGCCACCTCGGGCAGCTGCAGCAGGCCGCCCAGGCCCACCACCTCCACCGGCACCTCGCGGGCCACCAGGGCGGCGTGGATGTCCGGGAAGGCGACGGCCGAGCGGCAGAGCACCGCGATCGCGCCCGGCTCGGTGCCGGTGGCGGTCAGGTGGGCGATCGAGTCGGCCAGCCAGTCGACCTCCTCGGCGTGGGTGGGCAGCAGGGCCACCCTGGTCAGGCCGTCCTGCTCGGCGCCCGGCGCCGGGCGCAGCGCCTCGACGCCCTCGTGCAGCTCGCGCAGCGGGGCGGCCAGGTGGTTGGCGAAGGCCAGCAGCCGGCCGCCGCTGCGGCGGTTCTCGCTCAGCGAGTAGCGGGCCGCCGGGGAGCCGTCGCGGCGCGGGAAGTGCCGCGGGAAGTCGTCCAGGTTGGCCACCGAGGCGCCGCGCCAGCCGTAGATCGCCTGGCACGGGTCGCCGACCGCCGTCACCGGGTGGCCGCCGCTCGCCTCGCCGCCGAACAGGCCCGCGAGCAGGCGGCGCTGGGCGACGGAGGTGTCCTGGTACTCGTCCAGCAGCACCACCCGGAACTGCTCGCGCAGCAGCCGGCCCACCTCCGGGCGCTCGATCGCCAGCCGGGCCGAGGCCGCTATCTGGTCGCCGAAGTCCATCAGGCCCGCCGACTGCTTGCGGCGGCGGTACTCCTCCACCAGGCCCAGCAGCTCCAGCCGGCCGAGGGCCGCCTCGGGCACGTCGCGCAGGTCCTGGTTGCTCAACTTAACCGTGGCCAGCTCGTCCAGCAGCCCGGTGTCGAAGGCCCGCAGCGCGGCCGGCTCCACCAGGTGCTCGGCCAGCTCGGCGTCGAGCGCGGTCAGCTCCGCCACCAGGCCGGCGAACCGCTCCTTGAGGTGCGGGAACGGCCCGCGGGCCTGCCGCAGGGTGCGGGCCGCGAGCTGGAACCGGGTGGCATCGGCGAGCAGCCGGACGTCGGGCTCGATGCCGATCCGCAGGCCGTGCTCCTTGAGCAGGCGGCCGGCGAAGGCGTGGTAGGTGGAGATCTCCGGCTCCCCGGCCGCCTCCGGATCCTCCCGCAGCCCCGCCCTGGCCAGCGCCGTGCGGACCCGCTCGGCGAGCTCGGCGGCGGCCTTGTTGGTGAAGGTCAGCCCCAGCACCTGCTCCGGGCGCACCGCCCCGGACCCGACCAGCCACACCACCCGGGCGGCCATCACCGTGGTCTTCCCCGACCCGGCGCCCGCCACGATCACCGCGGGCTCCGGCGGTGCCCCGATCGCGGCCAGCTGCTCCGGGTTGAAGGGGATGCCGAGCAGCTCCTTGAGCTGGTCGGGGTGGCTGAGCATGAGCTCAACGGTAACGGGAGGGGAGGACAGCGGGGGCGGGACGGCGGTTGTCAGGGCCGCCCCCTACTCGATCAGCTGCCGCCCGTCCCGCTGCGCCGAGCAGCTGCGCTTGAACGCGCAGTGCCCGCACCCCTCCCCCGTGGTCGGCACGAAGCGTTCGGCCAGCACCCGCCCCGCCGCGTCCGCGAGCAGGTTCTCGATCCACGGCTCCCCCTCCGGCGGGGGCTGGTGCTGCACCTTCGGGGCGTCGGCCAGCTTCTTGTCCTCGAACCGCAGCTGCACCAGCTCCGCCCCGCCCAGCGGCGGCCGCTCGTTCAGCAGGCCGTCCAGCGCGCCCTCGCGCACGGCCAGCTGGTAGACCGCCAGCTGCCGGTGCTCGGGCAGCGACCTGTCGCTCGGCGCCTGCTTGCCGGTCTTGAAGTCCACCACGTACGCCCGCCCGGCCGCGTCCTGCTCGACCCGGTCCAGCACGCCGCGGATCCGCACCGCGACCTCCCCGACCGGCAGGGTCAGGTCGAAGTCGTGCTCGGTGGCCAGGGTGGTCCGGTCGCGTTCCAGGACGTGCCAGTGCAGGAACCGCTCCAGCGCCGTCCGCGCGTTGCCCTTCTCCTGGTCCGACTTCCACGGTGCGTCGAAGGCGAGCGCGTCCCAGACCGAGTCCAGCCGCTCCAGCAGCACCGCCAGGTCGGCCGGGGTCCGGCCGGAGCCCACCTCGTCGGCCAGCGCGTGCAGCACGTTGCCGAAGCCCTGCGCGCCGGAGGTGGCTCCCTGGGCGCCGACCTCCTTGGTCAGGAACCACTGCAGCGAGCAGTTCTCCAGCTGCTCCAGCCCGCTGCCGGAGAGCTGCACCGGCAGCTCCGGCTCGCGCAGCGGCACCGGGTTGCTGGTCAGGTCGGCCAGCCCCCACCAGCGGTCCGGGTGGGCCTGCGGCACCAGCGGCGCGCCGGTCTCGTCGGTGGCGGTGGCCAGTCTGGCCAGCCGTTCGGCGGCCGCCCGGCGCAGCTCCGGCGAGCGGGACGGGTCGACGGTGACCGCGCGCAGCTCGGCGACCAGCGCGGCCACCGAGAGCGGCCGGCGCGGGCGGTGGGCGACGTCGGCGACGGTGACCGCCGGGGTGCGCGCCAGCACCTTGCCGGTGCGCGGGTCGGTCTCCTCCCGGTAGAGCTCGCGCAGCAGCCGGGAGGGCTCGTCGCCGTCCTCGGCGGGCGCCTTGACGGCGGTGACGATCAGCCGCTCCTTCGCCCGGGTCGCAGCCACGTAGAAGAGCCGGCGCTCCTCGGCGAGCAGCGCGCCCGGGGTGAGCGGTTCGGCCAGGCCGTCGCGGCCGATCCGGTCTGCCTCCAGCAGCGAGCCGCGCCGGCGCAGGTCGGGCCAGAGGCCCTCCTGCACGCCGGCGACCACCACCAGCCGCCACTCCAGGCCCTTGGAGCGGTGCGCCGTCATCAGCCGCACCGCCTCGGGACGGGCGGCGCGCACGGTCAGGGTGTCGGCGGCGATGTCCTGGGCCTCGACCTCGGCGAGCAGGTCGAGCGCGCCGCGGTGGCCGGTGACCTGGTCCTCGGCGCGGGCGGCGGTCTCGAAGAGCGCGCAGAGCGCGTCCAGGTCGCGGTCGGCGTTGCGCCCGGCGGCGCCGCCGCGCCGGGCGGCCCGCTCCAGCCGCTCGCGCCAGCGCGGGCTGCCGTCCCAGAGCTGCCAGAGCGCCTCCTCGGCGGTGCCGCCGCCGCGCAGCAGGTCGCGGACCTTGCGCAGCAGGGTGCCGAGTTCGCGGGCCCGGCGGGCCGGGGCGGAGTCGAGCAGCAGCAGGCGCTCGGGCTCGGCGAGCGCCTGCCGGATGAGCTCCTCCGCCGAGCGCACGACGCCGGGCGCGAGCTCCCCGCCCTCCCCGGCCGCCGCCCGGAGCGCCGCGCGCTCCTCCTCGCGCAACTCCCGGCCGAGCCGGCGCAGGTCGGCGCCGTCCAGTGCGCCCAGCGGACCGGTGAGCAGGGTGTGCGCCACCTCGGCGGTCAGCGGCTCGGCCCTCCCGGCGCCGGAGGTCGGCCCGGCCGACGTCCGCTGCGCCGGGATCGACCCCAGGGCCCGCTCGGCGGCCTTCTCCGCCGCCGCCCCCTCCGCGCAGACCCGCAGCGCCAGCAGCACCGGTACCACCGCCGGCTCCTCGCGCAGCGGCAGGTCGTCACCGGCTATCTCCAGCGGCACCCCGGCCGCCGACAGCGCCCGCCGCACCCCGGGGATGGCCCGCGCACCGGCCCGGACCAGCACCGCCATCTCGTCCCAGGGCACCCCGTCCTCCAGGTGCGCGCGGCGCAGCAGGTCGGCCACGCTCTCCAGCTCGGCCCCGGGGCTCGGGTAGGTGTACACCTCCACGCTGCCCTGGCCGCCCTCCCGGCCCGGCAGCAGCGCCCGGTGCTCGGCCAGCTTCGCGGCGGGCAGCCGCCCCATCGGCATCCGGGCGGCCAGCTGCCGGGAGGCCGCCAGGATCATCGGCGCGGACCGGCGGGAGACCCGCAGCACCCGCACCTCGGCGGGCCGCCCGTCCCGCTGCCGGAACTGCTCGGGGAAGTCGAGGATGCCGTTGATGTCGGCCCCGCGGAAGGCGTAGATCGACTGGTCCGGGTCGCCCACCGCCACCAGGTCCCGCCCGCCCCCGGCCAACCGCTGCAGCAGCCGCACTTGGGCGGGGTCGGTGTCCTGGTACTCGTCCACGAAGACCGCGTCGTACTGGGCGGCCAGGTCCACCCCGGGCCGCTCGGCCAGCAGCACCGCGCGGTGCACCAGCTCGGCGTAGTCCAGCACCCCGCGCAGGTCCAGCACGTCCAGGTAGTCGGCCAGGAAGTGCGCGGCGGCCGACCAGTCCGGCCGGGCCACCCCGGCGGCGAAACGGTCCAGCTCCCGCTCGCCCAGCCCGAGCTCGCGGCTGCGGGCCAGCACGGCGCGCACCTCGTCGGCGAACCCGCGGGTGGTCAGGCAGGCCCGCAGCTCCAGCGGCCAGCGGATCCGGCCGCCGCCCGCCGCCGCGTCCTCCGCGCCGCCGGCCAGCAGCTCGCGGACCATCACGTCCTGCTCGGGGCCGGAGAGCAGCCGCAGCGGCTCCGCGTACCGCTCCGGCTCCTGGTGGGCCCGCAGCAGCGCGTAGCAGAAGGAGTGGAAGGTGGTCGCCTGCGGCGCCGCGGGCAGCCGCACCGCCAGCCGGTCGCGCAGGTCCATCGCCGCCTTGCGGCTGAAGGTCAGCACCAGGATCCGCTCCGGGTCGGTGCCCCGCTCGACCCGCCGGGCCACCGCCTCCACCAGCGTGGTGGTCTTCCCCGTCCCCGGCCCCGCCAGCACCAGCAGCGGACCGCCCGCATGCTCCGCCACCGCCTGCTGGAACCGGTCCAGCCGGGGCGGTTCGGGCATCGCGAGCGGGCTGCGCACCAAACGGTAGGAGGGGGCCACGATCGTCCAGGGATAGGGAACCGGAGCGTAGAAGCCTACGCCCTAGCGTCCGTCCCACCGCGCGTGGCGCAGGTCGACCCGGTACTGCTCGCGCCCCTCGCGCAGCGGGGTGCCCTCGGTGCGGTAGGCGGCCAGCGCCCGGTGCTCGTGGCCGGGCAGCAGCGCGCCGTCCGCGCGCACCACCCGCCACCACGCCACCGCGCCCCCGTACAGCGCCAGCACCCGGCCGACCTGCCGCGGACCGCCCTCGCCGAGGAACTCGGCGACGTCCCCGTACGTCATCACCCGGCCGGGAGGGATACGGTCGATCACATCGAGCACCAGCTCGGCGAACGGGGGAAGGTCGGCAGCGCGGTCCGTGCTGTTGTCCGTCATTCGGGCATTGTTGCCCATCCGGAGCAGCCGACCGCCCCCTCCGGGGTAATCGCCGCGCCCGGTCCCGCCCCTGTCCGGCGGCTGGGAGCCCGGCATGCCACCATCTTTCAGGCGGTGAGTGGTGATACGAGGACAAGACCAGATGACCGGGACGGCTGACGTGGACGTGGACGAGGGCTCAGTCGAGCCCACCCCCGCCGCGTCGGCGACCGGTGCGGAGCCGGCCGGGCCCAAGGTCTCGCTGGTCAAGCGCACTCCGCGCGAGCCCGCGCGGCCCGAGCCCGCGCAGCCCGAGCCGGGGCAGCCCGAGCCCGAGCGGCCCGCGGAACCTAAGCGGCCCGCACCCCCCGCGGAGGAGGAGGACGGCGAGCACCTCGCCGTGGACGAGCCGCTGCTGGCCGCCCGCGCGCACCGCCCCTCCGACCTGATCCGCTTCGTGGCCGGCCTGCTCGGCATCATCGCGCTCTTCGTGATCGCCAACATCGCCACCTCGACCACCAGCGGCATCGAGACCGACATCCAGACCAACGTCAAGCACGTCACGCCCTGGCTCACCACCCTGGGCAGCCTGGTCTCCAGCGTGGCGGTGCTGGCCGTGCCGGTCGCCTTCGCCTTCGAACGGCTGATCAAGCGCGACGGCCTGCGGGTGGCCGACGGGGTGCTCTCCGCGGTGCTGGCCTACGGCGTCTCGCTGGGCGTGGACTGGTGGGTGGCCGAGGGCGCCTCGCAGGCGATCCGCGGCGCCTTCACCCGGCTGCCCGAGGGCGGCGGCCCGCTCACCGAGCCGGTGCACGGCTACCTGGCCCCGGTGATCGCCTTCATGACCGCCGTCGGCCTGGCCAGCCGCCCGCGCTGGCGGGTGGCGCTCTGGTCGGTGGTGCTGCTCAGCGGCTTCACCGAGCTGATCAGCGGCTACACCACCCCGCTCTCGCTGCTGCTCACCGTGACCATCGGCTGGTCGGTCGCCTACGGCACCCTCTACACCATCGGCTCCCCCAACATCCGGCCCACCGGCCAGCACCTGATGCTCGGCCTGCGCCGGGTCGGCTTCACCCCGCGCTACGCCCACCGGGCCGCCGACGCCCCCGGCGGCACCCGCCGCTACGTGGTCAACCAGCAGGACGGCCCGGCGCTGGACGTCCACATCATCGACCGCGAGCAGCAGGCCTCCGGCTTCTTCTACCGGGCCTGGCGCCGGCTGCGGCTGCGCACCGTGGCGATCCGCCGCAGCCCGCAGTCGCTGCGCCAGGCGCTGGAGCAGGAGGCGCTGATCGCCTACGCCGCCACCGCGGCCGGCGCCGACGCCCCGCAGCTGGTGGCCACCTCCGAACTGGGTCCGGACGCGGCGATCCTGGTCTACCAGAAGCTCGAGGGCCGCACCCTGGACGAGCTCGGGGACGAGGAGATCACCGACCCGGTGATGGCCTCGTTCTGGACCTCGGTCGGCGCCCTGCACGACCGCCGGATCGCCCACCGCCGGCTGACCGGCGAGTCGCTGCTGGTGGTGGACGGCGCCCGGGGCGTGCTGGTCAACCTCTCCGGCGGCGACATCGCGGCCGGCGACCTGACGCTGCGGATCGACGTGGCCCAGCTGCTCACCACCTTCGCGCTGCGGATCGGCCCGGAGCGCGCGGTGGCGGTGGCCAACAAGGTGCTGGGCCGGGACCGGGTGGCGGCCGCGCTGCCGCTGCTGCAGCCGGTCGGCCTGAGCCGGCAGACCCGCAACGACCTGGCCAAGCAGACCAAGGAGCGCCGCGCTGCCGCCCAGGCGCTGGCCCTGGAGCAGGTGGCGGCCGGCGAGAAGAGCCAGGAGCAGGCCGAGGAGGACATCGCCGCCGCCCGCGAGGATCTGCTCAGCCGCCTGCGGCAGCAGATCCTGGAGATCGCCCCGGAGGCCCCGGAGGCGCCCGCCAAGCTGGAGCGGCTGCGGCCGAAGACCCTGATCACCGTGGTGGCGCTGGCCTTCGCCGCCTACCTGGCGGTGACCACCATCCAGCCCGGCCAGCTGAAGCTCTCCCAGATGAACTGGGCCTGGGCCGCCGTGGCGCTGGCCGCCGCGGCCGTCACCTACATCGCCGCGGCGATGAGCCTGACCGGCTTCGTGCCGGAGAAGCTGCCGTTCGGCCGGACCGTGGCGGCCCAGCTGGCCAGTTCCTTCGTCAAGCTGGTGGCCCCGGCCGCGATCGGCGGCATCGCGCTCAACACCCGCTACCTGCAGAAGCAGGGGGTCCGGCCGGTGCAGGCGGTGGCCAGTGTCGGCGCCTCCCAGCTGGCCGGCCTCGCCGGGCACCTGCTGCTGCTCTTCCTGTTCGGCATGATCACCGGCAGCCAGGGCAACGGGGACCTGGGCAGCGAACGGGCGGTGATCATCGGCGTGCTGAGCGCGGCGGTGCTGGCCCTGGTGGTGGCGGCGGTGGCACCGCTGCGGCGGTTCCTCTGGACCAAGCTGCGGGCGCTCTTCTTCGGCGTGGTGCCGCGGATGCTCGACCTGATGCAGACGCCCAGCAAGCTGGTCACCGGCTTCGGCGGCATCCTGCTGCTGACCCTGACCTTCACCGCCTGCCTGGACGCCTCGGTGCGGGCCTTCGGCGGCTCGATGAACTACGCCACCGTCGCGGTGATCTTCCTGACCGCCAACGCGGCCGGATCGGCGGTGCCGACCCCGGGCGGGATCGGCGCGATCGAGGGTGCGCTGATCGTCGCGATGAGCCTCGGGATGCCGGCCGCCACCGCCACCTCGGCGGTCTTCCTCTACCGGGCACTGACCTTCTGGCTGCCGGTGCTGCCCGGCTGGATCGCCTACAGCTACCTGCAACGCAAGAACGCGCTCTGACCCGGGCCCGCCGGGACGGCCGCGCCCCCGCACCGCCGGAGCGGTACGGGGGCGCGAGGCAGCTCGAGCGCGGGCGGGTCAGTAGACCGGCTTCTCCGGCTCGATCTGGTTGACCCAGCTGATCACGCCGCCGCCCAGGTGCACCGAGTTGGCGAACCCGGCGGCCTTCAGCACGGCCAGCACCTCGGCCGAGCGGACACCGGTCTTGCAGTGCACCACGATCTTCTTGTCCTGCGGCATCTTCTCCAGCGCGCTCCCCATCAGGAACTCGTTCTTGGGGATGAGCACCGCGCCCGGGATGGAGACGATCTCGTACTCGTTCTGCTCGCGGACGTCGATCAGCAGGATGTCCTCGCCGTTGTCCTGCATCTCCTTGAGCTGCTTGGACGTGATGGTCGAGCCGAGGGCGGCCTCCTGGGCCTCCTCGGAGATCACGCCGCAGAACGCCTCGTAGTCGATCAGCTCGGTGACCGTCGGGTTGTCGCCGCAGAGCACGCAGTTCGGGTCCTTGCGGACCTTGACCTGGCGGTAGTTCATCTCCAGGGCGTCGTAGATCATCAGCCGGCCGACCAGCGGCTCGCCGACCCCGGCCAGCAGCTTGATCGCCTCGGTGACCTGGATCGAGCCGATCGAGGCGCAGAGCACGCCCAGCACGCCGCCCTCGGCGCAGGACGGCACCATGCCCGGCGGCGGGGCCTCCGGGTAGAGGCAGCGGTAGCAGGGGCCGTGCTCGGCCCAGAAGACGCTGGCCTGGCCGTCGAAGCGGTAGATCGAGCCCCAGACGTACGGCTTGCCGAGCAGCACGGCGGCGTCGTTCACCAGGTACCGGGT
Source organism: Kitasatospora sp. NPDC006697 (assembly GCF_042869935.1). Lineage (NCBI taxonomy): Bacteria > Bacillati > Actinomycetota > Actinomycetes > Kitasatosporales > Streptomycetaceae > Kitasatospora > Kitasatospora sp. NPDC006697. Next base: position 315,409 of record NZ_JBIAGU010000004.1, read on the forward strand.
GGCGAAGTTGTCGGTGCCGTCGACGATCAGGTCGTAGCCGGAGAAGATCTCCATCACGTTATCGTTGTCGAGCCGCTCGTCGTGCAGGATCACGTCGACGTACGGGTTGATCTCCTTGACCGAGTCCCGCGCGGACTCGCCCTTGGAGCGGCCGATGTCGGACTGCCCGTGGATGATCTGGCGCTGCAGGTTGGACTCGTCGACCGTGTCGAACTCGACGATGCCGAGCGTGCCGACGCCCGCGGCCGCCAGGTACATCAGGGCCGGGGAGCCGAGGCCGCCGGCGCCCACGCAGAGCACCTTGGCGTTCTTCAGCCGCTTCTGCCCGGCCATCCCGACCTCCGGGATGATCAGGTGGCGGGAGTACCGGCGGACCTCGTCTACGGTGAGCTCGTCGGCCGGCTCGACCAGGGGTGGCAGCGACACGGGGACTCCGATGGTCGTCTTAATCAGTGGTTCCTTGCCCAACAGTGTCATGCCCGCCCGCTATTCCGAGACAGCTCGTCCGACAGGCGAGACGACCGCCGCCGGATGCTGGGACCTGCGGATCCGTCCGCGTTTCGGCGGCCCGCGCCCCGGGTCAGACCCGGCAGGCGGTCTCCAGCCAGACGTCGGCCAGCGACTCCTCCAGCGGGATCTGCACCCGCCAGCCCAGCCGCTCCCGGGCCGTGCGCACATCGGCCTGCCGCCAGGGCACCGGCTCGCCGGCCGGCCTGGCCTCCACCGGGGCGGCGCCGGCCGGCTCGCCCGCGGACTGCGCGGGCAGCAGCACCGGGCGGCTCTCCTCGGTCAGCAGGCCCTCGAAGCCGGAGGCCCGGACCAGCAGGTCGGCCGCCTCCCTGGCCCGCACCGCGTGGCCGCTGCCCACGTTGACCACCCCGGTGGCGGCCGAGTCCACCGCCGCGCGGACCGCCTCGGCCACGTCCCGGACATCCACGAAGTCCCGGAATGCGGACAGGTCCGGCAGCCGCAGCTGGGGGTCGCCGTGCTCCAGCGCCCGGCGCAGGCCCTCGGCCAGCCGCCCGAAGAGCGAGGCCGCCGGGGTGCCCGGGCCGACCACGTCGAAGACCCGCAGCACCACCGCGTCCAGCCCGGAGGCCAGCACCAGCTCGGTGCCGGCCAGCTTGGCCACCCCGTACGGCCCGACCGGGCGCGGCTCGGCGCTCTCCAGCACCGCCGAGCCGAACGGCATCGGCCCGTACTCGGCGGCCGAGCCGACGTGCACCAGCCGGGCCGGCTCGCGGCTGCGCCGGATCGCCTCGCAGACCGTGGCCACCGCCAGCGCGTTGGCCCGCACCAGGGCGCGCGGGCTGCCGTAGGTGGCGCCCGCGCAGTTGATCACCACCTGCGGGGCCACCGCGTCCAGGAACCGGGCCAGCGCCCCGGGGCTGCCGGCCGCCAGGTCGAAGCGGATGTCGGCGGAGTCCCGCCGGCCGAGCACGGTGACCTGCAGGTCGGGATCCAAGAGCAGCCGATCGGCGACCCGGCGGCCCAGATAGCCGCCGGCCCCCAGCAACAGCACCCGCATGGGAGTCCTTCCAACGGGACCGCCCGGCAGCGGGCGGTCGTCCAACGAGATGGTGGGGATCGGGAGTGGGTCGGGCGGCCGGGACCGGCTCACGGGTAGGAGCCGGCCCGCGCGGTGGCGGCCCAGGCCCTCGGCAGCAGCACGGCGGCGGCCGCGCCGGCCGCCAGCACGGTCAGCGTGCCGGGCTCGGCGGCCCACCCGACGGGCAGGCCGAGCGCCCGTAGCAGCACCAGCGCCAGCCCGGTCAGATCGGCCAGCGCCACCCCGGCCAGCGCCAGCCCGGCCCGGCCGAGCCGGCGCAGCACGGCGGCGGCGCCGACCAGCAGGCCGAGCACCGCCTGCCCGTACCACTGCACCGGCCCGGCCCGCTGCACCACGGCGGGCAGCAGCCCGATCGCGGCCGGGCCCGGGCGCGGCGCCACCGCGGTGAGCACCGCCAAGGCGGCGAAGCTGGTCAGCGCGAGCACCGCCAGGTGCAGGCCGAGCGCCACTGGCAGCACCGGGCGCATCCGGGCCCGGAACTCGGCCAGGGTCACCGCGCTGCGCACCTGCACCCGGCCGGTGTGCCGCACCCAGCGGGCCGCCCGGTCGGCCGCCCCGGCCGCCGGCCAGGCCGCCAGGGCCAGCGCCAGCGCGGTGGCCAGCGCCCCGGGCGCCGCGGTGACCAGCGGCAGCAGCAGCACCCCGAGCAGGCCGGCGGCGGTGCCCAGCCGGTACCGCCAGCCGGGCTGCGGCCGCGCCGCGGGCGGGGCGGGCGGCTCCACCGGGCGGCGCGGCACCCGGGCGAACAGCTCCTCGGCCAGCCCGAACACGTCCGCGTGCCGGTACCGCCCGGCCACCGCGGCGGAGATCCCGGCCTCCTCCAGACCGGCCGCGATCTCCAGCGGATCCACCGCCCGCTCGCAGAGCGCCCGGTGCGCCTCCAGCAGCTCCCGCACCGGATCGGCCACCCGCCGGCGCCCGGCCTCCCCGGGCGCCGGTAACGCCCCGGCGGACCGCTCGCCGCCCCGGCCGGCCATCAGCTGGTCCTCACCCGGGCCGCCACCGCCCGGGACGGACCGGCCACCCAGTACTCGGCGGGCCGGGCGAACGGCCGCGGCAGCACGCCGGGGGTGCGCTCGGCGGCCGGGAAGGCGGGCCAGTGCGAGACCAGCTCCAGGTAGACGTCCCGGAAGGCGGCGACCGCCGGCTCCACGGCGAACCGCTCGGCCGCCCGCTGCCGCCCGGCCCGGCCCAGCCGCTCCCGGCGCTCCCGGTCGTCCAGCAGCGCCAGGCAGGCCCCGGCCAGCGCCGCCGGGTCGCAGGGCGGCACCAGCAGCCCGGCCGGGCCCAGCACCTCGCGCGCCACCCCCACGTCGGTGGCGACCACCGCCCGCCCGCTCAGCATCGCCTCGGCCAGCAGGCGCGGCCCGGGCAGCGTGCGGTGCGGGAAGACCGCCACCGTGCCGTGCGCCCAGCGGCCCTCGGCCGGCACCCGCTCGGCGAACCGCACGTCGCCGTCCAGCCCGACCGTCAGCCCCAGCCGCTCGGCCACCGCCACGCAGTGCGCCCGGTAGCCGGTCCGCCCCTCGGACTCGCAGAACAGCAGCCGGGCCTGCGGCTGCTCGGCCCGCACCCGGGCGAAGGCGTGCAGCATCAGCTCCGGATCGGCGGCCGGGGTCAGCCGGCCGGCCCAGACCAGGGTGGGCCGGGAGGGCTCCGGCCCGGCGGCCGGGTGGCCGGCGGCGGGCACGTCCCGGTGCACCACCCGGATCCGGTCCGGGTCGGCCCCGCAGCGCAGCTGCCACTCGCGGTCGTAGCCGCTGCCCGGGGTGAGCAGCGCGGCCTGCCGGTAGGTCTCGGCGGCGAGCTGGCGGAAGAAGGAGAGCAGCAGCGCCCGGACCGGCCAGCGGTAGGGCGCCTGCCGGTAGCCCAGGTACTGCTCGCGCAGGTGCAGGCCGTGCTCGGTGAGCACGAACGGCACCCCGTACAGCTCCTTGGCGATCAGCGCGGGCAGCGCGGCGGGGCCGCCGCCGACCACGTGGCACAGGTCGGCCGCGCCCAGCCCGCCGGGCTCCTCGCCGTACCAGTCGGCCGAGAGCGGGCGCAGGAACTGCTCCAGCAGGTCCCCGGCGACCAGCACGTCGTGCACCAGCGGCTGCCCGGCCGCGGTGTCCGCGCCCGGCGAGCGCCAGACCCGCTCCAGCACCTGGTGCGCCCGGCCGGAGGCCAGGAAGGCGGGCAGCGCGCCATCCTGCCGGGCCAGCTCGGCCAGCCGGTGCAGGGCGGGCGCGAAGCCCTCCCGCTCGGCGGGCAGCACCAGCGCCCGGACCAGCTGTTCGTAGGCTCTGGCGTACGGCCGGCGGCGGACCGCGCCCGGCGCCCGCCCGCCCGGCCGGGGCCCGCGCAGCGCCAGCGTCCGCAATCCGGCATCGGAGTCGGCTCCGGCGGCATCGGCGGGCTCGCCGCTGAGCAGCGCGTACCGGTCGAACTCGTGCTCCGGCAGGCCGGCGACCAGTCGGGCCGGCCAGCCCGCCCCGGCCCGGGAACCTTCGACAAGCAGGGCAATGCGCACGACGAACCTCCAGGAGACGGAGCCGGGGGAACCGGACCGGAACAAGCGGGCACCAGACGCGCGGGAGGACTCTCACCGACGACCCCGGCACCGGATCGCCCCGATCTCGCGGGCCCAGCGGCCCCACCCGCCCCTCGGGCGGGACGGGCGGCCTGGGCGCCGTCGCGGACCGTTCGCTCCCCACCGGGCCCCGAGGCGGGCCCACCCCTGCGCCCTCTCCCCTCGGGCCCCGCCTGCGGCGAGCGCCCCCCACATCTGTTCGGTCCGACACCCACGAAGGTAGAGCGGAAAGCCCGGGTACGTCGCTCACCTGCGCTCATGCCACCTGAACGAGTGAATCCCCGTAACGTCCGGCCGCCGCTGACGTTCGGTCAGGCCTGACGGAGCCTCAGTTCCCGGTCTCCCGCAGGAACTCCCGCACCGCCCGCGCCACCCGCACCGGGTGCTCCATCATCGCCACGTGCCCGGAGTCCGGCAGCACCAGCAGCCGGGAGTCCCGGAACGCCGCGCAGGCCCGGACCGCCGAGCGGTACGAGACCAGCTTGTCGCGCAGCCCGTAGACCAGCAGCACCGGCACCTCCACCCGCTCCGCCTGCCGCCAGAGCGCCTGCTCGCCCCGCTCGGTGTAGGCGGTGACGATGCCGCGGGCCGAGCCGGCCATCACCGGGAGCGCGTACGGCAGCGCGAGCCGGCGCCGGTACTCGGCCACCGCCAGCTCGCGCTGCTCGGCCGGGATCGCCCGGGCGTCGCCGTAGAGCAGGTCGAGCAGCTCGTCCGCGGTCTGCTCGACGGAGCGCCGCCCGGCGCCCGCCCACTGCAGCAGCCGTCCCATCCCGGGCAGCGCCAGCAGCCCGGTGGGCAGCGCGGTGCGCTGCGGCGGCAGCTCCGGCAGCGCGGGCGAGACCAGCACCAGGCTGCGCACCAGCTCCGGCCGCAGCGCCGCCAGCCGGACCGCCACCGCGCCGCCCAGCGAGTTGCCGACCAGGTGCACCGGCCCGCGCCCGGTGGCCTCCAGGTAGCCGATCACCGCCCGCACGTGGCCGGAGACCGAGAGATTGCCGTCCGGCGGCGGCGCCGACCAGCCGAAGCCCGGCAGGTCCACGGCCTCGCCGCGCACCGTGCCGGCCAGCTCGCCCATCAGCGCGGTCCAGTTGTCCGCCGAGCCGCCGAGCCCGTGCACGAACAGTGCCTCCGGCAGCCCGTCGGCCGGGTCGGCGGTCGGGCCGATCACGGAGAGCACCGCCCCGGGCACCGGCAGCGCCCTGGCGCCCCAGCGGCCGGGCGGGCGGCCGGTCCCGGCCGCCGTGACCCGTTCCCGCTGCTCGGTGCTCATGGGAGAAGATGGTAGTGAGACTCTGGCGCCGGAGGGGGTGTCGCGCCGTATTGTGGGCTCCCGACAACCCGGGAGCTGCGGTTTTTCCGATCAGGCCGAGCGCGCTTCCGGGTTACCGAAAAGTAGAATCAGCCGCTCGACCGTCGAACGACCAGCCATCGACCCCGCAGCGTCGACCGTGAAAGTGAGGAGCGCCGTGACGGCCATCCAGGAGGCCCAGGACCGCCCGCGCGGCGCCCGGCTGCCGCGTAGCGCCCGCCGGGAGCAGCTGCTCGGAGCCGCGCAGGAGGTGTTCGTCGCCCAGGGCTACCACGCCGCGGCGATGGACGACATCGCCGAGCGCGCCGGGGTCAGCAAGCCCGTCCTCTACCAGCACTTCCCCGGCAAGCTGGAGCTCTACCTCGCGCTGCTGGACAAGCACTGCGACGCGCTGGTCGACTCCATCCGGCAGGCGCTGGACGCCACCACCGACAACAAGCAGCGGGTCGCCGCGACCATGCAGGCCTACTTCGACTACGTGGCCTCCGAGTCCGGCTCGTTCCGGCTGGTCTTCGAGTCGGACCTGACCAACGAGCCGGCCGTGCGCGAGCGGGTCGAGCGGGCCACCGACCTGAGCGCGACGCTGGTCAGCAAGGTGATCGCGGAGGACACCGACCTGCCGGAGGCGGAGTCCAAGCTGCTCGCCGCCGGGGTCTGCGGCCTGGCCCAGATCACCGCCCGGTTCTGGCTCTCGCAGGGCGCCGAGATCCCCCGCGAGGAGGCGGTGCGGCTGATCGCCTCGCTCTCCTGGCGCGGCCTCAAGGGCTTCCCGATGCACCCCGGCATGGACGTGCCGGCGGGTTCCGCCGAGGATTGATCCACCGCGTCGCCACCCGGTTGCTCTAAGGTGAAGCGGAAAGGCCCGGTCACAGCAGTGCACCGGGCATGGCTGGTTGTAACCCCGGAGGGACGGAAGCCGTGGAGGTCAAGATCGGCGTGCAGAACGCGCCGCGAGAGATCGTCATCGAGAGCTCGCAGACCGCTGACGAGGTCGAGAACGCCGTCGCCAAGTCCCTGGAGGGCACCTCGAAGCTCTTCTCGCTGACCGACGAGCACGGCCGCCGCATCCTGGTCCCGGCCGACCGCCTGGCCTATGTGGAGATCGGCGAGCAGGCTGTCCGCAAGGTCGGCTTCGGCACCATCTGAGGCCCGCCGCGGCACCGCGTCCTCCCGCCCGCCCCTCCGGCCACCGGAGCGGCGGGCGGCGGCGTACCCGAAGGGCGGCGGCGCAGGCGTAGGACCCCGGCGGCCCGGGTATGGGTCGCGCACCGCGGTTCCCCCGCCGCGGTGGAACTCCTCTCCCCCGGGAGGCCGCGGTGCCGCTGTCCGTCGAAGCCGTGCTGTTCGCCGTGATCGGCCTGGCGGCCGGGTTCACCGCGCTCGCCGTCCGGCCCGAGTACTTCCTCCCGTCGGGCCGGGGCCTGGTGCTCTGCACCGGCCTGGTCTCGGCGCTGCTCAGCGGGCTGGTGATCCGGTTCGAGTTCTCCGGCGGGAACCTGCCGGCCACCCTGCTGCTGACGGCGCTGGTGACCGGGCTGCTCACCACCGTGCCGGCCCGGCCGGACCTGGCGGCCCACCGCGGCGGCCACCGGCGGCGCCGGCACGCCTCCTGAGGGCGGGAGCCGCGGAGCCGGCCGGACGGGCTCCCGGCGGCCCGGCGGGGTTCAGGAGGAGAGGCCCAGCGCGCTCATCCGCTTGGTGTGCGCCTCGGTGATCCGGTTGAACATCTTGCCGACCTCGACCAGGTCGAAGCCGCGCACCGCCGAACCGCCGACCAGCAGGTTGGAGAGCGCGTCCCGCTCGGCCACCACCCGCTGGGCCTGGCCGAGCGCCTCGCCCATCAGCCGCCGGCCCCAGAGCGCCAGCCGCCCGCCGACCCGCGGGTCCTGCTCGATCGCCTGGCGCACCTTGTCCACGGCGAACTGCGCGTGCCCGGTGTCGGCCATCACCCGGAGCACCAGGTCGCGGGTGTCGTCGTCCAGCCGGACGGCCACCTCGCGGTAGAAGTCGGTGGCGATCGAGTCGCCGACGAAGGCCTTGACCAGGCCCTCCAGCCAGTCCGACGGCCGGGTCACCCGGTGGAAGGTCTCCAGCGGCTCGACGAACGGCGTCATCGACTCGGCCGGGTCGGCGCCGATCTCGGCCAGCCGGTCGTGCAGCAGCTGGTAGTGCTGGAACTCGGCCGAGGCCATCCGGGCCAGCGCCGCCTTGTCGGCCAGTCCGGGGGCGAGCTTGGCGTCGTCCGCCAGCCGCTCGAAGGCGCTCAGCTCGCCGTAGGCCAGTGCGCCGAGCAGGTCGAGCACGGCAGCCCGGTAGATCGGGTCGGCCGAGCAGGTGGTCCAGTCGCCGATCGAGCCTTCAGTCTCCATGGACCGCCACTCTAGACCGCCGGGAGGAGGGTTCCGGGCGTGCTCAGCGGGCATGTCAGGGACGTCACGTGTTCGACTCGGCCGCAAACGGTACAGTGGTACAGGGACTCGTATACCCGCACGGTTCGCAGACCGCGCGGGTTCGCCTCGTCCGGACCATTCCGGCGCGGCGTCCGGTCCCACGTACGCGGATGCCCGGTCGGAGAGCCGATCGGCTCCGACCTTGGCTTGGACCTCAAGCCAGGCACCGCATCAGTGGCCGAGCGAGGGCCGCCGCGGACCGCGCCGCAGGGCGCCGGTCCCGCGCCGGATTCCTCAAGGGACATCTCCCCCACGCCACGGGACGCCACCGCCCGTCCAGGGCAGGCGCCCGCGCGCAGCAGGGACCGGCGTGGTCGTGCACGACCTCGCAGCTCGCGACGGAGTCTTGACGACTCCGGCCGAGCCGCGCGGCTGCCCGCCGCCCACTCGCTCTCGGCCCCGCCACACGGAAGAGGCAGCACCCTGTCCACCACGACTGAACCCATCAAGACGACCTTCCGCGAGCTCGGCATCCTCTCGGAGACCGCCGAAGCCCTGGAGGCCGTCGGCATCGTCCACCCGTTCCCGATCCAGGAGATGACCCTCCCGGTCGCGATGACCGGGCACGACGTCATCGGCCAGGCCAAGACCGGCACCGGAAAGACCCTGGGCTTCGGCCTGCCGCTGATCGAGCGAGCCGTGGTCCGGGCCGACGTCGACGCCGGCCGGGCCACCGAGGACCAGCTCTCCGACAGCCCGCAGGCGCTCATCGTGGTGCCGACCCGCGAGCTCTGCACCCAGGTGACCAACGACCTGCAGACCGCCGGCAAGGTCCGCGACGTGCGGGTGCTGGCCGTCTACGGCGGCCGGGCCTACGAGCCGCAGGTGGAGGCGCTGAAGAAGGGCGTCGACATCGTGGTCGGCACCCCGGGCCGGCTGCTCGACCTGGCCGGCCAGCGCAAGCTGGACCTCTCCAAGGTCCGCGCGCTGGTGCTCGACGAGGCCGACGAGATGCTCGACCTGGGCTTCCTGCCCGACGTCGAGAAGATCATCACCATGCTGCCGGCCAAGCGGCAGACCCTGCTCTTCTCGGCCACCATGCCGGGACAGGTGATCAGCCTGGCCCGCCGCTACATGAGCCAGCCGACCCACATCCGGGCGGCCGCGCCGGACGACAGCGGCCACACCGTGGCCTCGGTCACCCAGCACATCTTCCGCGCCCACTCGCTGGACAAGGTCGAGATGCTGTCCCGGCTGCTGCAGGCCGAGGGCCGCGGGCTGGCGATGATCTTCTGCCGGACCAAGCGGACCGCCGCCGACGTGGCCGACCAGCTGACCCAGCGCGGCTTCGCGGCCGGCGCGGTGCACGGCGACCTCGGCCAGGGCGCCCGCGAGCAGGCGCTGCGCGCCTTCCGCAACGGCAAGGTCGACGTGCTGGTCTGCACCGACGTCGCGGCCCGCGGCATCGACGTCGAGGGCGTCACGCACGTCGTCAACTACCAGTGCCCCGAGGACGAGAAGACCTACCTGCACCGGATCGGCCGGACCGGCCGGGCCGGCGCCTCGGGCACCGCGGTCACCCTGGTCGACTGGGACGACATCCCGCGCTGGCAGCTGATCAACAAGGCGCTGGAGCTGACGTTCAACGACCCGGAGGAGACCTACTCGACCTCCCCGCACTTCTACGAGCTGCTGAAGATCGCGCCCGGCACCAAGGGCGTGCTGCCGCGCTCCGAGCGGACCCGGGCCGGCCTGGGCGCCGAGGAGATCGAGGACCTGGGCGAGACCGGCGGGCGCGTTGCGCGCGGCGGCCGGAGCGAGCGCGGCCGCGCTCGCGGCGGGCGTGACGAGCGCGGCGGGCGTGACGAGCGCGGTGGCCGCGGCGAGCGCGAGGTGCGCTCGGGCGAGGCCGCCGAGCAGGGCGGGCAGGCCGGCGAGGACCGTCCGGCCCGCAGCCGGAACCGCCGCCGCACCCGTGGCGGAGCGGCCGTGGCGGCCGGCGAGGCGGCGGCCGTGGTGCAGAGCCCGGCGGCCCCCGCGGGCGACGCTCCGGCGGCCGGGCAGGGCGGCGGCAACGACGAGGGCGGCAGCGCGCCGCGTCGCCGGCGGCGCCGTTCGCGCGGTGGCGCGGCGGCGGACGCCGCGGCGGCGGCGGGCGGGCGGCCGGCTCCCGCTCAGACCCAGCCCCAGGCTCAGACTCAGGCTCCGGTGGCGGCTCCGGTCGCCGAGCCGGTGGCCGTCGTGGTCGAGGCGGTGAACGCGGTGAGCGTGCCGGAGCAGGCGGGCGCGCCGGCTCAGGAGAGCACGGCGCCGGCGCCGAAGAAGACCACCCGGACCCGGAAGACCGCGGCCGCGAAGCCGGCCGAGGAGGCTCCGGCGGCCGAGGCCGTCGAGGCGCCGGTGAAGAAGGCGGCCGCCCGGCGGACCGTCAAGAAGGCCGCGGAGGCCGTCGAGGCCGTTGCGGCCGTCGCCGAGGCACCCGTCAAGAAGACGGCCGCCAAGCGCACGGTCAAGAAGGCCGCCGAGCCCGCCGAGGCCGTCGCCGAGGCGCCGGTCAAGAAGACCGCCGCCAAGCGCACCACCAAGAAGATCGCGGAGGCCGTCGAGGCCGTCGAGGCCGTCGCCGAGGCACCCGTCAAGAAGACGGCCGCCAAGCGCACGGTCAAGAAGGCCGCCGAGCCCGCCGAGGCCCCGGCTGCCAAGAAGACCGCCGCGAAGCGGACCGTCAAGAAGGCCGCCGAGCCGGTCGAGGCCGTCGCCGAGGCGCCGGTCAAGAAGACCGCCGCCAAGCGCACCACCAAGAAGATCGCGGAAGCCGTCGAGGCCGTCGAGGCCGTCGCCGAGGCACCCGTCAAGAAGACGGCCGCCAAGCGCACGGTCAAGAAGGCCGCCGAGCCCGCCGAGGCCCCGG